>NZ_VFOO01000001.1:3114755-3426230 GCF_006716115.1 Subtercola boreus | reverse complement strand
CGGTGTCGGTCATTTCGTACCGAAAGACCGAAAGTAGTTTCGGGAATGACTCTATGGCGGTCGGATGCCCGCGTCAAGAACAATTTTCGGCCCTGTGGCGACGGAAAGCTGGTGCAGACACGACGACGTTTTCGGTAAGGTTTCGGTAAGACCCGGGCTGGTTCGCGGGGCACGAGCCGACGATGGAGGTGGGCGATGGACGGCAGGAAGCGCGGCACCGGCGCGACCACGCTGACCGATGTCGCCCAGCTCGCCGGGGTCTCGCTCGCCACCGCCTCGAAGGCGATGAACGGCGTCAGCCAGGTGCGCGCCGAGACGCGCCAGCGTGTGCTCGACGCGGCGGCCACCCTCTCGTTCACACCGAACCCCTTCGCGAAGGCCCTCAACTCCGCCACCACCGGCACCATCGGCATGCTCACCCAGGACCTCGACAACCGCTTCGTGCTGCCCGTGCTGCTCGGCGCCGAAGACGCGTTCGGTGCCGGCTCGACCTCGGTGCTGCTGGCGGATGCCCGCAGTGACTCGATCCGCGAACGGCACCAGCTCGGCATGCTGCTGGCGAAGAGGGTGGATGGCCTGCTGGTCGTCGGGCGCACGACGAACCCCCGGGCATCCCTCACTGCCGGCCTGAAGGTACCGGTGGTGTACGTCTACGCCCCCTCCGACGACCCCGCAGACCTGTCGTTCACACCCGACAACTTCGACGCCGGGCGGCAGGCCGTCGATCACCTGCTCTCGCGGGGGCGGCGGCGGATCGCGTTCATCAACGGCGACCCGTCGTACTCGGCCGCGCAGGATCGCGTGGCGGGAGCGACGTCGCGACTCGCGGAGGAGGGCCTGTCGCTCGTCGGCGGAGCGGACCTGTTCGGGCCGTGGGGCGAACGGTGGGGGCGGCGCTGCACGGAGTCCCTCGTCGAATCGGGCGTGCAGTTCGACGCGCTGCTCTGCGGCAGCGACCAGCTCGCCCGGGGCGCCCTCGACCAGCTGCGCGAGAGCCGGCGGAGCGTTCCCGACGACGTGGCCGTGATGGGCTTCGACAACTGGGACCTGCTCGCCGAAGAGGCGCGCCCACCTCTCACCAGCGTCGAGATGAACCTCGAGCAACTGGGCCGGTCGGCCGCGCTCGAACTCGTGGCGGCGATCGGCGGCACCACCGCACGGGGCGTCCGACGCGGTGCCGTGCGCGTCGTGCCGCGCGAGTCGACGGGATCGTGGCTTCACACCGACGGCGGCGGCACCAGCGCCGACACCGGCACCAGGGAAACGGGCACCTCATGACGAATCCCACGCCGCGGCGACCCGACGTGACGACCATCGAGATCGTCGGTGGCGCGGAGGCGCTCACGGTTTCGCTGCACGACCCCGACGACCGGTGGGCGGGCCTCTACCTCGACCACCGGCGGCGGATCCTGGATGCCCTCCCCGAGTCGAACGTCGGTGTCGAGCACATCGGTTCGACGTCGGTACCGGGCCTGGCGGCGAAGCCGATCATCGACATCGTGGTCGTCGTCGACGACATCACCGCCGAAGAGGACTACCTCGACACGCTCCTGGCCGCGGGCTACGAGCGTGTCCGGGAGCCCGCGCATCGCCTCGTGCGCACCCCCGCCCGCGACGTGCACGTGCACGTGCTGGAACGGGGCGACCCGGCCGTCGACGAGTACCTGCTGCTCCGCGACCACCTGCGCCGGGACGCCGCCGACCGCGCCCTCTACGAGAACACGAAGCGGGCCCTGCTCAGCCGCCCGTGGAACGACATGAACGACTACGCCGACGCCAAGACCGAGGTGATCCTCGCGATCAAGGCCCGTGCCCGCGCCGCCCGCGTGCCCTGAACCGTCTTTCCGGACTCCTTCCCTGTCGCGACCGCTGGGGCGACAATGGGGCATGACCCCACACTTCGAGAACGCAGAATCCTACGACCGCTTCATGGGTCGCTTCTCGGCCCCGCTGGCGAAACGCTTCGTCGAGGCGATCGCACCGACCGACGGGGATCTCGCGCTCGATGTCGGGTGCGGCCCCGGAGCTCTGACGAAGGAGCTCATCGATGCGCTCGGAGCAGGCCAGGTCAGTGCCGTCGATCCGTCGGAACCGTTCGTGAGCGCGGCGCGATCGCGATTTCCCGGCGCGGACATCCAGATTGCCCGAGCCGAGTCCCTGCCCTACCCCGATGACACTTTCGACCTGACACTCTCGCAACTCGTGATCCACTTCATCGCCGACCCTGTGGTCGCCATCCGGGAGATGGCGCGCGTCACCCGGCGGGGAGGACGGATCGCGGCCAACGTGTGGGACTTCAAGGGCAGCCGGGGACCTCTGGGGGTCTTCCAGCAGGCGGCGCTCGATCTGGACCCCGCGGCATCCGTCTCTGAGATCACGCGGGGCACAGGCGAAGGAGACATGCTGGAGATGGTCACCCGCGCCGGCCTGACCGACGTCACTACGGGTGAGTTGACCGTCGACATCACCTTCCCGACGTTCGCCGAATGGTGGGACCCCTTCACCCTCGGCATCGGTCCCGCCGGTGCCTACGTCGTCGCCCTCGAACCGGATCGGCGTGCTGAGCTCGAGCGCCACGCGCGCACATTGCTCCCGGCCATCCCCTTCACGATCGACGCCACCGCCTGGACGGTCATCGGGCGCACGCCGCGCTGACCAGTCCCGCGGCGCCCGCGACGAAGGGACCCAAATCGCGCCAAGCTAGATCTGCGGGCGCGATATGGGTCCCTTAACCGACCCGGACTGAGTGCGGATGTCAGGGCGAGCCGGGTTCGGCTGGGGCTGGTGCGGGGGCGGGGTCGCGGGGGGAGGCCCGGGTGCCCCAGCGGTTCCAGGCGAGGATGTAGATGGTGAGCCCGGTGACCAGGCCCACGATCACCCAGAGCACGACGAGGTAGTCGATCCAGGAGCCGACCGGCGGCGAGCCGGGCAGGAAGTTCCGGAGGGGAATCACGGCGAAGAGCATCGCGCCGATCCAGCTGGTGAGGGTGGCCTCGACTTTGCGACGACCGTTGTAGGCGCTGATGGCCACGAAGAGCACCAGCACCGGGATGACCGCCATCAGGCCGAGCAGCAGGATCCCGAACGCGACGGTGCTCGCGGAGCGTGTGGCGACGATCTCCACGGTGGGCAACGGCACTTCGCCGCCGGCCGTGGTGACGCTGTTATCCTTGCTGGGAACCAGGCTGGTTTGCAACTGCCAGCCCGGCACCGAGTTGTCGAGGCACACTTCGGTGGGCACGGCGATCCGGTCGTCGCCCTCGCCGGTGAAAGCAAATGTCGTCAGGTCGGCGCGGTAGCTGTCGAACGGCCACTCTTCGACGATGCCCTTGGCATAGTCGGACTGGGTCGAACTGCCGAGGGCCTCCCCCTCCGCGAAGGTCAGCACGCTCGACCCGTCAACAGGGAAGGTCAACAGGCTGATCTTCTGGTTCGCGGTGAAGCCGTCGGGGTCGAGCAGACTGGTCGGCGGAAACAGCGTCAGCTGAAACTCCAGCCGTTGGTTGACCGCGTTCACGGACGCAGGCTGAAGGCTCACTGTGACGAGGTCGCTTTCATCACCCTGCACAACCTGCACGCAGCTGTTGCTCGACTCCCGCAGTCCACCCGCGTACAGCAAAACAATAACGGCATAGACGAGCGCCGCCACGAGAACGGCAGCAACGACCTGCCACGGGAACCGCCGCCTGCGGGGTCGTTCAGCTGTCATTTCGCGAGCATAGCGAGCGGCCTCACCCCCAACGCAATCGAGTGGGCAGTTTGGGCCCCAATTCGCAGAATTCGGGGCCCAAACCGCCCACTCGATCACACAGGGAGGGTGGGGGCCGCGAACTCGATGTGCGCTTTGATCGTGGTGGCTGGGTTGTGGGCGGCAGCCAGGGCGGCGAGGGCTTCGTCGGCGGCGAAGACCTGGGTGATCAGGGGGCTGAGGTCGATGCGAGCGCCGGCCAGGAAGCGCAGCGTCTCGGGCCAGACACCGGGTGAACCGATCGACCCGGTGATGGTCAGCTCCTTCGACTGGATCAGGCCGAGGCGGGCGTTCGCCAGGCGGCCCACGTCGATGCCGATGTAGGCGACGCGGGCGCGGAAGCCGGCGAGTTCGAGAGCCTGGGCCATCACCTCGGGGCGTCCGCTGCACTCCACCACGACGTCGGCCCCGCGACCGGCCGACAGGGCGAGAACGGCGTCCGATGCGGCATCCGGATGCACGGCCGACGCCGCGCCCAACTGCACCGCGATCGCCCGCCGGCCCTCAGCAGGCTCGACGACGATGACCTGCGCCCCGAGGGCGGAGGCGGCAGCGGTCACCGCGAGGCCGATCGGACCGGCACCGAGCACGACGAGAGTGTCGCTGGCGTCGACGTTTCCGACCCGCCGCAGCGCGTAGTACGCCACGCTGAACGGTTCGACGAGCGCTCCGTCGGCGAACGAGAGCTCGTCGGGCAGCCTGTGCAACCACGACGGCTTGGCCACGAAGTACTCGGCGGCGGCGCCCGAGATCGAGAAGCCGAAGTGGTCGGCGCCGATCACGCACTCCCCCACGACCCGGTCCCCGACCGCGAACGACGTCACACGCGACCCGACGGCGGCGACCTCCCCCGACCACTCGTGCCCCGGGATCAGCGGGTAGCTGAACGGGATGATGTACCGGCCTTCGAGCAGGTCGATGTCCGAGTGGCACACTCCGACCCGGCGGGCCGCGACGAGAACCTCGTCGTCGGCGAGGGCCGGCACGTCGAGATCAACCACCTCCGCGACATCCTGCACCGTGTACTGCAGTGCCTTCATCGCGCGTTCACCAGCACTTTCACCTGGTCGCCCGACGGCGACAGCAGCGTTTCGAAGCCCTTGGCGACCACGTCCTCCATCGCGATCTGGGCGCTGACGACCTTCTCGACGGGGTACCGTCCGCGCGCGATCAGGTCGACGATGCGCGGCCAGTCGGTGACCGGGTAGCACCAGGTGCCCGAGAGGGTGATGTCGTGCTCCGAGAGCACCATCGGGTCGATGGCGGCGGCCTTCGTGTGGAGGCCGGTCTGCGAGATGCGGCCGGCACTCCGAACCGCGGCGATGGCGGTGTTGAGGGCGCGCTCGTTGCCCGAGCACTCGATCGCGGCATCCACACCGACCCCGCCGTTCAGGTCTTTGAGGTAGGCGGCGACATCGAGCTGGGTCGGGTCGAGCACCTCCCCGACATCCAGAGACCGGGCCAGGGCGGCGCGCACCGGGTTGACCTCCGAGATGAAGACGGTGGCACCGAGGGAGGCGGCGTAGAGCGAGGCGAGCGCGCCGATCGGGCCGGCCCCGGTGATGAGCACCGAGTCGCCCGGGCGCACCTGGGCGGTGTCGACCCCGTAGGCCGCGACCGCGCCGGGCTCGACGAGCGCGCCCTGCAGGTCGCTGACGCCATCGGGCAGCACGCTCACGTGGCTGGCGGGGACGATCGCGAGTTCGGCGATACCGCCCCAGGCGAAGCTCAGGCCGACGCAGGCCATCTTCTGGCACAGGTGGTTGAGGCCGCGGCGGCAGTAGTAGCAGACGCCGCAGAAGAGCAGCGGCATGACCGAGACGCGCTGGCCGGGCCGCAGATGCGTGACACTGCGGCCGACCTCGACGATCTCGGCCGAGAACTCATGGCCGAGGATCTGCGGGGCGGTCGACCCGTTCAGCGGGTGCGGCGACGACGGGATCACGATCGGACCCATCGCGTACTCGTGCAGGTCGGTTCCGCAGACGCCGCACCAGTACGGCTTCAGCAGAACGTCGAACGCGCCGACGTCGGTGGGGTCGGCGACGTTCTCGACGCGGATGTCCTTCGCGCCGTGGAAGACAGCTGCCTTCATGTCGTGATGCTCCTTTGCATGGGGGTTGGCGTTCTGCGCCCTAGTTGACGGTAGTGGTTGGGAGGCCGGCCGACCCGGCCCGGGTGACTTCGGCGATCGACGACCAGTCATCGTCGGCGTGACCGCCTGTGATGGCCGCCTCGAACACCTGCCGGAGGTCTGCTGCGGTGGCGAGGGCGACTCCGGCTCCGGATGCGGCCTGCTCCGCGAGCCCGAGGTCTTTGAGGCCGAGCTCTGTCGTGAAGCCGGCCGGCTGGTAGCGCCGGTCGGCGATCAGGGCTCCGTAGCCGGAGTAGACGGGGCCCGGGAACAGGCTGTCGGCCATGACGTCGACGAAGGTCGAGACGCTCACGCCGTTCGCGTCGAGGAGGGTGAGCGATTCAGCCATCGCCTGCAACGCATGGATGATCAGGTAGTTCATCGAGATCTTCGCTATGTTCGCCGCGGCGGGGTCGATGCCGAGCGTCCAGACGCGGCGGCCCATCGCCTCGAGGTACGGCATGGCGCGCGCGAGATCGGCGTCGGCACCGGCCGCGAGCACCGTCAGCGCGCCCTGCTCGGCGACCGTCGAGCGTCCGAGTACGGGAGCTGCCACGTAGGCCACTCCGTGTTCGCGGTGCATCCGGTCGAGCTCGGTGGCGGTGGCGGCGCTGACGGTGGCCATGTTGACGTGCAGGGTGCCCTCGGGGGCTCCGGCGAGTTCGTCGGCCGAGAACACCTCCGTCACCGCGGCGTCGTTCGAGAGGATGGAGAAGACGAGACCGGTCTGAAGCACGTCGTGCACGCTGTCGGCTTTCGTCGCGCCGAGGGCGGCCAGGGCATCCGACGCCTTCGCGGAGCGGTTCCAGACGACAACCGAATGGCCGGTCGCCAACAGGTGCGCGACCATCGCCGTGCCCATGGTGCCGAGGCCGACGAAGCCGACGGTGGCGGGCATCAGGCGCCCTCTTCGCCCCGACCCGCGGCCGTGTTCAGGTGAGACTGCGAGTCGCGGAGGTTCGGCAGCGCGCCACCGACCGTGAAGTACCGCTTGCCGGCGACGAGCAGGTCTTCGGCCGGGAACTTCGTGATGATCTGGCAGCCGGTGGCCGTGACAACGATCTCCTCCTCGATGCGCGCGGCGCCCCAGCCGTCGGCGCTCGGCCAGTACGTCTCGAGCGCGAAGACCATGCCCTCGACGAGGGTCTCCGGATGCTCGAGCGAGACGAGCCGCGAGAAGATCGGTTTCTCCCAGATCGACAGGCCCACCCCGTGGCCGTACTGCAGGGCGAAGGCGGCCTCCTCGTCGGGGAAGCCGAACTCCTCCGCCTTCGGCCAGACCTTCACGATGTCGGCCGTCGTCGCTCCAGGCTTCACCAGGGCGATGGCGCGGTCCATGTATTCGCGGGCACGCTTGTAGGCGTCGTGCTGCGCCGAACTCGCCGAACCGACCGCGAACGTGCGGTAGTAACAGGTGCGGTAGCCGTTGAAGCTGTGCAGAATGTCGAAGAAGGCCGGGTCGCCGGGCCTGATCAGGCGGTCGGAGAAGACGTGCGGATGCGGCGAGCACCGCTCGCCCGAGATCGCGTTGACCCCTTCCACGTATTCGCTGCCGAGGTCGTAGAGCTTCTTCGAGACGAGGCCGACGCACTCGTTCTCGCGCACGCCGGGCTTCAAAAATTCGTACAGGTCTTCGTAGGCCGCATCCACCATCGACGCAGCCTGCGTGAGCAGCGAGATCTCGTCACCGGTCTTCACGCGGCGAGCTTCGAGGAACACCTGCTGGCCGTCGACGACCTCGATGCCGAGCTTCTGCAGGGCGAACAGGATCGGCAACTCGATCACGTCGACGCCGAGTGGCTCGTTTTGCACGCCGAACTTCTCGAGTTCGCGTTTGATCTTCGCAGCGACGCGATCCGCGATCTCGGAGTCGGGGCTGAACGCTCCGCGGAGGGTCGAGATGCCGGCGCGGGAGCCGCTCTCGGCGCGGGGCCTCACCGCACCGTGGTGGGGCGCGTGCGGGTCGGCGTCGGCCTCGGCCGTGGTCAGGTCGAGCCACGGGTTGAAGAGGGAGTGGTGCTTGGCGGCCGAACCGAAGTCCCACATGATCGGGTCGGTCACGCGGGTCAGCAGGCTGAATCGGATGAGCTTGTCCATCGCCCAGGTGCCGATGTGGGTCGACGTCATGTAGCGGATGTTCGAGAAGTCGAAGGCGAGAACGGCGCCGAGTTCCGAGGTGGCGAGCTGGGCCTTCAGACGGGCGAGCCGTTCGCTCCGGAGGCGGTCGAAGTCGACCCGTTCCTCCCAGTCGACGGCGTTCGTTCCGCGTGTTGCTGTTCCCATTGTGAAGACCCTCTCCCCCGACACCGCTGTCGGGGTTCAGTAAGCATGTACGTGGTGTTCACTCTAGCTTAATTGTTGAGAGCGGTTGAGGGAAGTGACGGGGTCCCGTTCGGTCAGATCTTGCACATCACCCTCTAGAATTCGAAGACATCGTTCTGTTGACGTGTACCTTGACTGCACAGCACTGCTGCGCAGCCCCGACACGCCCGCTGTACCGAGACGAAGGAGTGGGTCATCAACGAAGAAGTGGGTCCCAAGCTCCGCGCCGCCCGCCTGAAACAGGGTCTGAGCCTCCGGAGCATCGCGGCCGAGGTCGGCGTCTCGGCGAGCCTCATCTCGCAGGTCGAGAACGGCAAGACGCAGCCGTCGGTCAGTACGCTCTATGCGCTGGTGAACCAGCTCGGCATCTCCTTCGACGAACTGCTGGGGGCGACTCCGCCGCCGCCCGGCGAGCGGGCTGAGCCCCGGGCGCCTTCGGAGCAACCGGCCGAGGGCATGCGTTCGGCCATCCAGCACGGCAGCGACAACCCGGTGCTCGAGATGGAGAACGGGGTGCGCTGGGAGCGGCTGGCGACCGGATCGGGCGGCCCCGTCGACCCCCTGCTCGTGACCTATGCGCCGGGCGGTTCGAGCTCGGTCGAGGGTCGCCTGATGCGGCACAGCGGCTACGAGTACGCCTACCTGCTCTCGGGCGAACTCACGGTGCACCTCGAGTTCGACACCTACGTCATCCGGGCCGGCGACTCGCTGAACTTCGACTCGGTGCGGCCGCACATGTACGTCAACAACGGATCGGTGCCCGCGAAGGGACTGTTCTTCGTGACGGGCCGGAAGGCCTACGCCGAGTCGACACCGGAGGCCGGCCCCGAAGGCGGCGCCGCCGAGGCGCGGGGCCCGGAACTGACGAGCGCCGTCGACGTGCTGCACGCGATGGACCGCCTGCCCTAGCCGGCACGGCGACGCCCGCACGAGTCGAATGGACGAGGATGAGCCGACGTGATGGCGCAGAGAGCTGCGTCATCGCCCACGCTCGTCCGTTCGTCCCGCGCGCCAGTCGCTCGATGGCAGCGGATCACGCGCCACCGGGCACGAGCAGGCGGATGTTCGCCTCGCCCCGCTCGAGCTCGCCGGCCTCGATGCGGCGCGCGATGTCCACGACGAGCGCGTTCGCGGGCGCCGAGCCGCCCAACTTCGCCTGCTCGTCGACCACCAGCCCGTTGATCTCCGCGACCTCGTTGCGGCGGCCCTTGATCCAGTCCTGCAGCGACGTCGTCTGGGTGGTCGGCGACGAGAACCGCTTCAGCACCTGGCCCAGCAGCTGTTCGGCGAACGCGTCCGGGTCGTCGAGGTCGGCATCCGTCATCCCGAAGATCGGCCGCAGCCTGCTGCCCGAGGCGACCGCTGTGCGCGCCGCCTCGCTGCCGCACTGCAGCATGAACTCGTACATGCCCGGCACCCGGATGGCGTCGGCAAGCCGCAGATCCAGGATGGCCGACGGCACCAGCTCGGCCGCATTGACGATCAGCTTGCCCCACTTCGACGAGCGGATGTCGTCGGAGACCTCGACGGTTCCCGCGTGTCCGAGCACGGCCGCGACATCCTGCAGCCGGTCGCTGTCGACGGACGGATGGATGCCGCCGATCGCAAACCACGCGTGCTCGGGCGGCGTCTCGCGGTTGACGATCCCGGGTTCCCACATGTTCGACGCGACCTCGATGACCGCTCCGACGGTGCGCTCGGGGCCGACGATGCTGGCGATGTCATCGAGACTCATGCCGTTCTGGAGGCCCACGACCAGGCCGTCGGGCTTGACGAGCGGCCTGATCAGCTCACAGGCCCAGCGCGTGTCGTAGGCCTTGACCACGACGAAGACGATGTCGTAGGATTCCCGGAGCTCCGCGACCTCGTAGAGGTGCCGCACCTCGACCCGGGTGCTCTCGGTGCGGTCCGGCATCACGACGGTGATGCCGTTCTCCCGCATGGCCTCGACATGGGCCGGCCACTGCTCGATGAACGTGACGTCGAGTCCGGCGCGGGTGAGGTCGGCCGCGATACCGGCACCGTTGGCCCCGGTGCCGACGAAGGCGATCTTCAGGTTCTTCTTCGGGTCAGCCATCAGACGAGCACCATCCCGCCCTCGATCGGGATCACCTGGCCGGTGATGTAGTCCGAGTCGCCCGACGCCAGGAAGATAGCCGTCGGCACGATGTCGGCGGGAGTGGCCGGCCGGCCGAGCAGGATGTCGCCCGACATCCCCTCGAAGCCGGCCTCGGGCTGACCCATGGCGGCGAGATCCTGGTCGAGCTGCTTCCAGAGCGGCGTCTCGACGACACCGGGCGCGAACGCGTTGACCGTGATGCCGTCGGCCGCGAACGAGCGTGCGGCGGCCTGGGTCAGCGAGATGACGGCGGCTTTGGATGCGCTGTAGGGCGCGAAACTCGGGAATCCCTGGCGGCCCGCGATCGAGGCGGTGTTCACCACTTTGCCGCCGCCTCCCTGCGCGAGGAACTGCCTCGCCGCGGCCTGGGTGCCGAGCACGACGCCGAAAGTGTTGACGCTGAAGATCAGGTCCCACTTCGCCTTCGTGATGTCGAGGAAGTTCTCAGGCGCATTCAGCCCCGCGTTGTTGAAGTACACGTCGAGTCGCCCGAATTCGGCGACGGCTGCTGCGACCCCGGCGGCGACCTGCTCCTCGTCCGTCACATCGACGCGCACGGCGATGGCACTTCCGCCGGCGTCACGGATACCCGCCGCCACCGCCTCGGCCGCGTCGAGGTTCAGGTCGGCGATGACGACGTTGGCGCCCTCCGCAGCCATGCCGCGGGCGATTCCCGCCCCGATCCCCGAGGCTGCCCCGGTGACGATGATGGTCTTCGATTCCAGTCGCGCTGTCATGGTCTGTTCCTGTCTCAGATGAGGATGGTCAGGGGATTCTCGATGCGCTTCACGAACGCTCCGAGCCACTGGCCGGCGAGTGCGCCATCGATCACCCGGTGGTCGGCTGAGAGCGTCACCGTCATGACCGTTCCGACCGCGAGCTGGCCGTCGACGACCACGGGCTGCAGCCGCGCCGCGCCCACGGCGAGAATGGCGGACTGCGGCGGGTTGATGATGGCCGAGAACTCCTGAACCCCGTACATGCCGAGGTTCGACACCGAGAAACTGCCGCCCTCGAGCTCGTTCTGCCGGAGCTTCCCCTCGCGGGCCCGGCCGGCGAGTTCGGCGATCCGCTCGCTGACACCGGTGACCGAGAGCTGGTCGACCCCGCGCACGACAGGCGTGAGCAGTCCGCCGGGGGTCGCGACGGCCACGGCGATGTCGACGTGGCTGTAGCGCGTGGTCCCGTCGTCGCCCCAGGTCGCGTTCGCTTCCGGCACCTCGCTGAACGCCCCCGCGGCGGCCTTCACCACGAAGTCGTTGAGCGACACCTTGCGCGGCGCGCTGGCGTTGACGGATGCCCGCAATTCCATCAGCGCATCGACCCGGCAGTCGGCGACGAGGTAGAAGTGCGGCACCGTCTGCTTGCTCTCGGTGAGCCGCCGGGCGATGGCGCGGCGCATGCCCGTGTGCGGCACGAGCTCTGTGTCGCCCGGGGCGGCCGCCGGTGCGGCGGGTGCCGCTTTCGCGGGTGCGGCGGGCGCGGCGGGTGTCGCGGGTGCGGCCTGGGCGGGGGCGGGGGCCTTCGCCGGGCTCCCCGCTGCGGCACCGGATGCCGCGACGGAAGTTGCCGGCACGGCGGGCGTCGCCTCGTCGGCGGCCGGCGTGGCCGTCTCCGAGCCGACAGCAACCGGCCCGCGGTCGGGCTCGGTCTCGTCGGGCGCGGAATCCGCCACTCCCCGGAAGTCGGCGACCGCACCGGCCGATCCACCGGCGGCGGGTCCCGCCACCGCGGACGCGCCGAGGCTCTCGAGGTCGCGGCGCACGATGCGGCCGTCGGGTCCGCTGCCGGCGACGCCCGCGAGGTCGATGCCCTGCTCCTTCGCCATCCGCCGCACGATCGGGCTCGCGAAGAGCCTCCCGCCGTGCGCGTCGGCGTTCGCCGGGGTCGGTTCGCCGGCACGGGAATCCCCGGCCGCGACATCCGACCCGCCCGACGGGGCAACCCCGGCCGCGACATCCGACCCGCCCGACGGGGCAGCCGCGACATCCGGAGCCGGAGCCGCATCCGTGGCACCCGATCCGCCCGGCGCGCTGCCGATCCCGACCGACGCGAGGAGCGTGTCGATGTCGGCCTCCGTCTCGCCCGGCGCCGCGATCACCGCGATGGGCGCGCCGACATCGACCGAGTCGCCCGGCTCGATGAGCATCCGCACCAGTGTTCCGGCGGTCTCGGCGTTGTACTCCACCATCGCCTTCTCGGTCTCGAGTTCGGCGAGTGGCTGGCCGAGCGCGATGTCGTCGCCGACCTCCGCCAGCCAGCTCTGAAGAGCGGCCTCCGTCGCGTTGGCGAGCACCTCGGGCATCCGCACGATCGTGGGCATCAGACGGCTCCCGTTCCGCGCGTGTCCGCGCCCATTCCGCGCGCGATCCGTTCGAGACCCGCGACCACTTCTTCCGTGCGGGCGATCGCCGCGCGCTCCAGCACCTTCGAGATGCTCGGCGACGCCTCCTCACCGGTCACGCGCTCGACGGGCTGGTCGAGC
Organism: Subtercola boreus; assembly: GCF_006716115.1. Lineage (NCBI taxonomy): Bacteria > Bacillati > Actinomycetota > Actinomycetes > Micrococcales > Microbacteriaceae > Subtercola > Subtercola boreus. The sequence continues at coordinate 3,413,422 of NZ_VFOO01000001.1, read as the reverse complement.
CAGTCGAAGTAGCGCCGCTGGATCTCGTCGGCCAGCCACGCTCCATAGGAGGTTCCGCGGGCGCCCTGCTCGACGATGAGCACGCTGTTCGTCTTCCGGATGCTCTCGCCGATGGTCTCCCAGTCGATGGATGCCCGGTCGAGCCACCGCAGGTCGATGACGTCGGCGTCGAACCCGGTCTGCTCCACCGCTTCGAGCACGTGCTTGACCATCGAGAGGTAGCTGATGATCGTCACATCCTCCCCTGAACGCCGCAGCGCCGCCTTGCCGAAAGGCAGGATGTAGTCGAGATCACCGGCGGGCAGCTCGCCCTGGTCGGCATAGAGGTCGACGTGCTCGATCACGAGCACCGGGTCTTCGAGTAGCAGCGCTGCGTTCATCAGGCCCACGTAGTCGGCCGCGGTCGAGGGGGCGACGATGCGCCAGCCCGGGCTGGTGGCGAAGATGCCGGCCGGGTCCATCAGGTGCTGCGAGCCGTAGCCCGATCCCATGGCGATCTTCGTGCGGAGCACCAGCGGCACCGGGTTCGAGCCGCCGAACATGTGGCGCGCCTTGCCGATCTGGTTGAACACCTGGTCGGCGGCCACCCACATGAAGTCGGGGTACATGAACTCGACGACGGGCCGGTAGCGCCCGTCGAGGGCCATTCCGCCGCCGAGCCCGGCGAAGGCGTTCTCGCTGATCGGGGTGCCGAGCACCCGGCCCTCGAACTTCTTAGCCAGACCCTTCGTGGCTCCATTGGTGCCGCCGTTCAGCCGGTGCACGTCTTCGCCGAGAACGACGATGCGGTCATCCTGTTCCATGCGGCGATCCATCACCGCGGCGACCGCGTCGACGAACTTGCGCTTCTCGAGCTCGCCGTCATACTCGAGCGGCTCCAGCGTGCGGGCGTCGTTCAGCTCACTCGTGTCACCGCGCACGCCGACGTTCACGAAGTCGGTGTCGGGCCAGAGGTCGGGCATGATGCGGCGCTTGCCCGGCCGCTCAGGGTCTCCCTCGATCAGCTGCTGCACGGCATCCGTCATCGCCGACTGCGCCTGGCTCCGGATGCTCGCCACACCGGCCTCGTCGAGCTGGCCGAGAGCGATCATCTCCCGTGCGACACGGTCGAGGGGGTCGCGCTTCTTCCACTCGGCCTCCTCTTCCTTACTGCGGTAGCCGAAGGCGCTGCCGGGGTACGGGCCGTTCTGGTGGAAGTAGCGGTACACCTCGACCTCGACCACGGCGGGGCCGTCGCCGCTCCGCATACGCTCGGCCGCGGCATCCATCGCCAGGTGAACGGCGAGCGGATCCATGCCGTCGACCCGCCACGAGGGGATGCCGAAGCCCTGGCCGCGGCTCGACAGGCGGGGTTCGCCGGTGACCTCGTCGACGCGGGTCGACACGGCGTAGAGGTTGTTCTCGATGAAGAAGGTGAGAGGCAGCTTCCACGCGGCCGCAAGGTTCATCGTCTCGAGCACCGACCCGATGTTCGTCGCGCCGTCGCCGAAGTAGCTGACCGTCACATCCGTCGTGCCGGCGTGCTTCTGCGACCACGCGTTGCCGGCCCCGAGCGGGACGCCGCCGCCGACGATCGCGTTCGTGCCGAGCGCGCCGGCCTCGAACCACTGGAGGTGCATCGAGCCGCCGCGACCCCGGCAGTAGCCCTGCGCGAGCCCGAGGATCTCGGCGAGCGTGCGCTGCAGCACGGTCTGGATGTCGCTCGTGACGAGCGCGCCGAGGTCGAGCGAGCCGCCCGAGACGTGGTTGATGGCCTTGGCAAGGAACTGGTGGTGCCCGCGGTGCGACCCGTTGATCGCGTCGGTCGAGCGGAGGCCGACGATGGATCCGACGGCGCCACCCTCCTGACCGATGCTGGAGTGTGCGGGGCCGTGCACGAGGCCCTCGCCGGCGAGTTCGAGCACCGTCTCCTCGAACGCGCGGATGAGGTGCAGCTGGCCCAGCATCGTCGCAAGCAGGGCTGGATCGGCCTTCTTGTAGTCGGCTGCGGTGGTGCTCAACTCGACCCAGGGGGCGAGGGGCTCCAAACGTCGTTGTTTCGGCATGCGGTGGTCTCCGTTGATCGCGATTGGCTCCAATGTAGCTGAACAGGGGGCGTTAAACGAGAGTGAACAGCAAGATTCTTGGTAGATTGGATCCATTGAGCAAGACAAGGGAGTTCTCATGGCATCCGGCATCCCCGGTCTCGTCGGCACCGAGCACATCGGATTCACCGTTCCCGACCTCGATCAGGCGCAGGCGTTCTTCGTCGACGTGATCGGCTGCGAGTACGTCTACTCGCTCGGACCCTTCGTGCGGGAGGGCGACTGGATGCTCGACCACATGAACGTCTCGCCTCGCACGGTGATGCGTGAGCTGCGGTTCTTCCGCTGCCGCACGGGGCCGAACTTCGAGATCTTCCAGTACGAGCCGGCCGCTCCGGATGCCGCGGCTGCGCCTCCGCTGAACAGCGACGTCGGCGGGCACCACCTCGCGTTCTACGTCGACGACCTCGACGAGGCCGTGGCGTACCTGCGCGAGAAGGGCGTGCGTGTGCTCGGCGAGCCGACCGCGAGCAGCAGCCACAGCAGCGGGCAGCGCTGGATCTACTTCCTCACACCCTGGGGCATGCAGCTCGAACTCGTCAGCTACCCGAATGGCAAGGCCTACGAGAGCGACGCCGACATTCTGCTCTGGCACCCCGCCCGCCCTACGCTGTGAAGGTGACCACCTCCCGCAACGGCGTCGCCAGCGAACGGATCGCCACCGCCCTCCGCGAGTCGATCCTCCGCGGCGAGCATCCGCCCGGCACCCGCATCCTGCAGGAGGACGTGGCGGCCGACTTCGGCGCGAGCCGGCTGCCGGTGAGGGAGGCGTTCCGCATCCTGGAGGCCGACGGCCTCATCACACTGGTCGCCAACACGGGAGCGTGGGTCTCGCGTCTCAGCCTCGCCGAGTGCGAGGAGATCTACCAGCTGCGCGAACGGATCGAGCCGCTGCTGCTCGGGTACAGCATCCAGAACCTGACGCCTGAACAGCTGGACCGGCTCGACGAGCTGGCCGTCACCATGCAGACGCTCCGCGACCCGGAGGAGTTCCTGCGGCTCGACCGCGAATTCCATCTGCTGTCGTACGCCGGCGCTCACACCGCCATTCTCGGAGACACCGTGCGGCGACTGTGGAACACGACCCAGCACTACCGTCGCGCGTACACGCTACTGCTCGACCCCGACGGCAACCGAATCGTGCACGACGAGCACCACATGCTCGTGCAGGCGCTGCGGCGGGCCGACGCCGACGATGCCGAACGGGTGCTGCTCGGCCACATCCGCCGCACGCGCCTCGAGCTGGCCCGCCACCCCGCCCTCTTCGACTGACCCTCCTCCCCCAGCCCGCCCCGCAGCGTCGTCGTCATGACACTACAGATGTCAGTACGCCCCTCGTTGCTTTGCCCATCCCTACAGTCACAATCGACGGCCTGATCAGGTCGGTTTGGGACTCGAGATTGGTACGGGCATGGTTCTCCTCTCCGCAGACAGAAACACTTCGTCCACAACAGATGTGGGGCCGAGAGGGCTGAACCAACGACCTCTCCCCGGTCCAGGTCTGCACCGCGTCGTCGCTGCCGTTGATAAAGCGGATCCGGACGTCACCCACATGATCGGCGCACTTCGAACGCGACTCGACCGTCAGGAAGTTGAAATGCGAGCAGTACTGCTCGAGAACGCCGAACTCACCCATCGGCTCGATGAGGCGAATGCCGAACTCCGTTCCCTCCGCGCCTCTGCGCGTGCGACAGCCAGGCACAAGGCATCACCACCCGAAGGCGAGAACAGGATTGTCTTCGCCAGCAACGAAGAATGGGTTCGGCACGAAATCACCATGGCCTGGATGCGGCGCTTCTCGCCCGAGGACCGTCTGAGTCAGCCGCTCGCGGGGTTCATCATCGGGCCTGAATTCGGTGCAAGCGTTCGCGCTCTGCCGTGTCATCTGCAGGCGAAGGTATGGCGCTGCGCCGTCGACGTGGCCACCGGACGGTGGCGCACCTGCCCGGCGCTGGCAGCGCATCCACTCCGAGCAACCGCAGCTGCGCACGCGCCGGACGTCGTGCGGGCGGCCGACGGCGCCCGCTGCATGCGTGTCAGCGTTGAGGCTCACACCCCCGCTGCGCGCCGGATGCATTTCTGGCTGATGACCGACGGCACAGTCGAGTTCTCTCGCGTCGTCCCTCACGACAACGCGACCGCGTAAAGATCAACGTCGTCTGCCTATGAGGTAGGTCGCGACCGACAGGCTTGTGCTGGCCACAAGTGCTCCCCATGTCGCTGGAGACGCGCCGAAGATTCCGAGCGACGCTCCTGAGATCGCGACTAGAGCAATCACGCCGACATTCAGAAGAACGGTGCGGATCCGGCGAACTCGATCCGTTGGGAGCTCAGCCTCGGCCAGCAGCGGAACCTGTGAAGGCTCTTGTGCCTGAGGTGAATGACCCGGAGCACCCGAGGGCAGAATTGCTGTCACCGATGCGAACTCGAGGGGGAACGCGTCGCGGTGTCGCCTTCCCAGAAGCGCTTGGTCAAGAAGGCGATCGAACTCTGCGGCCACCCGAACACTCACTTCGGCGGGCACGGGTTCGAACGCCACTCCCACGCCGAGAAAGGGCCTACTTGCGGGCGGATCGAATTCGAGAAGGGTGATCCCTTCTTCACTGGCGTGGTGGAAGATCACATCCCGAATGCCGGGATTCCCCACGGCCGAAGCGACGGCCTGAAGCTGTGAGGCGGAGAGCTGAGCGAATATCTGCACGATCGAAACCAGCACATTCGGCTGAAGAAGCCACCTCTCGGCATACTCGGACGCGAGGTTCTGAACGATTCGATCAAGAGAGGCCTGCCACGGGTCAATCCGCAGCGCTTCGAGCAGCCGAAGGTACTCGTCGACCGCATTCACGTCTTCCAGGTCATCTGGAACACGCTCACCGGCGAGGAGGGCCGACACAACTCGCGCGATCGGTTCGCTGGGCGCTTCTCCCGTCAGGAGGACGACAGTTTCGCAATCGGCCGCGCTGACACTTTCTGCAGTGAACGCCGGTGCGGTGAAGGTGAGGAGTGCACCGGAGCGGTAAGGATCGGCGTGATAGGTGGAGAAGGTCAGACGCTCCGTCATCCGGGAGGGCAGTACAGCGAACACCGTGTCGAGCAGCGGTTCCGGATCGCTCTCCCCGGAAATCACAACCCGTCGTCCCGTGTCGAGGATGCCCAGCACCGTGATGAGCAGGGACCGGCTCCGAGCGCTTCGATCAACCATCAGCGGCCCGATCCGACGCGCAAGCAGCTCAGGATCCACACGCGGGAGCCGAGAATCGGGAGCATCTTCGAGGCGCCATTCCGAAGGAAGCGAACCTGAACGCGCAATCCGCCACGCGGTCCGTGCGGTCAGAGCACGAGTCGGATCGAGGAGAGCATGGGCAATGTATCGGCCGGGTCGTCCGGCTCCATCGTCGCCAAGGTATCGCTTGACGACGAGAATGGGTCTGCTCTCGTCATCCACGAGAAATTCGGACGAGCGGGGCGGCGCGAGCCCTTCGCGAATCCTGACAGACGACCCCTGCGGCAGAAAGTCGACGAGCTTCTCGACCAGAGGGTGCAGGCTCGACGGAGGTGTGGGCCACTCCGCCGACATGCCGACTACGCCGGATCCGCTGCCCTCGAGTGTTCGCAGGGCCCACGTGTGCACGAGCTGCTCGCATGACGCGGTCACAGGAGCCTCACCATCCTGGTGCCGCCCCGAAATCGCCGACTCCCGCGCGAAGCAGCCCGAGTGCGAGGGGGTCGAGACTGCGGTTGGGCGCCGTGATCTGCGCTGGACCCTGGTTTCCTGTGTCCGACCCTGTTCCGCTGATGGCGTGGATGCTCACCGTGCCGTTGATCTGCGCTGCGGTGTCGAGAAAACGGAGTCCACCCGCTCCGATCATGAAGGCGTTGAGCCCCGCCTGCTCCGCCGCCATCTGTTCGCCGATCGATGATGTCGAATCGGGTGTATAGTCACGATCCCTGAGGAGGTCCTGTGGGAACCCAGGGAGCTCTTGGTAGCGGTCGCACTTGCTCAAGGCGATGATCACGGTGACGCGCGACTGCGCTTCGGACGTGGTCAGATCCCTGTCTCTCATGTGGGCCACGACTGTGCTCATACCTCGCTCTGTGGTCTTCGGATCGTGGAGGTCCTGTTCGCCGTCACGTTTCCGCACTGTCTCGGGAAGGCCGTCGAGGCTCCCCGGTGGAACGACGAACACGAGAACGTCCGTCTCGGGAATGAACGGTGCCGAGGTAGCCGCGTCACTCACCGTCTGCTGATCTTCCCAGGCCGTGTCGAAGACCGCCAGATCGATGTCCCGTTTCATCGAGGCGACCGACGCGATCGCTTCCGGGCCTGAGGCGGTGAGATCGAAGTAGATCGGCACGCGCGGTGTTCCTCGGGTTGCTCGGTTGGTGCTTTCAAGATTCAGATCCGGGTACTCGAGGTCGAAGCGCTTCTCCTGGTCCTTTCGCACCGCCCCTCTGATTCCGCGTGTCCGAAGCTGTCCGGCCGAAAGCTGGCGCTCCATACCGCGGAGGAGTGCCCCCTTTCCCGCCGCCTTCTCGCCGAAGAGACTGAGCACGAGGAGCTCGTTCTGTCTGGCGTTCGTCCCCGGCATGAGATGCCCCTGCTCGCAGTGGAGCAGGAAACCATTCTCGAGCCATTCGCGCCGCAGCGCCCTGTCCCGATGATTTCGGATGAACGGAGGCGGCGTGCCTTTCTTCCCCTCGGCCGTCTGCCAGATGAGCCGGGAATCCTGGTACGTGGGGTACGTCACGAGGCAGGTCAGGCAGATGATTGGATTGCGCATCAGAGGCCGGCCTCGACGCCGACGCCGTCGAGCACCTGGTCTCGTGCTGCTGCCGCCTCTGCGCCGAAAGACGACGTCACTCCGGCAGTTACGTGGACCGTCGCATATAGGGCAGAATCCTGACGGTTGAAGCTCTTGTAGTACGTGTCATCCACCGGCGCCGTAGCCGAAGGTCTGGACTCCAGCTTCCAGCCGCGATATGTCTCGGTCGCAGACTCCATTCCCGGAGGGGCACTTGCGGAGAATGTCACGCGAGCTCGAGCCGAATCTTCCAGTGGCCCGAGCCGGACGAGCCCGGCGGCGATTGCCTGCTGGTCCGAGCGGATTCGCTCGGATTCTGGGCTGAAGTCCGGATAGATTCGACCTCCGACCGGGATGAGAAGTGAATCCGCCGACAGGGAACTCGCGGCCAGCGCTGCCGCATCGAACGCGAGGTAGGAACGGCTGAGGTGGCCGGTGTCGCTCACCTTGAGGGAGGACAACAATTCCTGAACGGAGGAATCGACCTGTGACGCTGTCGCGACGGACGGATCACAGCCAGACTGCACGACGAAGACCGATGCTGCAGTCGAACCGAATCTGCCGAGGGTGCCGGAGCCCAGGTCCTGGAACGGCTCAGCGGAGAAAGCGAGATACATGGCGACGGAGGCATTCGTAGCTTCGTCCGAGCGATAAACGGAGTAGTTCGTTCCACCGAACCTCGCTCGTTCGACCTTTCCGTCGGAGTCAAGGCGGCTCAGTGCCACTGCGGGTTCGTCTGGACTGATCGCCGTCGGGAAGGAGTCAGGAACATCAACGGATGCATCGTCTCGTTCTCGCACGAACGCACTCAAACAGTCGACTCGGGCCGCTCGGAGTGCGATGACCGACCCTTCACTGCCACTGAGCGTCGGATAACCCTTGGCGATTGCGAACGGATCCGCCGCGAGCTCGGCTTCCGTCATGGCACGCCACCCATCAAGGCCGGGAACACACACACGGTCGGTCCCGCCGCGCGCAAACGAGAACTCTGTCGCCCCGCAGTCCACGGGGAGAGCCCGGTCCGCGGTTCCGAGTGGGAATGCCACCAGAGACCAAGTCGCAAGACAGGCAAGAACAAGGACGGCGCCCGAGACAACCGGCACTAGCACGCGACGGCCCTTGAGCATTCTCAGCGCGGCACCACCGATACCGATGAACAGAGCTATCAGGCCACCCCACAGCACGACGAACGACGAAACCTGCCACAACGACCAGTCCGAGATCCTCCACGGCACGCCCGGCAGGTACGAGTACGTCACCGCGCTGAACAGGTTCGCGCCGAGAAGCGGGCCCCCGAGGAACACGAACCCGCTCGCCAGGGCAGCCCCACAGGAGAGCACCGCCACCGGCGCCAGCCTCATGCCTGAGCGCCGGAGGACCACCGTTGCCACCGTCGCCACAAGCGCGCCCAGGGCGGACAGGCCGACGATGACAGCCGAACCCGGGCCTTGAACGTTACGATCTTGCACCAGATCCAGGACGCCGAATCCTGGAACAATGAGGCTCGCCGCGAGCACAACGATCGGGAGGAGGAGGACGAGCGGAAACAGGACGCTACGCGCTATCTTTGCCGGTAGCACGAGCGGCGCACGGCGGCGGCGAAGGCGGCTGGGTTGAGCCACGCCGACCTGCGGGGCATAGAAGGACGGTGGAGCCATCCACGGGGCCCACATCGAAGGTTCCTCCGCTGTGATTGCCCTCCCGTGCAGATCCGCCGCATCGGGCAGAATCTGGTCTTCCTGCGCATCAGCCCAAGACTCTTTCCAAGGCCGACCCGTTGGCGGATCTTCGTACCGCGATCTCCGGCCCGCACGGATCTCATTGACAGAGTTCTCGATCTCGCGAAGCTTCCTTTCCCGAGCGCCTGTATCCGGCTCCAACATGCTGGTCAGGGCCCGCGCTGCAGGCCCATCGCCGAGGATGTTACGGATGCGATCGGCATCGGGCACAATCACGTACTCGGACGGCAGGGCGCTGAACGTCTGGCGAGGAAGAAATGGCCTGAAAATGTCGCTTTTCGGTTCATAGTAGACGCGTTCAGAGTCACCGAAGACCCATGCCGTCGGCAGCGTGGCAGCGAGCATCATGTGTGCCGTCATGCCCAGGGAGAAAAGGTCATCGACAAAACCACGATGAGGAAGATCGTGAAAGAGGATGTCGACCGGCTGTACGACGCGCGAGCCCGGAAGTGAACCGAGTGTCGGAATATCGTCGTCATTGAGGTGGTATGCGTGACTGAAGTCGATAACCGTCACGCGCTCCGGAACCGCCCCGTCAGCCAGGGCGAAAGGCAGCAGGATGTTCGCGGGGTGCAGATCACGGTGAGCGAATTCCTTATCGCGGATGGTCGATAGTGCAGTGTAGACATCGACGAGCAGCGTTTCGATGAACTCCCTTCGCGACCCGTCACTCAGCATCTTCCGGGCGTACGCCGATGCCGAGATTCCGTGCCGCTCCAGCAGGAAGTAGTTCCAGGTGTCGGTCTGGCTTTGGGCGATGCAGTGCACTATTCGCGACGACGACCGTTCTTCACCCTTGAGAGACGACAGTTTACTGAAGGCGTTGAATTCTCGAGCCCCCAATTTGCGGTCGGCGAGGTCGACATTGGTCCTCTTGACCATTACCGGCACAGAAAGAGGGAGACCTGACAGCAGCTTGGCCGCGTAGACCTCGTGGTCAGAACTCAGCCGTTCACCAATCACCACCTGATAGCCCGCGATGTAGAGCTCGCGCCGCTCGCCCCACGTCATTGCTCGGTCGCCGGCAGAGTGCGCCAGATCTCAGCGACAACGCAGGTTGCATTGTCTGACAGCCCCTGCTCGGACGCCGCGTCGACGATCATTCGTGCAGCCCTGCCACGACGGTCCCCGAGGGCGAACTTCGCGGCTTGCAGCGGCGAGACCTTCGAGTCTGCTCCATCACTGAGGAGGATCACCTGGTCTCCTTCGCGCGCAGTGAGCACCGACACGTCTGGCACGTCATCCCTTCCGCTTGCGATCATTCGGGTGAGGCTAGACGCGGCACCGGGAGGAACTACCGCCGTGGGTTCGCTCTCTCGCAATGCCGCGGCCCGGTTGTGCAGCCGGGAGAGATGCACGATGCGACCTTGGCGTACAACGACAATCCGACTGTCCCCGAGGGTGCTGAGCCAGAGCCGCGCGCTGCCATCGAGAACGGCGGCGGCGGCCGTGGACCCGGCGACACACTCCACACCCTGTAGTTGGGCCCCGATCGACCGGGGCGCGTCCAGAAGCCCTTCAATCACTCCATCCGATGTGATGTCGTCGAACGAGGCGTAGTGATTGACGACGAAATCCGCCGCCTGGCGTGCATCCGCGCCCGCTCCTGCACCGTCAGCCAGAACGACGACCAGACGATTCGTAGAGTACGCATCATTCTGATACTCCCTGGGCCCCAGCAGGCTGGCCGCGGCGCTCACAAAGTGCAACTCACTCATTCTGATCCCCCACGAGCGGTCTGACGAGGTTGTGAACTCGGGCTGTGTAGATGTTCTCTTTCCGGAGCCGGTCAATCAGCTGATTGCGGAGAGCCGCCCGTTCCCGGTGAAACGCCTCGACTCTCAGAATCTTCTCCAACGACACATCGAGGCCATCGACCTGGCCGTGGATCGCTTCCGCAACTTTGTTCCGCAGGAATTTCAGGTACCGGTCGGACTGCGACACATTGTCCGAGCTCTTTCCGAACGTCTCGAGCGCTGACCTGGCGGTCGCAAGTGCTTTCTCGGGAGCGAAACAGAAAGCGGCCAGGGTCACGGAGTTCCTGTCCCATTCCCTCAACTCCTTCGGAAACAATGCCTTACTGAACCGGTCGATCAGATCGTCGCGGGCGGCTAACCCGGGCGCCGCCCTTGTCGGAATGTCGTCGGAACGTGTGCCCATGCGGCCGGCCGAATTGACCACGAGCTTGAGGAGTGGGTAGGACCCATGCTCATAGTTGCGTCGGGTCAGCACGTGCACCAGGTCTCCTGACCGAACGCGCGTCCAGGTCGAACCGTAAACGGGGGTGCCATTCACATTCAACCGCCAGTATTCGGGCGCACTCGTCGGCAGTCCGACGAGCACCACATCCTCCCCATCCAGAAAGTCGCAACTCACCGCGAGGGTGATTCGCGGAACTTCGCTGACCGGGAAGGCTCCGATGTGCCCGGAGTTCAATCGCACGACTGTCCGATCGGGCGACTCTTCCAGTCGAGTCGTGGGGCGCACGACGACAAGCTGGCGCCCTGGCCCGAGCGCCAGCTTGTGGATGATCATGACCGTGGAGGTCGAGCCCTCGACCTCGCTTTCCCAGAGGTAACCCAGAACGGTCAGTTCGATCGGATTCGCCGTCATCCGGTGCCCCTTCGGATTGGTGATCGCACGTGCTTGCAACATTAGGGGACTCGAGTCGGGCACGTCGCCCCCCCTTCCAGGGTCAATTCTCGGCCGAGATCCGGCAACTGGTTGAGAAGATTTGCTGCGACGACGGTGGCGAAATTCTGCTCGGCATCAGCATCGATGTCGTGAACCTGGACGGTCACCACCCATCGCGTATCGATGATGACGGTGATCCAGTTGTCGAACCCGGTGGTGGAGACACTCTCCGGAACCTGGGCGGTTCCCGACTTCGCAGCGACATCCCACTGGGCCGTCAGCGGTTCCAGGGCCGTGGCTGTGCCGGTCAGCACGGCCTCGCGCATCCCTTCCATCACTCCTTCGGCAACACCAGACGGCAGGGGTTCACCGATCGACGCTGGCCGCTCATCAGCAGACCGAAGGGTGCCTGTTTCCCGATCACATGTGCCCGCAATGACGTGGGGTAGCGGTGCCGGCTCTGCGGGGGTCGCACTCGCGCCACGCGCGATGACCGCGGTTGCAGCGGCCATTGCGAGGGGACTCGCCTGCACAGACTCCTGACCATAACCCGTGCGAGCAAGGGATCCGCCGTCGAGCGGCCCACCATCCAGACCGGTTTCGAGAGCCGAGACGGGCCCGCCGTCGAAAGCGAGCGGCTGATCGGCTCCGAAGTAGCGCTCCGCCGTTTCCTGAAGAGTCTTCTGGCCCATCCGCAACGACAGGGTGGCCGCCGTGGTGTTGCAGCTCTTCGCCTCCATCGTGCTGATGCTCAGGTCCGGACAGATGAACTCATTGCTGTTCTCGATCGTCTGGCCGTCGGCCATCACCATCGAGCGGGATGAGCCCGTCGCGTCCACATCGTTCAGAAGTGCGCCTGCGCCGACGATCATCTTGAAGGTCGACCCGGGCGAGGCGGCGCCGTCTCGGGCTTCGAAGGGCGGCACCTCGTCAAGAGCAATGTCTTCTGGAAGGAGCTGATCGGTCGAATACATCCCGGAGACCTCGCCCGTTGCAGAGTCCAGAACGACAGCCGAGCCGCTCTGCCCGTCGAGGGCGTCCGCCAGTACTCGCTGCACTGCATCGTCGAGTGTGACGATAACGTCCGCGTTGCGGCAGGGAAGGGGATGCACGATCTGGAGGAGGATATCCGCCAGACTCGGCTGTCCTCCGCAGGTGAGGTCGGCTCCGGCGCTGGCCTCGACTCCGTAGGCAGCGTACCCCGGCTTGAGATACGCGATCCCGGTGTACAACGCTCCCAGCGGGTACAGTCGTGAACCGTCAGCGCCGGTCGAGGCGATGACGACGCCGTCCGACGTCGTGATGTCACCGCGAGCTGTGCTCAGCATCGTGACGGCTTCATCTGCCGGGGCCAGGGAGGACAGGACCAGGCCACAGATGGCGAAGGCGGCGGCAACGGCCGTGGGCAGCGGAGCCAGGATCAGCTTCAGGCCCCCGCGGCTGGGCCCGTCGACGGCGCCCGCGCGGGAGCTGTCCTGAACCTTCAGGGCAGCGTTCACGACCCCGAGGGCGAGGAAGCAGCCGAGAGTCGCCGACCCGGTGACCGTGACGAATCCCATACTGACGCCGGAAAGGGGAATGACCCCGATGACCCCGAAAGCCGACAGGGTGGTCTGAGCGAAGAGCGCAGCCAGGAGTCCAGTCGCTGCCAGACCCCAGGGCCGTGCAACTGAACCAGCCGTCACGATGAGCGATCCGAGCACGAGGAGCAGCGTCACTACCACTGCCACCAGGGCGCCGATACCGAGGTCGGCTCCGATCACGGCGGGCAGGTAGTCCGAACTCGCCGCCGGGATGATCGCTGCAGTAGGCGAGGAACCGGTTCCCGAGCCGATGAAGCCACCTGACTGAAGAGCGTGGAGAGCAAGCGACAGTTGATATCCGGGCTCAACGACATCACCCCACCGTGCGCTCAATCGGTCGCCAATGCTCGTCGTCCAGACGAGGACGGCCAGCAGAGCGCCGACGACGAGACCGCCGGCAAGGTGACGTAAACCGACTCGACGGGAGACACGCAGCCCGTGAGCACTCACCAGCATGACCAGGACGGACACGGCAATGATGACTGCCGGGCCCGAGTCGACAAGGGCCAGGAGCAGCAGATTCAGCGCGAGCAGTGCTCCGCCGGCGAGAAAGACCGCCGTATCGCGTCGCTCGATGACACGGCCTCGAAGCAGAACCGCCAAATCTGCAAGAAGGAGACCAGCGCCCACGATGACGGCGAGTCGAGTGAACTCGCCGACCTGCACCGACCCGAATGGGGTGATGAAGGCGCCGCTCTGCAGGTCGCCGAGCACCGCCGTCGACACTCGAAGCACTAAGGCGGCGGCGAGGGAACCGAGAGCGATTCTCTGCCGAAGTCGAGGCCCAGAATGCCGGATCCACAGACCGCCGGCAACAGAGACCACGGCGTACAGCACCGCGCTGGCACAGATGATGGAGAGGATCGTGGCGCCACTTCCACCCAACCGGATCTGGAACGCCGAACCGAGCGCGACCGCGAGCCACAACAGCGCCAAGCGCAGCGGGAAGACGGGGGTCACTGCGAAGGTTAAGCCGGCGGCCGCACCCACCGCGATCGCACCGGTGAGCACCCATTCGGAGATGGTCGAGGGCGCGGCGAGCGCGAACATACCGCCTGCCGCCGCCGCGCCGAGAAGAGCCGACGCCTCCCGCCTCACTGCGTCGCCTTCGCGGAGGTACTGACGGTCACAGCGAGGGTCACGAATCCTTCAGGGTCGAGGGCGAGGAGCGCATCGGCAGGCAGCAGCGTGAGGGTATCCTTCGGCAGACGCTGCCAGGTACCCGCATCCATCCGGAGGTAGGTACCCCACGTCGATGTGTCACGCGCAGCGACACCGTTCGGTGTCCAGTGCAGCGAAACGTGACGGTTGCTGAGACCGGGCATCTCGGGCAGCCGTAGCGCGCATCCCGCGCTGCGCCCCACGGAGACCGGCAGGTCCGGCGAGGCCGGCGCAACGAGTTCCGTGCTGCTGGAACCGGGAACATGCAGTTCCAGCTCGATGGTGCGCCTGCCCTGCATCGGACGAGTCGGGAGATCGTTGAGGGGAGGTGTGGGGATGTCGTGCCCGTCGATAGGGTCCTCAACGGGAATTGACCCGGTCTCCGCAGAGTCGTGCTTGTTGTCGCCGGCACGCCCCCGGAACGGAGGCCACAGGGTGTCGTCGTCGTAGACGGGAGCGTCTGTGGAAGCCGACGCAGCGGCGCGGACACCGAACGGGTCATCGAGTGCGACGAACGAGACGACGACTTCCCGGGGCCCGATCTCCACCTGCAGAGTGATCGACATGCACGGCGCGAATTCCAGCCCTGCACGCTCGCACTTGGACTTGAGCCGCCTGTTGAGATTCGCGAGGATGACCTTCTCAGCCTTGATCGGCTGACGTCGCAGGATTGTCGCTTCGGCCACTGATGTCCGAATGTAGACCACCTCCGGCGCACCCAGGGCGCCGAGAGTCGGATGGGCGAGCGCGGCGCACTTCTCAGCGACGACGTCGGCGATGTCCCTCTTGTCGCCGCTGAACGCCGCGGTGAAAGTGGACCACCACCGCCCTGTGTGAGCGGTGCGGTGGTGTGATGGTCGGTTCTGCCGTCGTCTGATGACGACAAGCGTTCCGATCACCATCCCCACCGCGAGAATAGTTCCGAACCACGTCACGATGTTCTCCTCTGTGTGAAAGGCTGAGCCGCTGAATCGGCTGGCCAGTGACTCCGACGATATTTCGCAGGGCCCCTCGCGCGAGGCTGCTGACATCCCAGATGTCATCGTGACGCCGAGCGGGCACGACATGAATCTCGCTATGACATTTTTCGGATACTGCTGCGGTATGTTTTTTTCGTAATAGGTCACTCCTATGACGAAAACGTAATAGACCGGAGGGTTGATGACATCGACACGACTGCGTGCGCCGGCTGACCTCGGACTCGCTCTGCAACAGGCGCGGCTCGGCCGCGGACTGTCCCAAGTCGAGCTCGCAGGCGAACTGGGTATCTCGCAGCGCTCGATCAGTGAGATCGAGTCTGGAAAGACCACCATCTACCTTCGTAAACTCTTCGACCTGATGGGAGCCACCGGTGTTGAACTCACCGCCACCTGGGCGACGGATGAGAGCTCATGAAGCTCGCCGTCGAGGTCTACGGTTCGGTCGTCGGTCACATCGAAGGCACCGACAGTCGCACCTACGACTTCAGCGCGTCGACAGAGGGCGTCGCCCGGTTCGGCGTCAACAGCCGCGTGCTCTCGGTGGCGATTCCGCTCACCGCCGCCGCCACCCGCCAGCACATCTCGCGGAGAAGAACGTGGTTCGGGGAGTTACTGCCTGAGGGCGACCAACTTGACTTCATGCTCAGCCAGAGTGGCCTGCGTCGGGGTGACACTCTTGGCTTCCTCAAGCATTACGGGCGCGACATCGCCGGCGCGGTCGAGCTGTGGGACGTCGACGACCCCACCGAACCGCGCACTCCGGAGGTGGAGGCGGTGTCAGACCGCCGGATCCGGCAACTCCTCGAAGACCCGCTGGGCTCACCGCTCGGAAACGATGCCGTTCGAGGCCGGACCTCGCTGGCCGGAGTCCAACCCAAGATCGTGCTCGCCCGAGGAGAAAACTCCTGGGCCCGCGTCCTCGGCGGGTTTCCGTCGACTCACATCCTGAAGCCTCGGCTCGATGCGAACCCGACAGTGATCTACGACGAGGAGTACGGGTCCCGGCTGGCCCGTCGTCTCGGACTACTCACGCACGAGACCAGGATCGACACTTTCGACGGCCTGCCTGCCCTGGTGATCGAACGCTTCGACAGGCAGCATGGGGAGCGCCTGCACCAGGAGGACTTCAGTCAGGTACTCGGTGCAAGCGGGAACCAGAAATATCAGGAGCTCGGAGGAGTGGCGAGCCTCAGGCGCATTGCGGAGTCGCTCAACAGGAACGGAAGGGCTGGAGATCTCCGGCTGTTTGCTCGAATGACGGTGGCCGGTGTCGCCATCGGCAACCTCGACATGCACACGAAGAATCTCGGGCTGCTGCACGCGGAGGCGGGAGACGTGCGTCTTGCTCCCGCCTACGATGTTGTGCCGATGGCCCACCACGAACGTTCGGGTGGAAAGCTCGCGCTGGCTGTGAACAAGACGTATGCGTTCACAGCACTCTCGGCGACCGATCTGAGCGCAGAGATCAGCACCTGGGGAGTGCGACGAGCGCCACTCCTGGTCGAGGAGACACTTGAAGAGGTGCGCGCCGCGGCAGAAGAAGAATTACCCCTCGCGGGCGCGCATCCCCGACTTCAGGAGCGCATCCTGGGATTCAGTGCGAACATGCTCGACGGGCGGACCGTCGACGGGCGCTGACCGGGTGGTCACCTGTCGGCGATGCGGGGCGGGTCAGTGGTAGATGGCGGCGTAGAGGGCTGCGATGTCGTCGGGGGTGGGGATGCGGGGGTTGTTGGCCGGGGAGCCGGAGGCGATCGCCTGCTGCACCATTGTCGGGATCGTCGCCATCCACTCGGCCTCGTCGATGCCGAAGGTCTCGGGCGTCGGTACGGCCAGGTCACGGCAGAGCGCGCCGAGCGCCTCGACCAGGCTCGCCGCTGCGCGCGCGTCGTCGTCGGCATCGGTCGCGCATCCGAACGCCCGGGCACAGTCCGCATAGCGGGCGGTGGCGGAACCGATCGAGAACGCCGTGACCGCGGGGAAGAGCATGGCATTCGACAGCCCGTGGGCGACGTGGAAGTGCGCACCGATCGGCCGGCTCATGCCGTGCACGAGGGCGACGCTCGAGTTCGAGAACGCGATGCCCGCCTGCGTCGCCGCGAGCATGAGGGCTTCGCGGGCATCCCTGTCCTGCCCGTCGGCGTAGACCCGACGGAGGTTGCCCCCGATCGCGGCGATCGCCGCCAGGCACAGGGTGTCGGAGAACGGGTTCGCCCGGTGGCTGACGTACGCCTCGACGGCGTGGGTGAGAGCATCCACTCCCGTGTCGGCCGTGAGCCGGGCGGGCATCGAGAGCGTCAGCTCGAAGTCGACCACCGCGGCCGCCGGCAGGAAAGCGGGCCCCGTGCAGAGCATCTTCTCGTTCGAGGCGCTGTCGGTGATGATGGTGAACTGGGTGGCCTCCGAGCCGCTGCCCGCGGTGGTGGGGATGGCGACGACCGGCAGGGCCGGCCCGTCGTTCCGCCGCGGCGCCCGGTAGTCGGACATCGTGCCGCCCTGCACGGCGAGGAGCGCGAGAGCCTTCGCGGTGTCCATCGGGCTGCCGCCGCCGAACCCGATCACCAGGTCGGCCCGGTGCTCGTGGAGCGCCGCGAGGCCGCTGACGAGCGAGTCGCTGGTCGGGTCGGGAACGGTCTCGGCCCAGAGCGCAGGCGAGAGACCCGCCTCCTCCAGCACGGCGAGAAGCTCGGCCGCGGCACCGTTCCCCTCGAGGAACCGGTCGGTGACCAGCAGCGGGCGGCTGGCCCCGAGCCCGCGCACGAGGTCGCCGAGCTCCTGTCGGGCACCCCCTCCGATGCGCATCTGGCGGGGCTGGGCGAAGGTGAAGACCACGGTGTTCTCTTTTCGGCATCCGGCGACGCCGAACGCCTGCGTCGTGCTACCGAATGTACTCGCCCTTCACGCATCGTCCCCGAGCGTGTGGCAACTGCAGGCGCTGTGGGTAGGCTCGCATCGCGACATCCACGAAGGAGTGTGACCCCATGAAGATCACCGGAGCAGTGCTCGAGAGCCTCGATTCGCCCTCGCCGTTCGCCGAGTCGCGGCCGATCCGCATCCGGGAGCTCGAACTCGACGCCCCCGGCCCGCACGAGGTGCTGGTGCGCATCGAAGCGGCCGGCGTCTGTCACTCCGACCTGTCGGTGCTCACGGGAGTACGCCCGCGCGCCGTGCCCCTGCTTCTCGGGCACGAGGCCGCGGGCATCGTCGAGGCGCTGGGCGCAGAGGTCGACGACCTCGCGGTGGGGCAGCGCGTCGTCATGACGTTCCTGCCGCGCTGCGGGCACTGCGCCTCCTGCGCGAGCGACGGCCGCACCCCGTGCGAGAACGGCAGCGCCGCCAACGGCGCGGGCCGCCTTCTTGACGGCGCCAAGCGCATCCACGTCGGCGCGGAAGTCATCGACCATCACCTCGGCGTCTCCGCCTTCGCCGACCACGCCGTCGTCGACCGGCGGTCGATCGTGCCGGTGGGCGACGACGTTCCGCCGCAGGTCGCCGCGCTGATGGGCTGCGCCGTGCTCACGGGTGGCGGCGCCGTGCTGAACGCCGCACGCCTCCAGCCCGGGGAGACCCTCATCGTCGTAGGGCTCGGCGGGGTGGGCATGGCAGCCCTGCTCGTCGGACTGGCCGTCGAGGGCGCCCGCGTGATCGGCGTCGACGCCAACCCCGACAAGCTCGCCCAGGCCCGTGCGCTCGGCGCCCACGAGACCTACGGCCCGGCCGAAGCGGTCGAGGCCGGAGTGAAGGCACCCGCCGTCGTCGAGGCGGTCGGCCGGGCCGTCGCGTTCGAGACAGCCCTCGCCCTGACCGCCCCCGGTGGCCGCACCGTCACGGTCGGTCTGCCGGCTCCGGATGACCTCGCCTCCGTCTCGCCGCTCGCCCTCGTCTCCACGGGGCGCACCATCATCGGCAGCTACCTCGGCAGCTCCATCCCGGCCCGCGACATCCCCATCTTCGTCGATCTGTGGCGACGCGGGCTCCTCCCCGTCGAGAGCCTCGTCTCCTCCGAGATCCACCTCGGCGAGATCAACGAGGCGATGGACTCCCTCGCCCGCGGCGAGAGCATCCGGCAGATCATCGTGCCCGAAGGCCAGGCGCTCCGCCGGGCATCCGATTCTCTCTGAGACTGACCCTGAACCCGAGACTGACGCGGGATCCGAGGGTTACGCTGAAACAGCAGACACGACAGGAAGCGCCATGACGTCAACCGCTGAAACCACACTCCTCCAGGGAATCCGCACCGACCTCTTCATCGGGGGTGAGTGGCAGCCGGCCGAGGGCGACCGCACCTTCGGGGTGAGCGACCCGGCGACGGGCCTCGAACTGCGACGGGTCGCGGACGCGAGCCCCGCCGACGGCATCCGTGCCCTCGATGCGGCCGTGGCGGCGCAGGCGGAGTGGGCGGCCACCGCGCCCCGGCGCCGGAGCACGATCCTCCGCGATGCATTCGACCTGCTCGTCGAACGACGGGCCGACTTCGCCCTGCTGATGACGCTCGAGATGGGCAAGCCGCTCGCCGAGGCCGACGGCGAAGTCAGTTACGGCGGGGAGTTCCTGCGCTGGTTCAGCGAGGAGGCCGTGCGAATCAGCGGCCGCTACGGCCTGAACCCGGAGGGCACCGGCCAGACGATCGTGTCGCACCGGCCCGTCGGCCCCTGCTTCTTCATCACCCCGTGGAACTTCCCGCTCGCGATGGCCACCCGCAAGATCGCTCCGGCCCTGGCTGCCGGATGCACCGTGGTGATCAAACCCGCCGAGCTGACCCCCCTCACCACCCTCCACCTCGCGGCTCTCTTCGACGAAGTGGGGCTCCCGGCCGGCGTGCTGAACGTGGTGCCGACGAGCCGCTCGAAAGACCTCGGGGCGTCGGTCATCGCCGACACCCGGCTGCGGAAGCTCAGCTTCACCGGATCCACCCCCGTCGGCGTCACGCTGCTGAAGCAGGCCGCCGACAACGTGCTCCGCACCTCGATGGAGCTCGGTGGCAACGCTCCGTTCGTCGTCTTCGAGGACGCCGACCTCGACGCCGCCGTGGAGGGCGCCCTGCTCGCGAAGTTCCGCAACATCGGCCAGGCCTGCACCGCCGCGAACCGCTTCCTCGTGCACGAAGACGTCGCTGCGGAGTTCAGCCGACGCCTGGGCGACCGGGTCAGTGAGCTGAAAGTGGGCCGCGGAACCGAGGAGGGCGTGCGGATCGGCCCACTCATCACCGACAGCGCCGTGGCGAACACCGCAGCCCTCGTCGACGACGCGGTCGCGCAGGGCGCCGAGCTGGTCACGGGTGGGTCGAAGCTCGACGGAGCGGGCTCGTTCTTCGCGCCGACCGTGCTCACCGGCATCGTGGCAGGGTCGCGCATCCTGAACGAGGAGATCTTCGCGCCCGTGCTCGCGATCTCGACGTTCCGCACCGAAGACGAGGCCGTCGAGAAGGCGAACGACACACCCTACGGCCTCGTCGGCTACGTCTTCACGCGCGATCTGGCACGCGGTCACCGGATGATCGACCGCATCGACACCGGCATGATGGGCCTCAACACGGGCGTGGTGTCAAATGCCTCCGCGCCCTTCGGTGGCGTGAAGCAGTCCGGGCTCGGACGGGAGGGCGGAGCCGAGGGAATCGCCGAATACCTCGAGACGAAGTACACGCTCCTCGTCGGTCAGGCCTGATACTCATAGAGAGAACCTGTCGAACGGTGCCGCGGCACCCGAGCACGAACCGGAGTTGGCGCGATGGCCGTTGAGCTCGTCTCCCTGACCCCGATGCAGTCCCTCGGCATCCCCGTCGCCCTGATCGGTGCCGTGTTCCTTGCCCTCGGGGCGGAATTCCAGCACCGGGGAGTGAACAAGGTCGACGCCCGCACGGGCGGCGGCGGCAAGTCCGGGCTCGACGTCAGACAGCTACTCGCGCTGGTCCGGCGGCCGTCGTGGGTGCTCGGCACCCTGATGCTCGCCCTCGCGATCGTCTTCCAGCTCACCAGCCTCTACCTCGCACCCCTCACCGTCGTGCAGCCGCTCGGCGCCATCGCGCTCGTCATCACGGCGATCGTGAACTCCCGCACCACGAAGACACGGCTGAGCCGGTCGACGATCCGCGCGATCGCCTTCTGCGTCGGCGGCATCGCCCTCTTCGTGACGGTCGCCGCGCTCACGACCTCCACGCTCCCGATCAACGAGACGCAGCTCGCCATTGTGCTGATCATCCTCGCGGTCGTGCTGGCCATCGTGGTCACGGTCTTCGTGCTGTTCCGGAGCCGCGCGACGCCGATCTTCTGGATCGTGGGGGCGGGCATCCTGTTCGGGTTCGTCGCCACCCTCGCCAAAGTCGTGATCGAGCGCATCCAGACCCTCTTCATGGACACCTTCCACATCACGTCAGGCGACTGGCTGACCATCCTCTGCATCGTCGGGCTCATCCTCGCCGGGCTCGCGGGCAGCTACTTCGTGCAGACGGCCTACTCCTCGGGGCCGCCCGACCTGGTCGTCGCCGGACTGACCGTGATCGACCCGATGGTCGGTGTGACGATCGGCATCGTGGTGCTCGGCGAGGCGGCATCCGCGCCCTGGTGGGCCAGCATCGCGTTCATCGTGGCGGGGGCGCTCGCCGTCTACGGAGTCGTGCAGCTCTCCCGGCGGGCCGACGTCGCCAAACCCTGACCTGTCGGTTTGCGACTGCGCCGTTGCGCCAGCCGATCAGCCGGCCGCCCAAAGCCGGGTGACGCGTGACCTGATCCGTTCGTCGAGATCCTCGAACTCGTCGAGCACATCGTTCACGGCGTAGACCCGGTCGCGCTTGCGGTCCGTGACTTCAGCGATGATTCGAGACGCGAGGAGTTGCTCGATTGCGCGGTAGACCGCTCGCTCAGCCAGCCCGGCGTGTTCTGCCAACTGCTCGGCCGTGAACACAGGCAGGCCCACCAGCAGGTCGAGAACGCTGTCCGTCGCGCTGCCCGCGCGGCTGTCGACCACGTGGTGCCACGCGTCGGCAAACAGGACGAATGACCGGGCCGTTCCTCGAGCCTCGCGCGCGGCGACCTCGACGCACAGCGCGACATCGGTGATGATCGCTTCGGCCACGCCAGCCCGGTAGGAGGTGAGCAGCCTGAAATAGTGGTCGGTATCGGCGGCCAGCCCCGACGCGACCGGCAGCACCGTTGCCGGGGTCACGCCGCGCCGGCGCAGCACCGCGCCGATGAGCGCGCGGCCGATCCGGCCGTTTCCGTCGGTGAACGGGTGGATGCTCTCGAACTGTGCGTGCACGATGGCGGCCTGGGCGATCGGGTCGACATCGTCTCTGTTGGCAAACACCAGCAGGTCGATGAGGTAGTCCGGCACGAGTTCTGGCGGTGGCGGCACATAGAGCGCGTTCCGCGGCGAAGAGTGCGAACCACCGATCCAGTTCTGCACGTCGCGGACTCTGCCGGCGTAGTGACGTTCGTCGGGGTCGTCGCGCATGAGCAGGTCGTGCGCGTGCAGGATCTGCTCGAGCTCGATTCTTGTCTCAGATGCGCCGATGAGTGCGGTGATGGCGCGACCGGCGGAGACCATCGACACTGCGGAGGAGTTCTCCTTCAGGCCGCCCAGGGCGCGCGCGAACGCCGTGGTGCTGGCTTCCACCTGTTCAATGCGGGAGGAGGCGACCGATTCCATGCGGATCAGGAACCCCGCGAGAGGCTGCAGCACGTCACCGGCGACTCGCTCGAGTTCCTCGGTCTCATATCGGGCACGAAGAAGTTCACGCGGAGGAGTCGAGGGGACAGCCAGCTCAGCGATGTGAGGCGGCAGCGATACCGTGACCTCCGATAGGGTGCCATCCTCGCGATTGCCGCGTCGGCTGGCGCTCTGCCAGGCAACCGTGCGGCTCGCGTGCTTCGGCCACACCGTCATTCCTTCGCTCCTGTCGTCGTCGAGAGCGTAATGTCACTTAGCCTCTCTAACTGACATTAGCAGGGGCGTTAGTGACAGTTCTATGCCAGGGCGGCCGCGTACTCCTCGAAGTAGGAGACCGCGAGCGGCAGGGAGGGGAAGCCGAACGAGGCGCCCTTGGCATCCGCCGCATGGGATACGCGGTAACAGGTTCCGACGAGTTCGATCTCGCCGAGCATCCCGAGCTGCGGGTCGACGACGAACCAGCGCCCGCTGTCCCATTCGGTGAAGGCTAGGCGCACGGGACGTTCGGCCACGTCGCAGTGCGGGCAGCCCACATCGAGGTTGTGCGGCAGAACGCGGGTCATCGAGAGCAGCACCAGGGGGGCGACGGCGCGGATCTGCGTGGCGGCGCTCCGGCCGATCGCTGCAACGGCTGCCGGGCCGCGCAGGTGCTGTGCGGCATCCGATGCCAGGCGGAGCGGCCCGGAGGGCCCGTCGTACAGCATGCCCCGCTCCTTCCGCCTCGTCTTCGTGAACCGTGAGACCATTCTGCGCCTCGCGCATGTGAAAAGGATCGGTACGGGCGAAATCGATCCGGTGGATCGTCACAGGAAACCAGTAGCCTGAGCGTGGACGCGATCCCCTTCCATCACGTCTCCGTCCAGACCCCAGGAGCAACGACATGGGCCACTACGCAGTGATCGATCCGGCAACAGGCGAAACCGTCAGGGAGTACCCGACCATCACAGCGGAGGAGCTGGACGCAGCCGCCGCGAGCGCCCACGCGGCGTACGCGGAGTGGTCGCGGACGGTGTCGGTGGATGCCCGCACCGCCCTCATCCGCCGGGTCGCCGAGCTGCACACCGAACGCCGCGACGCTCTCGCCCGCATCGTGGTGCGCGAGATGGGGAAGCCGCTCGAGCAAGCCCTCGGCGAGGTCGACTTCGCCGCGGCGATCTACGAGTACTACGCCGACAACGGCGCCGCGTTCCTCGCCGACGAGCCGATCGAGCTGAGCGAGGGGGACGGATCGGCGTTCGTGCGCCGCTCGGGCCTCGGCGTGCTGCTCGGCATCATGCCGTGGAACTTCCCGTACTACCAGGTCGCGCGGTTCGCCGGCCCGAACATCGTGGTGGGCAACACAATCCTGTTGAAGCACGCCCCGCAGTGCCCGGAGTCGGCCGCCGCCATCGCTGAGATCTTCGACACGGCGATCGCCGAGGCGGGTGCTCACACGGGCGTCTACGTGAACATCTACGCCGACAACGACCAGGTGGCGACCCTGATCGCCGACCCGCGCGTGCAGGGGATCTCGGTGACCGGCTCCGAGCGGGCCGGCGCCGCCGTGGCCGAGCTCGCAGGGAAGAACCTGAAGAAGGTCGTTCTCGAACTCGGGGGCTCCGACCCGTTCATCCTGCTCTCCACCGACGACCTCGACGCCGCCGTGCAGGATGCCGTGAACGCCCGGCTCGACAACAACGGCCAGTCCTGCAACGCCGCGAAGCGGTTCATCGTGCTCGACGACCTCTACGAGGAGTTCGCGTCGAAGTTCACCGCGGCGTTCACCGAGGCGCAGCCGGCGGATCCGTTCGCCGAGGGCACCCTCCTCGGGCCGCTCTCCTCGGCCGCCGCCACCGAGCGCCTGACCGAGCAGCTCGGCCGCGCCGTCGTGCAGGGCGCCACCGTGCTGGCCAGCGGCGAACCCCGCGGCAACTTCTTTCCGCCCGCAGTGCTGGCCGATGTCACCCCGACGATGGATGCCTACCGGGAGGAGTTCTTCGGCCCCGTCGCCGCGCTCTACCGCGTGTCGTCGGAGGCCGAGGCCGTGCGCCTCGCCAACGACACCCCGTTCGGGCTCGGCTCGTACGTGTACACGACCGACCCGGAGCAGGCGCTCCGCGTCGCGGACGGCATCGATGCCGGCATGGTGTGGGTCAACCTGGTGCTCGGGGATGCGGCGGAGCTCCCGTTCGGCGGGGTGAAACGGTCCGGCTCCGGCCGCGAGATGGGCCGATTCGCGCTCGAGGAGTTCGCGAACAAGAAGCTCATCCGCATCGCCTGACGCCTCCGGCAGCCCTCTGCTCCCTGCGAGAATGGGGAGGTGAAGATCCTCTCCATCCAGTCCGCCGTCGCCTTCGGGCACGTCGGCAACTCCGCAGCCGTGTTCCCCCTGCAGCGCATCGGCGTGGAGGTGTTGCCGGTCTACACGGTGACCTTCTCGAACCACACCGGCTACGGCGCCTGGCGCGGGCCGCTCATCTCACCGGATGACGTGCGGGAGGTCATCCTGGGCATCGAGGAGCGCGGAGTGCTGCCCGAGATCGACGTGGTGCTCTCGGGCTACCAGGGCGGGGTGGGCATCGGCGACGTGATCGTCGACGCCGTCAAACGCGTGAAGGCCGCCAACCCGTCGGCGATCTATGCGTGCGACCCGGTGATGGGCAACGCGAAATCCGGATGTTTCGTGGCACCCGAGATCCCCGAGCTCCTCCGCGAGCGGGTCGTGCCGATCGCGGACATCATCACGCCCAACCAGTTCGAGCTGGGCTACCTGACCGGAACCACACCGACCACGCTCGAGTCGACCCTCGCCTCGGTGGACCTCGCCCGCGCGATGGGCCCCGCGGTCGTTCTCGTGACGAGCGTCGAACGCCCGGACCGGGATCCGTCGACCATCGAGATGCTCGTCGTCGACGACGCCGGCGCGTGGAGCGTCCAGACGCCGTACCTGCCGTTCAAGGCGAACGGCTCCGGGGATGTCACGGCGGCACTGTTCACGGCGCACTACCGCGAGACGGGCGATGCGCGCGTCTCGCTCGAGCGGGCGGCGTCGAGCGTCTTCGACCTGATCGACCTGACGCACCGCTCCGGATCCCGCGAACTGCTGCTCGTCGAGGCGCAGGAGTTCTACGCCCACCCGCGCCTGCAGTTCAAGGCGACGCGCGTGCGCTGAACCCCCGGGCGGCCATCCCGCTGTGCTCGGCGAAGCACTCTAGATCTCAGACGAGGCACTCTGGATTTCAGACGAACCGGCATAGACGATCGTCGACCGATCCTTACCGGTTCGTTTCGACTGGTACATTGCTTCGTCAGCCAACTGGATGAGCGCCTCTCCTGTTGTCTTCTCGCGTGTCGTGGCGGGTCGGTAGATGCTCACTCCCACACTCGCCGAAACGAACAATCCCGACTCTTCGTCCACGGGCGTGTTTCGAACAGCGGCGCGGAGCCGCTCGGCAATGGCGATCAAGGTCTGCTCGTCGGCATCGTCGCAGACGAGAAGGAATTCATCACCGCCGAGCCGCCCGATCATGTCGCCGGAGCGTACGGCTTGTTCGAGGCTCTCCCCGATCCGCCGCAGTACGCTGTCGCCGGCCAGGTGCCCGAACCTGTCATTGACCACCTTGAATCCGTCGAGATCGATGAACAACAGGGCTATCGCCCGCTGGCTCGGACGCGATCCTGCGAGGAGCTGATCGAGGCGCATCTGCAGCGAGAGCCGGTTCGGCAATCCCGTGAGAGTGTCGTGCAGTGACCTGTACGAGATCAGCTCACGCAGACGGATGCGCTGAAGAACGAGAACAGACTGCTCGGCGAGCGAATCCAACAGGTGGAGTGTCTGTGGGTCCAGGCCACGCGGGCGTCCGAAACTGATCAGCAGGAGGCCGCAGATGGTGCCGTCGTCGATGAGGGGAACGACGGCCAGCGCCTCGATGTGGGCCGAATGCAGCCTGTGGAGGTCCGAGGGAAAGCGGGCGCCCAATTCGGCCGACCCGGAATACACGGCCGTCGCGAAGGGATTCGACCGACTGCCGTCCGGCGAGGGGTGGATCGAGCTGATGAGTGAGGCGTGCAGAGCAGCCTCGACACGGGGTTCGGTGGCTGCCGATGACGGGTCGCTGAAGTCGCCCTCCGGATTGCTGAGATGGACGCTGACGGTCGACGCATCCGTCGCGGCGAGTGCAGCGACGACGAGAGCGGACGCCACCTCGTCATCACTCGCGGCCGCGCCGAACGCTGTCGTTGCCGTCTGCAGGATCCGTACTCTCGTCTCAGACCGTTCGGCAAATCGGCGGGCCGCCAGCAACTCCCGTTCGTAGTGCCTCCGCAGAGTCGCATCGAATACAGCGAACAGGATGCAGCCACCATCGCGATCCGCATCGACGACGGCATTCAGGAAGATCGAGAGCGTCTCGCCTTTCGGGAGCTGGAGATCGAAGGTGACTTCGTCAGCGCGTCCTTTGGCCTTCAACTGCGGCATGAAGGCGGTCTCGAAGTACAGCTTGCTTCCGGGAGTCAGCAGTTCGATGAGGTGGTGGCCCACGACCTCATCACGCTTCCTCTCGACCATGGCGAGGAACGTGTCATTGACCGTCGTGATCACGCCTCTGGTGGTCGCAGAGATCAGCCCGCACGGAACCAGATCGAAGAGATCCCGTCCCTGCACGCCTGGATTCATGACAGGAAGCTTCTGATGGTCGAGGTCAACTTCTCCGGTTCTGAGATGTGCACGTAGTGGCCGTCGGCTTCGAGGACTTCCAGCCTGCTGCCGGGAATCCTGTCGCGCAGGAATTCGCCGGCGACGACCGGTGCCACGATGTCGTTCGTCGACTGCACCACGAGCGTGGGCGTGGAGACCGAGTTCAGTTTCGCCCGCATGTCGGACAGGAACGTCACCCGTGCGAACTGACGCGCTACCGACTGGTCGGCTTTCGCAAAGCTGTCCAACAGTTCTGCCGCCAGTTCAGGGCGATCGGCATTCCCCATGAAGACGGGTGCCATGGTGGACGCCCACGCGAGGTAGTTCGCGTCCAGGGACTCGAGGAGTGCATCGACGTCGGCGGATTCGAAGCCGCCGACGTAGCCCTCGTCGTTGATGTATCTCGCTGATCCACCGACCAGGACAAGAGAGCTGAACAGGGTGGGTTCGGCAATCGCGGCGAGACAGCCGATCATCGCGCCGACGGAATGGCCGACGTACACGATGTCCTTTAGTCCGAGCGAGTGGCAGATCTCACGGAGATCGTCGGCGTAACCATGGAGGGAGTCGTACTTGCCACGGTCGTAGGCCTGGCGGTCAGAGCCTCCGGAACCGACATGGTCGAAGAGGACGACCCGGTGGTCGTCAGCGAACTGCGGGGCGACCAGGCGCCACATCTGAAGGCTCGACCCGTATCCATGGGCGAACACGATGGTCGGGGCGCCCTCCGGCCCCTGCCATGAGATGTTGTTACGTCGGACTACGGCTTCTGCCTGCTCGAACGGCGCGTAGGTCACGGTTGAGCCCTCCCCGAATAGCTTTTTTCACAGGTTACTGCCCACGGCGGACTGGCGCGTCACCTCTGGGCCTGGTGTGGTCCGGGCGCGGCGTCCAGCGGGCGAGCTCGTCCTCGACGAATGCCGGCCCCGCCAGTGTGATCGCCGGGATGGTCGCCACGAGGGCGACGGCGAGCAGGAACAGCAGCGGCACGATCCACCCGCCGCTCGCGTCGTGCAGCAGCCCGACGAGCAGCGGACCGAGCGCACCGAGCGCGTACGCCACACCCTGGGCGAAGCCACTGAGCGCGACCGTGCCGCTGTGGGTTCGCGTACGCGAATTGATGAGCACGAGGCTGACCGGGAACAGAATCGAGCCCGCGCCGATGAGCACCACCCACAGCAGGGTGAGCGGTTCAGGGGCAAGCAGCAGCCCGAGGTAGCCGAGCAAGAAGCTGGCGACACCGGCCGCAATCAGCCAGCCGACGTTCCGCAGACGCTCGACGAGCAGGGGTGCGACGAGCGCGAGCGGCACGCTGACGAGGCCGGTCACCGCGAGAAGCAGCCCGGCCTCGTTCGGCGTCGACCCGGCGAGGTCACCGAGGATCTCGGGTAGCCAGGCGAAGGCCGCATAGGTGCAGATCGTGCTGGTCGAGAACAGGGCCGTGATCGACAGGGCCACGCGTGACCGCCACAGCCGCGTGACGAGGTCGGGCGCTGGTGACGGTGCGGTGGCGGCATCCGGGAGTCGCTGCCGGCGCTCCTTCACGATGATCACGAGCCACGGAACCAGCGCGACGACCGCGGTCACCGACCAGATGCCGAGCGAGAAACGCCAGCCGAGCTGATCCGCCAGCGGCGCCGCCAGGGCGGCGGGCAGGGCGGTGCTCACGCCGACGATGCAGCCGTACACCGCCGTCAGCAGGGCGACCCGGTCGGGGAAGTACCGCCTCACGATGGCCGGCAGCAGCACGTTGCCGATGCCTGTGCCGGCGAAAGCGACGATGCTGCCGACGAGCAGCGCGGCGAATCCCGGGGCGAACGCGCGAACGAGGTGACCGGCGGTCATGAGCACCAGCGCGAGCACCAGGCCTCCGTCGAGACCGAGTCCTCGGGCGACGCGTGGCGCGAGGAACCCGGATGCCGCGAACAGGATGGGTGGCAGGGTGCCGAGCAGTCCGACGCCGATGTTCGAGATCGGGATGTCCACCCGGATGTCGGCGAGGATCGGCGATATCGCCGCGACCGCCTGACGCAGGGTGAAGGCCACGAGCACGATCCCGAGCAGCGCGGCCGTGCGCCCCGCCCACAGCGGGAGACGACGGCTATCGGGCATCCACCGAGTCTAGGGTGGGGCTTCGCGGAGTGTGTCGGGCCGGCTCGGGCCGGGCGGAGGCCGCGCTAGATGTCGATGTCGCTGCCCATGGTGACGGTGCGGCTCGGGGGGAGGGCGAACCGGGCGGCGGGGTTCGCGGCGTTCTGGGCGAGGCCCACGAAGAGCGCCTTCCGCCAGGCCACCATCCCGGGGGCGCGGGTCGGCCGGATCGCTCCTCGCGAGACGAAATAGGATGCCGCGTCGATCTGTTTGGCGCGCAGATCGAGCACTCCGAGCGAACAGGCCCGGCGGAGGGCGCGCGGGATGTTCGGGGTGTCCGAGAAGCCGAAGCGCACCCTCACGTGGTCGATGCCGTCGTCGGAGTACCCGAGGTCGTTGTACTCGAACGCCTCCTTCGGATGCACGTGCGGAATGTTCTCGATCACGACAGTCACGACGATGACCCGCTTGTGGAGCACCTTGTTGCGCTCCAGATTGGCTCGCAGGGCGAGCGGGGTCGAATCCCTGTTGGGGTGCAGGAAGATGGCGATCCCCGGAACGCGCAACACGTTCTTGTCGCGGACGGCGTCGACGAACTCCGAGAGCGAACCCTCCTTCACGATCCGGCCCGCGATGACGAGTTGGCGTCCCTTCCGCCAGGTGGTCATCACCAGGATCACCGCGAAGGCGACGAGCAGCGGCACCCACCCGCCGTGCAGCACCTTCGAGAGGTTGGCGCTCAGGAAGGTGAGCTCGAGCCCTCCGAAAACGACCGCGGCGAGGCCGATCTTCACCGGACCCCAGCCCCAGAGGCGGCGCGCGACGAGCAGGAGCAGAAGCGTGTCGACGACCAGCGCGCCGGTGACCGAGACCCCATAGGCGGTCGCCAGGGCCTCCGAGGAGCGGAAGACCAGCATCACGGTCATCACTCCGAGGAACAGCAGCGTGTTCACCGCCGGCATGTAGATCTGCCCACCCTCCTTCTCTGAGGTGTGCCGCACGGTCAGCGGCGGCAGGAGTCCCAGTTGGACCGCCTGGCGCGTCAGAGAGAACGCACCCGAGATGACGGCCTGGCTCGCGATCACGGTCGCGACCGTCGCGAGGATCACGACCGGCAGCCGCGCCCAGTCGGGGAACAGGAGGAAGAACGGATTCGCCCGCGACTCCGGATCCTTCAGGATGAGCGCTGCCTGCCCCAGATAGTTCAGCACCAGCGCGGGGAACACGACGAAGAACCAGGCGCGCCGGATCGGCGGGCGACCGAAGTGCCCCATGTCGGCGTAGAGCGCTTCGGCACCCGTGATGACCAGCACGACAGCACCCATGGCCACGAACGCGATCACCGGGTGCGCCACGAAGAACACGACCGCATACGACGGCGAGAGCCCGGCCAGCACGCCGGGGTCCTGGATGATCATCGGAACCCCGGCGGCCGCGATGACGACGAACCAGAGCAGCATCACCGGGCCGAAGAACTTGCCCACGTGGCCCGTGCCGTACTTCTGGAAAGCGAACAGGCCGGTGAGGATGACGGCGGCGATCGGCACGACGAGATGGTCCACCCCGGGGATCGCGATCCGGAGCCCCTCGACAGCGGAGAGCACACTGATCGCCGGCGTGATCAGCGAGTCGCCGTAGAACAGCGAGACCCCGACGATGCCGATGAGAAGGAGCAGTCCCGCTTTGCCGGCCTTCGCAGCGTACAGGCGCTGCGCGAGGGCCGCGAGCGCCATGACACCGCCCTCACCGTCGTTGTCGGCGCGCATCAGGATCGAGACGTACTTCACCGACACGACGATCGTCACGGCCCAGAACATCAGGGAGATCACGCCGTAGACATCTTCGGGCGTCGCCTGGACCACCCCGCCGTCGATGCTGAAGACGGTCTGCAGCGAGTACAGCGGACTGGTGCCGATGTCGCCGAACACGACCCCGAGTGCGGCGACGGCGAGGCCGCCTGCTCCGGCCTTCACTGGCCGCCTGACGGACTTCATTGGTCCATCCTCGCACCCGTACGGACGAACCTGTCCCCTCATGCCAAGCTGGTGCGATGCAGACCAGGCGCCCGCTTCTCCGGCGACGGTTCCCCGTGCTCGGCAACCTCAGCCCCGCCGAGACCCTGCCCGAGGTCGTCGTCGGGCTGGTGATGGTGATCGGCGTCACGTCGACGGCCCGCCTCGATGTGATCAACACCGACGAGGGCGTCAACAGCCTCCTCACCGTCGCGTTCTCGACCGCGGTGGCCTGGGCGATCATCGATGCGACGCTGTACCTGATGAACGTGCTGTTCCAGCGCGGCCGGTGGGATCTCACCGCTCACTCGCTGCAGTCCGGCCCGCACTCGCCCGCTGAACGCCGCACCGCTGTGCGCGAGGCCCTCGACTCGGCTCTCGACGAGATCACTGGCCCGGAGCACGCCTCGGCGATCTACGACACCATCGCCGGCGAGGTGGCAGAGCGGCAGTACCGACCGAGGCTGACCGCCGCGGACCTCCGGGGTGCCGGCGCCATCGTGGTGGTGGTGATCGTCGCGACCTTCCCGCCGATCATCCCGTTCCTCCTCCCGCTCGAACCCGACCTGGCCCTCGACCTCTCGAACGGGGTCGCCATTGCGTCACTCTTTCTCGTCGGCACCCTGTGGGCGCCGTTCACCCGCATCCGCTCGGGGCTCGCGGGTGTGGCTCTCGCGCTGATCGGCAGCGCGATGGTCGGCATCACGGTACTGCTCGAGGTGAACTGACCCACCTGCGCCCGGCCACCGCCCGCCCCGCCGGCCGCCCGCGCTCCCGCACTCGCGCCGTGCGTTCCGCCCACGTTTGTCGCTTCCGCGCCTGCGCGCGCACCAGCGGAAGCGACAAACTGGCGCGCGAAGTTCCATGCACGTGCGGCGGCGGGGTCGGGTGGGGCTGGGGCCGGGAGCAAGGGGGCCACGGCAGCGGGCGGCCGAGGGGCACGGCAGGGCGCGCGGCAGGGGGTCAGCGGGTGACCGGCTCCGTGGCGTGCAGCAAGCTGAGCTCGTGGCGCTTCGGCAGGCCCTCCCAGTCGCCGGCAGCGAGGCAGGCGAACGCACCCACGGTGACTGCCGTCTTCAGACAGGTCGGGGCCCCGTGCCCAGCCAGGTACTCGGAGAGGTAGCCGGCCACGAAACCGTCGCCGGCCCCCACCGTGTCCACCACGACCACGGGGACGGCCGACTCGCTGTAGGCCACCCCGCCGACCAGCGCGTACGCGCCGTCCGCGCCGAGCTTGATCACCACGTGCCGGGGGCCGAGAGCGGCGATACCGGCGGCAAGCTCTGCAGGGGTCCGGGCATCCGGAACCAGCAGTCGGGCTTCGTCCTCGCCCGCGAAGACGAGCTGCGAGCGCGCCGCAATCGACCGGTAGAGGGCTGCCGGGTCGCGATCCGCCCAGAGCGAGGGCCTGTGGTTGACATCGAACGAGACGGCGACTCCGGATGCCGCGGCCAGCGCGATCGCGTGTTCGGTGGCCGCGCTGGCAGAGGCGGAGAGCGCCGGGGTGATGCCCGTGACATGCAGCAGCGAGGCCGAGGCGATGCCGGTGTCGCCGAGGTCTTCGGGAGCGAGTGTGCTGCCCGCGGAACCGCTCCGGTAGTACGAGACCCGGGTGCTCTCGGCCGTACGCTTCTCTTTCACCATCAAGCCGGTCTGTCGACCGGGGTTGACAAGGGCGCGTGAGTCGAACCCCTCGGCGCGGAGCTCCCGCGCGATGAGTTCACCGAGGCTGTCATCGCCGACCCGGCCGACCCAGGTGACCGCGGTGCCGAGCCGGTGGAGCGCGATCGCGACGTTCGATTCGGCGCCCCCGATGCGGAGGGCGAGGGAGTCGACATGGGCCAACGGCGCCGGGGTCGCGGAGACGAACAGCGCCATGGTCTCGCCGAAGGTGACGACGCGGGGCGCGCTGGCCGCGGCGGTTCCGTCTGTACCGTCGGCCCCTCCGGCGCCGCCTGCGCTCATCGCAGCGACCCGACGAGCCGGGCGACGTGGGCGGCGTTCCGCGCGATCTCGGCGAAACGCTTCTCGGCGATGAGGGCGCGTGGCGCGATCCATCCGCCGCCGACAGCGAAGACGGCCGGATGTTCGAGGTACCCGGTGACGTTCGCCGCCGTCACCCCACCGCTCGGCATGAACTCCAGCATCGGGAACGGCCCGGCCAGGGCACTGACGAAGTCGACCCCGCCGAGCTGGCTGATCGGGAAGAGCTTCACCGCGGCGAGCCCGGACCGCACCGCGGCCTGCGCCTCCGACGCCGTCGCGACCCCGGGCAGCACGACCAGCCCCCGCGACAGAGCGCGTTCGACGAGTTCGGGATCGAATCCCGGGCTGACGATGAACCTGGCCCCGGCATCCGCGGCGCGATCGACCTGCTCGAGGGTGGTCACCGTGCCGGCACCGACGAGGAGCCCGTCGACGCGGGCGGCGGCGGCGATGGCTGCCGAACCGGCCGGAGTGCGGAGGGTGATCTCGGCAGCTGTGATCCCGCCGGAGAGCAGCGCCTCGGCGAGCGCCGGCACGTCGACGGCGTCGTCGATGACGATGACGGGCACCACGCCGACGCGCCGGAGCGCGTCCGGCACCGACTCCTCCGGCGCTCCCCCGGCGACCGCGCCGGCAGGCATCGCATCGCCGGGCCGGGCGCCGCCGGTCATCCCGCCGCTCATCGCCCGAGCCAGCCGCCGTCGACGGGCAGCGTCACGCCCGTGACGTAGTCCGACGCGGACGATGCGAGGAACACCGTCGCCCCACCGAGGTCGACTGCCCGCCCCCACCGGCCGGCCGGGATGCGGGAGAGGATGCCCGCCGACCGCTCGGGGTCGTCCTGCAGGGCCTGCGTGTTGTCGGTCGCGATGTAGCCCGGCGCGATCGCGTTCACCGTGATGCCGTGCGGCATCCACTCGTTGGCGAGCGCTTTGGTCAGCCCGGCGATCGCCGACTTCGAGGCTGTGTACCCCGGAACGGTGATACCCCCCTGGAAGCTCAGCAGGCTCGCGGTGAAGATGATCTTGCCGTGACCGCGCGCGATCATCGACCGCGCAACCGCCTGCGTCAGCACGAACGGGCTCGACAGGTTGACTTCGAGCACCCTGTCCCACAGCTCGAGCGAGTGCTCGGCCGCCGGCTGCCGTTCGATCGTTCCGGCGTTGTTGACGAGGATGTCCACCCCTCGCTCCCGCCCCGCGAGGTCAGCCCCCAGCGCCTCGACGGCGGCCCGGTCGGCGAAGTCGACCGCAATGCCCTCGAACGAACGCCCGAGCGCCTCGACCCGCCGGGCAGCCTCACTGCCCTGCGCCTCGATCGTGGCGCTCACCCCGATGATGTCCGCGCCGGCCGCTGCGAGCGCCTCCGCCATCGCGAGTCCGATGCCGCGTTTCGCACCGGTCACCACCGCGAGGGTGCCGGTCAGGTCGAAGGGCCCGCGGCCCCGGATGCCGGCACCCCCGTTCTTCGCGTCGACCCCGGGCTCACCGCCTTCGGTCATGACGCCGCCCCCGAGTCATCCGACGACCCCGCCTGGCAGTCGACCAGGATCTTCATCGCCCGGCCCTCCGCGAGGTCGGCGAACGCACTGGCCGTCTCGGCGAGCGGCACGATCCGGGTGATCAGCAGGTCGGCGGGAATCGCGCCCTCGTCGAGCAGGTCGACAGCGGTCTCGAAGTCTGCCCGCTCGTAGACGCGGGCGCCGATGATCGTGAGTTCCCGCCAGAACAGTCGTTGCAGGTCGATCGGCCGGGGCGTCGGATGGATCGCCACCACCACGAGCCGGCCGCGTACCTTCGCGAGCGAGGTTGCTCCGAGCACCGCACTCGCCGCACCGGAGACCTCGAAGACCACGTCGGCCCCGGCCCCGCCGGTCCACTCGGTCACCCATTCGACCTGGTCGACAGCCGCCGGATCGAGCACGGCGAACCCCAGGTCGGCCACGGCCCGGCGGCGGGCGGCGTCGAGCTCGATGACCACCACTTCGCCGCCGAAGCGCCGCGCGACGGTCGCGATGAGCACCCCGATCGGCCCGCCACCGATCACGACGGCCTTCTCGCCCGCGACCAACGCCGAACGGCGCACGTCGTGCACGGCGACGGCGGCCGGCTCGACGAGGGCCGCGTGGTCGAGCCGGAGCGTCGGCGGAAGCGCCACCAGTACGCTCGCCTTCACGTTCCACGAAGCCTGCAGCGCACCCGGCGAGTCGATGCCGATGAAGTCGAGGTTCTGGCAGATGTGCTGGTTGCCGGCGAGGCAGGCCGGGCAGGTGCCGTCCCAGTCGAGCGGCATCACGGTGACCGCGTCGCCGACAGACCACCCCGTCACGCCATCGCCCAGGGCCGAGATCGTGCCCGACATCTCGTGGCCGATGATCGCGGGGAGGCTCACCCGGGCATCCATGCTGCCGTGCAGGATGTGCAGGTCGGTTCCGCAGATGCCGGCGAAGGCCACCCGCAGCTGCACCTCCCCCGGGGCGGGCGGCGCGGGTTCGGCCTCCCTGATGTCGATCGTGTTCTCGCCCACATAGTTCGCGGTCAGCACAGCTTCTCCTCCGTCATCGACGCAGCAGTGCGCCAATTCATCTGATGATTCTCCCACTATACCCATCGGGTCGCGCACGGACCAGAGACTTGCCCCCGCCTGCATCCAGCATCTAAGGTGTGATCAAACGATTGCGCACCACGAAAGCGAGCCCCCGTGACATCCGATGATTCCGACCTGCCCCTCTCCGGCATCCTCGTGCTCGACTTCAGCCAGTTCCTCGCCGGTCCCGTTGCCGCGATGCGACTGGCCGACCTGGGTGCCCGGGTCATCAAGATCGAACGCCCCGGGGTGGGCGACATCGGGCGCGGGCTCGCCTTCGCCGGGCGGGTGGCCGACGGCGACACCATCTCCTTCCACGCGATGAACCGCAACAAGGAGGGCATGACCGCCGATCTGAAGAACGCCGGCGACCTCGAACGCGTGAAGAAGCTCGTGCTGCAGGCCGATGTCATCATCCAGAACTTCCGGCCCGGCGTGATGGAACGGATCGGGCTCGACTACGAATCCGTCGCCGCCCTGAACCCGCGCATCGTCTACGGTTCGGCCAGCGGTTACGGCGACACCGGCCCGTGGAAGGATCGACCCGGCCAGGACCTGCTCGCCCAGTCGATCTCCGGCATCCCGTGGCTGCAGGGTTCGCGTGACGACCCGCCCGTGCCCGTCGGCCTCTCGATCGCCGACCACCTGACGTCGTGCCACCTCGCGGAGGGCGTCACGGCCCTGCTCGTGCGGCGGTTCCGCACCGGCCGCGGGGGGCTCGTGCAGACGAGCCTGCTCGAAGCGATGCTCGACCTGCAGTTCGAACTGCTGAGCACCCACCTCAACGACAGCACGGTCACGGTAAAGCGGAACGGCCCGAATTCGGCGAACGCCTTCCTGCCCGCGCCGTACGGCGTCTTCCCGACGAGCGACGGGTACCTCTCCCTCGCGATGAACCCGATCCCGAAGGTCGGTCGGCTGCTGGGTCTGGATTCCCTGCAGAGCTTCAGCGACCCGGACTCCTGGTGGAGCCACCAGGACCAGATCGAGGCTCTGCTCTCCGCGCACCTCGCCCTCGAGACCACCGAGCACTGGCTCGACCTTCTCGACGCCGGGGACGTCTGGTGCGCCCCGGTACTGACGCTCGAACAGCTCGTCGACCACGACGGTTTCCGCGCGATCGAGATGACACAGCAAGTCGTGCGCGGCGACGGGCACACCGATTCGGGCCGCGAGCTGACACTCACCACGACACGGAGCCCTATCCGCATCGACGGTCGCGTGCTGCGGAGCTCGGTACCCGCCCCGAAGCTCGGGCAGCACGACGCAGAGATCACGGCCGAGTTCCTCGAGGCGAGGTCGCTGGCGTGAGCGGTATGGATGTCGCGGACACCCCTGCGCGCACCGTGCCGGCCGCGGCGCGCACCGTCCACCTCCGCGGCATGACCTGGGACCACCCGCGCGGTCTCGACTCCGTCGTCGCCGCCTCCGCCGAGTACACCCGCCAACACCCGGGCGTCACGATCTCGTGGCACGTGCGGTCGCTGCAGGCGTTCGCCGATCATCCGATCGACGATCTCGCCCGCGGCCACGACCTGCTCGTGATCGACCACCCGCACATCCCGCTCGCCGCCCGCGACGGACTCTTCGCCGCTCTCGACGGGCAGGGCCACGACGCCGAACTCGCAGCACTCGCGAGCGCCTCGCTCGGAGCCTCGCACGCCACCTACCGCCACGACGGGCACCAGTACGGGCTCGCGACCGACGCCGCCGCTCAGGTCGCCGTGTACCGCCCCGACCTGCTTGCGGCCGCAGACCTGCCCGCGAGCTGGGACGACGTGTTCGACCTGGCCCGGGGCGGCCGCGTTCTCTGGGCCTACAAACCGATCGACGCCTTCTCGAGCCTCATCACCATCGCGGCGAACCACGGCGGCGAGGCGATGCGCGAGCCCGGCGTCTTCCTCACACCGGAGCAGGCTGCGCCCGCGCTCGACATCATGCACCGGCTCGCCGGGCTCGTTCCGCCGGACAACGCCTGGTTCAACCCCATCCAGGTCGCCGAGGAACTGGTGCGCGATTCGGCGTACGCCTACTCGCCCCTGGCCTTCGGCTACACGAACTACTCGCGCGCCGGTTTCCGTCCGCACCGACTCGCCTACGCCGACATGCCGGCCGGCCCCCGCGGCCACGCCGGGTCCCTCCTCGGCGGCGCCGGCATCGCAGTGTCGGCCTTCACTCCGCACAGGGCCGAGGCGACCGACTTCACCTTCTGGCTCGACTCCCCCGAGGTGCAGAAGGGTGTGTACTTCGACGCCGGTGGCCAGCCCGGGCATCCGGAAGCCTGGGAGGACGACCGCACGAATGCCGCGACGCTCGACTTCTTCCGGGGCACCCGGGCAACCCTCGAGGGCGCGTACGTCAGGCCCCGGTTCGCCGGCTTCATCGAACTGCAGGACGAGGGATCCCCCCTCGTGACGGCGGCCCTGCTCGGTGAACTCAGCGACGCCGAACTGCTGCGGAGGCTCGACGCGCTCACGGCCCGACTGCTGGTGGCACCGGATGTCGCGGGCTCCCCGCCGGCCGGGCACCCTGCGGCGGCCGCTGCCGCGACATCCACCATCCCCCAGGAGGCCTGACATGCAGACCATCGACCGCTACTTCGAGGACTACGGACTCGGCGAGGTGCGCCGCTCGGTCGGCCGCACCATCACCGAAGCCGACATCGTGCTGCACGCCGGGCAGACCGGCGACTTCTTCCCGCACCACATGGACGCCGAATGGACCGCCACGCAGCCGTTCGGGCAGCGCATCGCGCACGGCACGCTCATCCTGTCGGTGGCGGTCGGGATGACCGCGGGCGACATCAATCCGCAGTCGATGTCGTACGGGTACGACCGGATCCGGTTCATCGAGCCGGTGTTCATCGGCGACACGATCACCGTCGAGGCCTCGATCGCCGAGAAGGCCGACCACCCCAAGCGACCGCTCACCCACGGATACCTGCACGAGAAGGTGACGGTGACGAACCAGCGCGGCGCCGTCGTGCTCGTGCTGACGCACCTCTACCTCGTGAACCGCCGCCCCTGACCCGCGTTTTATGGAAATGAGAGTATTATAAGTTTATAAGAAAGAGTGCGAATCTGGAGGTCAGGTGCCCAACCCGTTCACCCCCGGCTTTGGCACGCCGCCGACCGTGCTCTGGGGACGCGAAGCCGTCCTGAGACAGGTCGACAAAACCTCCAGTTCATTCGGGACAAAGAGCCCCGCGCACAGTCGAGCAACGATCATCACGGGCAACAGGGGCATCGGCAAGACGACCCTTCTCACAGCCACGGCGAGGCGCGCGGAGGCACTCGGTATCCCTGTTCTGCGAGCAGGTGCCAAGAAGGGCTTCCTGTCCGACATCCACTATGCGGCCGACTGGCTCGTCGACGAGTTGGACCGCAGGCCGA
Source organism: Subtercola boreus (assembly GCF_006716115.1). Taxonomy (NCBI): domain Bacteria; kingdom Bacillati; phylum Actinomycetota; class Actinomycetes; order Micrococcales; family Microbacteriaceae; genus Subtercola; species Subtercola boreus. The sequence continues at coordinate 3,374,032 of NZ_VFOO01000001.1, read as the reverse complement.
ACCTCACGCTCGCCGAGATCAACCTGGGGCTCACGGCCTTCGGGATCGGCCTCCCCGGTGGAAAGCTGGTGAGGCGGAAGGGAGCGGCGGACAGCCACGTCCGACCTTTCCGCGCTTCGCTGCAGACCCTTGTCGAGCGGCTGACGAAACGAGGAATGCCGGGGCTGCTCATCATCATCGACGAACTCAACTTCAAACACGCCCGCGACGTCACGCTCGAGCATATTGTGACCTTTTCCGGCGCCTACCAGTCCCTCATCGAAGATCAACTGCCCGTCGGTGTGGTCATCTCAGGTCTGCCCATTCCGATCGAACGGGCCCGGCGCAATGAGCACATCACCTTCCTGAAGAGGGCGGAGGAGGTCACCCTGGAGGAGTTCAGCTATGAGCAGAGCGGCGAGGTGATCCGCGTAACGCTCCAAGCTGCCGAGATCTCGGCGACAGATGAAGCCACTGCTCTCATGGCAGCACTCAGCCGTGGGAACTGTTACATGATCCAGGAGATCGGCTATCTCGCCTACGAGCAGTCCGACCAGCTCACGATCACCCGCGATGACGTCGACTCGGTGCGCGACGCGTTCCTCTCGAAGGTGATCAACTCCGTGGCAGGCGTGGCGTACGACGAGCTGACCGGCAACAGCAGTCGCTCATCCGGAGCATCGCCGAGAACCCGGATATCACCCCGACCGAAATGGCCGCAGCTCTCGGCACGAAGGAGACCGGGCTGCCCGCGTACCGCAAAGACCTCGTCGATGCGGGCATCCTCATCGCCGATCCGGGGGTTCGGGGCCGCTTCATCATCGGCTTCCCCTATATGCGCGAATATGCGCTCTCACTCGAGCGCGAGGATGGCGCAGAGGGCGCCTACGCACGCGTGACCGGCTTTCCCGCCGTCTGACCGGGCGGGGGCGCACATAGGATCAGGGCATGGCAACTCTCGGTGACGTCGCGGCCCTCGCCGGGGTGTCGATCTCAGCGGTTTCGAGGGTGCTCAGCAACGACGCGTCCGCGCGCGTCTCCGCGACGACCCGCACGCGCATCACGGAGGCCGCGAAGGCCCTGAACTACCGGCCGAACTTCGCCGGCCGCGCGCTGAAGTTCTCGCGGTCGAACGTCATCGCGCTGATCGTGCCCGACCTCACCAACGCCGTCTTCGCCGAACTGATGCGCGGCGTCGAGGATGGCGCCCTCGAACGCGGTTACGTCGTGCTGCTCGCCCGCGCCGAAGACATGCAGCCCGGCGGCGAGATGATCGACCGGCTGCTCGGTGAGGGCCGGGTGGATGGCGTCCTCCTGCAGGTGGGCGACCACGTGGCGCCCGAGGCCCTCGCCTCCATGCTCCGGGCAGCGAACCCGACCGTGCTCGTGAACTCTGTGCACCCCGGGTTCAGCGGATCGGTCACGCTCGACGACATCGCGGCCGGCCGCCTGGCCACCGAACACCTGCTCACGCTCGGGCACACCCGGATCGCCTTGATCAACGGGCTGACGACGACGCACACCGCGCAGCAGCGGGCGATCGGGTTCCGCGAGGCGCTGGCCGCAGCATCCGGAGCCGGCACCGCGCCCGGCCCCGACGCCGCGGCCGACTCCGGCCCCATCACCTGGCACGGCTACGAGCCGCGCGCCGGGCGCGCCGCGCTCCGCGAGCTGATGGACGCCGCCGAACCGCCCACCGCCGTGGTCGTCGCGAACATCAACGCCGCGATCGGCGTTCTGGGCGAGGCGCGGGTGCTGGGCATCCGGGTTCCCGAAGAACTCTCTGTCGTGGCGATCCACGACGCGTGGACCGCCGAGAACACGTGGCCGCCGCTCACGACAGTGCGGATGCCGCTCTACGAACTCGGCCGCCGCGGGGTCGACGCGCTCTACGCGCGCCTGCACGGGGAGACCATCGCCGACACGGTGGTCAGCGACCCGCCCCCTGAGCTGCTGGTGCGCGAGTCGACGGCACCGCCGATCCGACGCTGAGACACCTGATGTTTCCGCCCTCGGATCTGCCAGAAACGCTGAAAATTTGGGATTAGCGCAGAATTGATCTGATGTATAGACTGATCCTCGTCAGCAGTGCGGGAAGGATCAGTCGTGAGAGTTCGTTCGGTGTCGAACGCGACCAGCGTCACAGAGGTGGGTTTCGGTGCTGCCCAGTTCGGCAACCTGTTCCGTGAGACGACGGAGGCCGAGGCCGAGGGCGCCTTCGAGGCCGCGTGGGCGGGCGGCATCCGGTACTTCGACACGGCGCCCCACTACGGGCTCGGGCTCTCCGAGCGGAGACTCGGCCGCCTGCTCCAGGGCCGGAGCCGCGATGACTTCGCGCTCTCGACAAAGGTCGGACGACTGATCGTCGACAATCCGGCAGGCGCCGGGCAGCAGGACGACGAGGGTTTCGCCGTGCCTGCGACCTCGCGGCGCGAATGGGACTTCAGCGCCGACGGCGTACGCCGCTCCCTCGACGCGAGCCTCGAACGCCTGGGCCTCGACCGCATCGACATCGTCTACCTGCACGACCCCGACGACTTCGGCGAGCAGGCCCTCGCCGAAGCGATCCCCGCGCTCATCGAACTGCGCGATCAGGGGATGATCGGGGCGGTCGGCGCCGGTATGAACCAGTCGCAGCTGCTCGCCCGCTTCGTGCAGGAGTCCGACATCGACGTCGTGATGCTGGCCGGCCGCTACACGCTGCTCGAGCAACCCGCCCTGGCCGACCTCCTGCCCCTCGCGCTGGAGCGCGGGGTCTCCGTCGTCGCGGCCGGCGTCTACAACTCGGGCCTCCTCGCCGGAGCCAGGCCCCGCAACGGCGCGATGTACAACTACGAGCCGGCCCCTCCCGAACTGCTGGCGCGCACGAATGCCATTGCCGACGTCTGCGAACGCCACGGCGTCACCCTCCCCGAGGCCGCGATCGCCTTCCCGCTGCTGCACCCCGCCGTGGTCTCTGTCGTGATGGGGCTCCGCACCGAAGCCCAGGCGCAAGAGACGCTCGCTCGTTTCGAGGCGCTGGTTCCGGATGCCCTCTGGAGCGACCTCGTGGGCGAGGGCCTGCTCGCCGCCGAAGCCCTCACCGCTGCGACACTGCCCGCTGAAACACTGCCCGCTGCGGCAGCGCCCGCTGAAACACTGACCGCCCTGCCCGATCGAAGGACACCCACCGCATGACGACCATCACCGCTGTCGACACCTACGACGTGCGCTTCCCGACCTCCCTCACTGCCGACGGGTCGGATGCGATGAACAAAGACGGCGACTACTCCGCCGCCTATGTGGTGATCCGAACCGACGACCCCGACCTCAGCGGGTTCGGTTTCACCTTCACGATCGGCCGAGGCAACGACATCTGCGTGATGGCTGCGGCCCAGCGCGCGCTGCCACTGGTCGGCCGGAACGTCGAAGAGCTCACGGCTGACCTCGGCGGCATCTACCGCGAGTTGCAGGGCGACTCGCAGTTGCGCTGGCTGGGCCCCGAGAAGGGTGTGATCCACCTCGCGCTCGCCGCCGTGATGAACGCCGTCTGGGACATGGCCGCCCGCGCCGCCGGCAAGCCGCTCTGGCGGTTGCTCGCCGACATGACACCGGAGCAGCTGGTCGAGGTGGCCGACATGCGCTACCTCTCCGACGCCCTGACGAAGACGGAGGCCATCGCTCTGCTCACCGAGCTCGCCCCCACCCGCGCCGCGCGCATCGCCGAGCTCACCGGCACCGGCTACCCCTGCTACACGACGAGCGCGGGATGGCTCGGCTACTCCGACGAGAAACTCCGCCGTCTCTGCCAGGAGGCCGTCGACTCCGGCTACAAGCACATCAAGCTGAAGGTGGGCGCCAACCGCGACGACGACCACCGCCGGCTCGCGATCGCCCGCGAGGTGATCGGCCCGGATGCGAACCTGATGATCGATGCGAACCAGGTGTGGGACGTGCCGGAGGCCATCGAGTGGGTCAACTCACTCGCCGAGTTCAAGCCGCTCTGGATCGAGGAGCCGACCAGCCCCGACGACGTGCTCGGCCACGCCGCAGTGCGGAAGGCCGTGGCACCGATCGGCGTCGCGACCGGCGAACACGGGATGAACAGGGTGCTGTTCAAGCAGATGTTCCAGGCCGAGGCGATCGACTTCTGCCAGCTCGACTCCGCCCGGCTCGGAAGCGTCAACGAGATCCTGAGCGTCTACTTCATGGCGAAGAAGTTCGGCGTTCCGGTCTGCCCGCACGCAGGCGGCGTGGGGCTCTGCGAACTCGTGCAGCACCTTTCGATCTTCGACTACGTGGCCGTCTCCGGAACGCTCGAGGGCCGTGTCACCGAATACGTCGACCACCTGCACGAGCACTTCGTCGAGCCGTGCATCGTCGAGAACGGCGCCTACCAGCTGCCCCTCGCCCCCGGCTACAGCGCCGAGATGTTCGAGTCCACCCTCGACGAGTTCAGCTTCCCGAACGGCAGTTACTGGGCGTCACGCGCGCTCGAGCCGGCGCCAGCGATGGGGTGAGTGACGATGTAGTCCTCGACTTCGAGCAGGTGCGTGGCCATCCGCAGCCGCGCCCGCTCTGAGTCGTGCAGGGCGAGCGCGCTGAGGATCGCGAGGTGTTCGCGGTGGGTGCTCCGCACGGCCCCTTCGACGCTGATGGCGCGCCACATCCGCCCCCGGATCGTGCGGCTGGCGAGCGACTCGATGAGCGCCTCGAGAGCCGGGTTGCCGGAGGCGTGCGCGATGATGCGGTGGAACGCGATGTCCGCCTCCATGATCGTGTCGTGGTCGGCCTCATCCGGATGATCGAGCAGGGGCTCCACCGACGCGAGCACGGCCGTCGCCGCCTCCACCGCGGCCACGTCGAAGTGCTGCGCTGCCAGGGCCGCCGACTCCGTCTCGAGCACCCGTCGCACGGCCTGCAGGTGCGCGCTGTCGGCCGGCGTCTGGAGATCGACGACGAACCCCATCGGCGCGAGCAGCAGCGAAGCGTCGAGCGAGGTCACGTAGGTACCGTCACCCTGCCTCGTCTCGAGCACACCCATCAGGGCCAACGCCCGCACGCCCTCGCGAAGAGAGCTCCGCGAGACCCCGAGTTCATCGGCGAGGTCCTTCTCGATGGGCAGCCGGGACCCGGCGGCGAGACGGCCCGTGGTGATCATCTCTTTGATGCCGTGCACCACGACATCGGTCTGCGACCGAAGGGGTGCAGCGACCGCCTCCGTGGCGGCAGAGGTGCGTGCAAGAGTCGACATGGCCCAACTTTACGCCCGCCCCACCTGCCGATTGCGAGGTTGACCCGGATTGACCTGATGAATACCCTGAGGCCATCCCTCCCTCCCCGACTGAACGAATGAGGTTCTCCGTGGTCACCGTCGACTCGCACCAACATGTCTGGAACCCGGAGAGGGTCCGTTACGACTGGCTCGAAGCGGGAATGCCGGAACTCGACCGCATCGTCGACTTCGCCGAACTCCGCCCGTCACTCCAGGCCGCAGGGGTCGACGCGACCGTGCTCGTGCAGTCCGCCGACAACGACGGCGACACCGACTGGATGCTCGCCGTCGCAGCCGCGAACCCGGAGGTCGCCGGCGTGGTGGCCTACGTGCCGCTCGACCGGCCCGACGAGGCCGCCGCTCGGCTCACCGAGCTGCGGCGGAACCCGCTGGTCGTCGGGGTACGAAACCTGATCCACGACCAGCCCGATCCCGACTGGATGCTGCAACCCGCTGTCGACGAGGGCCTCGCCCTGCTCGAGGCCGCCAGCCTGCCCTTCGACTACGTCGCGGTTCTGCCCCGCCACCTGGAGAATCTGCCGGGCATCGGCGAGCGGCATCCGGAGCTCACGATCGTGATCGACCATCTTGCCAAACCACCGATCGGCGGGGCAGACCGCGAACCCTGGTGGAGCCTGATCGAGCGGGTCGCGGAGAATCCGCGGGTGATGGGCAAGGTCTCCGGGCTGTATTCGGCGGTCGGCGATCCGGCGGGCTGGGATGTGGCGGGCGTCCGGCCGTTCGTCGACAGGGCTTTCGACGTGTTCGGAGCCGACCGGCTGATGTACGGCGGCGACTGGCCGGTCTCACTGCTGGCCGGCGGCTACGCGCGCGTCTGGAGCGGCCTCGCGGACGTGCTGGCCACCGCGACCGACGATTCCGGTCGCACCCGGGTCTACGGCGGCACCGCGGAACAGGTCTACGGCCTCGATCTTCAGAAATTCATCTGACACTCTCGCAATTCATCTGATCTATCGCTACGATAACGACGTACCGGCTCGAATGAGAGCCGTGCGCAAACGTTTGACTTAGCCAGATCTAGGTATATCGTTTGATCACAGAAGTGATGAATGGCCGTAAAAGGAGTGTCAATGAAGACCACAGCACCACACTGGCTGGGCACAGGGCGGGCCCGGGCGAGAACCGTCGCCGTCTCGGGGCTCGTCATCGCAGCATTCGCCCTCACCGCCTGCGCTTCCGGCGGATCCACGTCCGGAGGCAGCGCGCAGACCGATTCCGGCGGCGACATCACCATCTGGGTCGACCCGCCCCGCGTTCCCGCCGCCCAGGCGTTCATCGACGCGCACCCCGAGATCAGGGTCAACCTGACCCAGATCGACGGCACCGTCGGCGGCAAGACGCTCCAACAGCAGTTCGCCCAGTTCAACCAGGCCGGCAGCGGCTGGCCCGACGCCCTCTTCTTCCCGTCGAACGACGACATCGCCTGGGCTTCCGGCCCGCAGATCAACTACACGGCAGACCTCACCACCTCGCTCGCCGAGACGATCAAGGGCTACGACCCCGCGGTCATCGCGCCGTGCGCCGTCGACGGCAAGATCGTCTGCCTCCGGAACGACGCCGCTCCCGACGTGTTCTGGTACAACAAGACGTTCTTCGACACCAATGGGTACACCGTTCCCACCACCTGGGAGGAGTACGCCACCCTCGCCGGCAAGATCGCCACCGAGCATCCGGGGATGGTCTCCGGCTTCACCGGCGACGCCTACGCCCCCGACCGCTACCTCTGGGCCAGCGGATGCCCGACCAATGACCGCCTGTCGGCCACCGAGGTGCACATCAACCTCGACGACCCGGCCTGCCAGCGCGCCAAGACGCTGCTGACCACGCTCTCTGAGGGCAAGGCGCTCTCGCCTCTCGGCATCTTCGACGCGGATGCGGCCACCGTCGGCCAGAACTTCGTGATGGGCCCGGGCGCGGTCTGGTGGGGCGACTACCTCTTCAACCAGACGTGGAAGATCCCTGCCGGAACGATGACCGCCGTCAACCCGCTGAAGTGGGAGGGAGAGACCACTCCCTCCACCGGTGACGAGGGCGGCGGGCTCTGGGGCATGTCGAACCACATCACCGGCAAGGAGGCTGCCAACACGGTCGAATTCATGAAGTTCGTGGCCACCGACCCGGCCTGGCAGGTCGACCTCAGCACCGGTCTTCCCGGCTACGGCCCGGTGCAGGACGACTGGATCGCGAAGCAGAAGGCGTCGAACTACTTCGCCGACAACGACACCACCTTCGCAGCCTTCAAGGCCGCGACCGGCTACGTCGTCGACAAGCACGCCTACATGCTCTACAACACGGGCGGCATCTGGACGGAGACGGTCACCCCGGCTCTCGTCGCCGGCAACAGCGTGGACTCGGCCTGGACCACCTTCGGCACCGAACTGCTGAACCAGGCCAAGTCGTTCGGCTACACCGTCGTCGACGCAGGCAAGTGACCTGAATGACAACCGACACCCTCGAAGCCAAGCCCGCTGAGAGTCGTCCGGCCGCCGCCGCCCCCACCGAGGGGCGGCGGCGTCGCCGCGGGCGGCGCACGGAAGCGCGCGGCGGCTGGACCCTGCTCGCGCCATATCTCATCCTCCTGCTGGTGGCCGGCATCATCCCGATCGGCTACGCGCTGGTCACCAGTCTCCAGCGCTCCCCCACACCGCTGCAGCCGCAGGCCGGCTTCGGCGGGTTCGACAGCTTCATCACCGTCTTCAGCGACTTCCGCTTCCTCGACTCCTTCCTCGACATCTTCAAGGTGATGATCGTCTGGCTGCCGATCATGCTCATCGGCATCGTCGGCCTCGCACTGCTGGTGCACGCCAGCCGTGGCCGCTTCGGCGGCATCATGCGCTTCATCTACTACGTTCCCGGCGCCCTCGCCGGCATCGCCAACTTCGTGCTCTGGGTGTACCTGCTGAACCCCTCGCAGTCACCGATCGGCTTCCTCCTGCAGAACGGTGGCTTCAGCACCATCAAGGGCGTCGTCTCGCTCGACAATCTTCCGTTCATCCTTGCCGGCATGCTGTTCTTCCAGGGCATCGGCACCTGGATCGTCATTGTCAACGGCGGACTGAACGGTATCCCCGAGGAGATCTTCGAGGCGTCGAGCCTCGATGGCGCGAACGCCTGGCAGGTCGCCTGGCACGTGAAACTGCCGATGATCCGGCCGTGGATCGGGTATGCCGCCCTGATGAACCTCGCCTACGGCTTCCAGCTCTTCCTCGAGCCCTACCTGCTCGACCAGGTAGCCGGCGGCTCCCTGCCCGACCAGTACACCCCCACCCAGCTCGGTTTCGCGTTCGCGTTCTCGAACTACAACTTCCCGGCGGCGGCGGCCATGTCGATCATCCTGCTGGTCATCACGCTGACGATCGGCCTGCTGATCGTCTTCCGCAGCGGACTCTTCGGAGAGGAAGAGAAATAATGGCACAGGCCACTCTCGAGAACCACGCCCCCGAGGTCGTGGGCAGCAAGCACTGGAGCATCGGGCGGCTCGCCCGCATCGTGACCATGGTGTTCGTCGCAGCGCTCTTCGTCTTCCCCATCATCGGCTTCGTCGCAATGGCCTTCCGCAACCAGGAGGATGTCGCGGCCGGCGCCGGCGGCTTCCTCGGCCTCGGCGGGGTCTCGTTCGACAGCGCAGCTTTCAGCTGGTCGCAGATCATCGGTTTCGGTCCGAACGGTGGCGGACTCTTCCTCCGCTGGATCGGCAACTCGCTCATCGTCTCGGTCGGCGGCGCCCTGATCGCCGTCGCCGCCGCGATCCCGGCCGGTTACTCGTTGGCGCGGCTGCGCTTCAAGTTCCGCCGCACGATCCTGTTCGTCACGCTGCTCACGATGGTGATGCCGAACACCGTGCTCGTCATCCCGCTGTTCCTCGAAGTAAGCGCCGCAGGAGCCGTGGGGCAGCTCTGGCCGGTCATCATCATCATGGGTTTCTTCCCGTTCGGCGTCTACCTCGCCTACATCCACTTCATGACGACGATGCCGCCCGAGCTCGTCGAGGCTGCCCGGATCGACGGGCTCGGCGAAGTGGCGATCTTCTTCCAGGTGGCCACCCCGATCTCCCGCCAGGCGATCGCGCTGGTCGCGTTCTTCTCGTTCGTCGCCAACTGGACCAACTTCTTCCTGCCTCTCGCTCTCCTCACCTCGAACTCGCAGAACAAGACGGTGTCGATCGGCATCCAGGAGCTCATCGGGGCGAGTCCGCTGTTCAACCCGACCGTTGCGGCCGGCCTCGACGTGAAGCTGTACATGCCGCAGCTCGCCCTGGCGACGTTCCTCAGCATGCTCCCGTTGCTCGCGGTGTTCCTCGGTGCGCAGCGCTTCCTGATGAGCGGCCAGACCGTAGGGGCTGTCAAGGGATGAGTGTGATCATCCGATGAGCTACGACCCGAGCGCGCTCCCCGAGTTCTCACCCGCCGAGGTGTACAGCCTCGCGCTGCCTGCGGCACCCCGGCCGATCGTGATCCTCGGCGCCGGTGGCATCGTGAAGGATGCCCACCTGCCGGCCTACCGCAAGGCGGGTTTCCCCGTGGTGGGCATCTACAACCGCACCGTCTCGCGGGCCCAGAGTCTTGCAGACGAGTACGGCATCCCCGCGGTATACGGCACGGTCGAGGAGGCCGTCGCGGGTTCGCCCGCCGACACGGTCTACGACATCGCGCTGATGCCGGCGCAGTACGCTGCAGCGCTCGAGGCCCTGCCCGACGGGGCGCCGGTGCTCATCCAGAAACCCCTCGGCAGCTACCTCGACGAAGGGCGCGCCCTGCTCGAGATCTGCCGCCGCAAGAACCTCGTCGCCGCGGTGAACACGCAGCTGCGGTTCGCGCCCTACGTGGCGGAGGCCCGCGCGCTGATCGCGGCGGGTGAGATCGGCGAGCTGTACGACCTCGAGATCCGCGTCTCCGTCGACACCCCGTGGCACCTGTTCCCGCACGTGCTGACGCTCGACCGGCTCGAGATCACGATGCACAGCGTGCACTACATCGACCTGGTGCGCTCCTTCCTCGGCAACCCCGACTCGGTGAGCGCGGTGTCGGTGGTGCACCCGGAGAAAGACCTGGCCAGCACGCGCTCGCTCATCCTGTTCCGGTACGAGGGGCGGCCGATCCGGGTCACCATCAGCACCAACCACGACCACGACTTCGGCCCGGAGTTCGAAGAGAGCTTCATCAAGTGGGAGGGCACGAAGGGTTCCATCCGCGCACAGATGGGGCTGCTGCTCGACTACCCCGCCGGCGGCCCGGATGCCCTGCAGATCATCCGGCGCTCCGAGAAGCCTCTCGGTTGGCAGCCGGTGCCGTTCGAGGGATCCTGGTTCCCCGATGCCTTCATCGGTTCGATGGGGGCACTGCAGCGCTACCTCGACGGCTCGGTCCCGACCCTGCCGACGAGTGTCGAAGACGTCTACGACACAATGGCCGTGGTCGAGGCTGCCTACGACTCGGCCGAGCACGAAGGCGTGCGGCCTGCCTACCTCGGTTCGGGGCGGGCCGCGCACCCCGGTGCCCCTCGGCCCGGCCACCTCGATTCTCGACAGCAAGGAGCAACACCGTGAGTTTCCAACGCCTCGGCGACCCCGGAGCAGAGATCCCCGCCTACCTGGCCGATGGCGAGGTGTACGACCTCCGCGGGGTGACAGCCGACATCGACGCCGCCTTCCTCGGCGGGGACGGCGTCACGCGGGCGCGAGCCGCCCACGCCGCCGGTTCGCTGCCACTGCTCGCCGGCGCCGCAGCCCTGCGCGTCGGACCGCCGATCGCACGTCCGGGCAAGATCGTCTGCATCGGCCTGAACTACAGCGACCACGCCGCGGAGACCGGGGCGACCATCCCCGCGGAGCCCGTCGTGTTCATGAAGGATCCGTCGACCGTCGTCGGCCCGTTCGACAACGTACTGGTCCCCCGGCTCTCGGTGAAGACCGACTGGGAGGTCGAGCTCGGTGTCGTGCTCGGGAGCACCGCGCGCTACCTCGACTCGCCCGCCGGCGCAGACGCCGTCATCGCGGGGTACGTGCTCTCGCACGATGTGTCGGAACGAGAGTTCCAGATCGAACGCGGCGGGCAGTGGGACAAGGGCAAGAGCTGTGAGACATTCAACCCCCTCGGGCCGGTGTTCGTGCCGGCCGACGAGATCGCCGACCCGCAGAATCTCGCGCTGAAGCTCTGGGTGAACGGTGAGCTGCGACAGAACGGCTCGACGTCGAACATGGTCTTCGGCATCCGGCACGTCATCTGGTACCTGAGCCAGTTCATGGTGCTGCACCCGGGCGACCTGGTGAACACCGGCACGCCGGCCGGCGTCGCGCTGGGCCTGCCCGGCAACCCGTACCTCCGCGCCGGCGACGTGGTCGAGCTCGAGATCGAGGGGCTCGGCCGAGCCCGACAGGAGTTCGTGCAGGCATGAGCGACCAAGCAGCAGCCGGCACCACTGGCGCACCCAGCGCCGGGCGCTTCACCGGCCTCACGGCCATCGTCACCGGCGGGGCATCCGGCATCGGCCTCGCCACCGCCACCCTCCTCGCCGCGTCCGGCGCGAACGTCGCCGTGCTCGACCTCCGCATCGACGGGCTCCCGGATGCTCTGCAGGGCTTCGAATGCGACATCACCGACCGGCCCTCCGTCGTCAGCGCGGTCGACGAGGTTGCTGCGCGGTTCGGCGGTGTCGACATCCTCATCAACAACGCCGGCATCGGATCGGTCGGCACCGTCGAAGAGAACGACGACGCCGAATGGATGCGCGTGCTGAACGTCAACGTGATCGGCATGGCCCGCGTCTCGGCCGCCGCGCTGCCCCACCTCCGAAGGTCATCCCACGCCGCCGTCGTCAACCTCTGCTCGATCGCGGCGACCTCCGGGCTGCCCCAGCGTGCGCTCTACGGAGCCTCGAAGGCCGCGGTCTACGGACTCACGATCGCGATGGCGACCGATCACGTGCGGGAGGGCATCCGTGTCAATTGTGTGAACCCCGGCACCGTGCACACCCCTTTCGTCGACGCGAACCTCGCGAAGTTCAGCGACCCCGTCGCCGAACTGGCCGCTCTGAACGCCCGGCAACCCACCGGCCGGATGGTCACCCCCGAAGAGGTGGCTTCGGCGATCGCCTATCTCGCGAGCCCCGACTCGGGGTCGACCACCGGAACCGCCCTCGCGGTCGACGGCGGCATGCACACCCTGCGGGTGCGGCCGCAGTAGCGTCGCGGGCGGCGCCACCCGCCGGGGCGCCGCCCGGCCACGCTCGCCCCGCCGGGCCCGCACCCGCCCCGCCGCACCCGCCGAGCCGGACCCGCCCCGCCGCACCCGCCGAGCCGCGCCTGCATCGCGCCCCACGGGCCGGCACCCGCGCGCTGCGGCGCCACACCCTCCCCTGACCCCCTCCGAAGGAGCCACCCCCATGCACCGCGTCGCACTGCACACCCGCATCCTGCCCGGCCACGAGGCCGACTACGAACGTGAGCACGCCGTCATCCCGCTGCTCCTCGACGGCGCGCTCCGCCGCGCGGGTGTGCACGAGTGGACCATCTGGCGCGATGGCACCGACCTCTTCCACCTCGTGCTCGTCGACGACTTCGCCGCGATGCAGGATGCCCTGCGGGACGACCCCGCCGACCAGGCCTGGCAGCCGTACATCGGCGCGTTCCTCGTCGACGGCGGCCAGGGCATGGGCCCCCTCGGCCAGGTCTGGACCCTCCCTGCCGCACCGCCCGCCGCCCCCGCGTCCTGAAGCCAGCGGGCGAAGGGACGCAAATCGTCCCAAACCACGCCGGCCCGAACGATATGGGACCCTCCACGAGATCGCGCAGGCGAGGGAGCGCGGCGCACGGGAGCGGGGCGCGGCAGCGGGGGGCGCGGCAGCGGCGCGCGGCAGCGGGGCGCGCGGCCTAGTCCGGGGCGAAGTAGAGGTACGCGTGCAGGCTGCAGCCGGGGTTGAACGGCGCGGCGCACGAGGGGCAGGCGTCGACGCCGAGGTAGTCGGCGATGCTCAGCTCCGTCTGGCACACGCCGCAGAGCACCGCGAGGGCGTCCCGCTCCGAGGCTGGCCAGACGCGCGCCTCGTGCCCCGCGCTCTCGGCATGGCAGAGGTGGCAGGGGTAGTACTCCCTGCAGCAGGCGAACCGGATCGCGATCACGTCGAGCTGGGAGCGGTAGTGGATGCAGCGGGTCTGGTCGTCGACCGTGGCGCCGAGCACGCGCACCCGCCCCCGCTCCGGCTCCGGCCCGGCATGCCATGCGGGCTCGCCAGCCCGCTCCGGCCCGGCATGCCATGCGGGCTCGCCAGACCGCTCCGGCCCGGCATGCCATGCGGGCTCGCCAGCCCGCTCCGGCTCGCCAGACCGCTCCGGCCCACCACCGCGCCCCGGCACGCCCGTCACCCCACACCTCGCGCCGTCAGGGCGTCGCCGAGGTCGTCCGCGTGCTTCAGCGACACCACGAGGAACGGGATGACGAACGCCCGGACGCCCAGCCGTGCACCGCGCGCACGCTGGGCCTCGCGCACCCCGGCCGCGAGCCGTGCGAGCACCGGCACCGTCGTGATCGCCACCGCGAGAACCAGTGCCACGCGAGCCGGATCCAGCCCGAACCGGCGGAAGATTCCGAGCCCCCGCTCGAACGCATCGAGCAGGTCACCGACGCGCGTGGTCAGCACCAACAGCGCAGCGATGACGATCGCGGCGACCACCCGCGTGGTGTTCGCTACCGCCGACTCCAGCGGCAGGAAGATCACCTGGAAGCCGAACGTCACCACGATGATCCAGCGCACGGCGACGACCTGACGACCGAGCTCCCCGACCCCGAGCCCCGAGGCGAGGTAGCAGGCGACAGCCACCGCGGCGCCGATGGCAGCCGAGAGCCAGGTCGACGGCAGCAGCGACACCACCAGCACGACCGCAAGCAGGGCGAAGGCCTTCGGTCCGGCAGGTGCACGGTGCAGCCAGCCGATGCCCGGCCGGTAGAGGGTCAGCACGAGAGGCTCGCCTCGTACTGCGAAACGACGTCGGCCGGGTCGCCGAAGCCGGTCATCCTGCCGTCTTCGAAGAGCACGGCGACGTCGCAGCGCTGGGCGAGCGCGAGGTCGTGGGTGACGAGCACGAGCCGCCGGTCGGTCGGCGCGAGCAGGTGCTCGGCGATCTGACGGCTGTTGCGGGCATCCAGATACGCCGTCGGCTCGTCGGCGATCATCAGCTCGGGACGGCGGATGACCGCACCGCAGAGCGCGAGCAACTGCTTCTGGCCGCCGGAGAGATCGTGCGCGGCGCGATCCGCGAGATCGGTGAGGCCGAACTCGTCGAGCGCCTGCCGCACGCGTTCGGCGACGACTGCGCGCGGGAGCTTCTCGCTCCGCAGCGAGAAGGCCGCGTCTTCGGCGACGGTCGGCATGATGATCTGGGCGTCAGGGTTGCTGAAGACGAACCCGACCAGCCGGCGGAGCGCCGAGGCCTGGCGCTGGGGGTCGACGCCGAGCACCGAGACCGTTCCGCTCGACGGCGCGACCAGGCCGCCGAGAACGCGGGCGAAGGTGGATTTGCCCGATCCGTTCGCGCCGATCACCGCCGTGCGGGGCGCATCGAGCACCAGCGACACCGCGTCGAGCGCGAGCCGGTCGCCCAGCTGCACCGAGACGTCGCTGAAGACGATGGATCCCGTCACGCACGCTCCTTCGGCCGCACCCGGAACGCCCGCGGGTACGCCCTGACCAGGGTCATCGTGACAGCCACGGTGATGGCCGCCTTGATGAGGTCGAACGGGAGGAAGACGGTGGCCTGCAGTGCGGTCGGGCCGAGCGGCAGGCGCAGCACCAGGGCCGTCACCGGGATGCCGATGGCGTAGACCACGAGGATGCCGCCGACCAGCACGCCCACGATGGTGCGCGGCCAGGTGAGCTTCCGGCCGCCGGCGTGCACGATGGCACCGATCACGAAGGCGCCCACGATCCAGCCGAACAGGTAGCCGGCCGTCGGGCCGACGAACACCGCGAGGCCCCCGTGGCCGCCGGCGAGCAGGGGCAACCCCAGCGCCACGAGCACCAGGAGCACGACCATCGAGAGCGCCCCGCGCCACGCGCCGAGCACGGCACCCGCGAGCATCACGCCGAGGGTCTGCGCGGTGATCGGCACCGAGCCGAACACCGGAAAGGCTCCGGGCAGCCCGAGCACCGCGGTGAGGGCCGCGAAGACCGCGATGCGGGCGATGTCTGTGGCGTCGATCCGCAGACGGCCCGCGGGTTTCGCCGGGGCGGACTGCACGGTCTGGTCGGTCATGGCTGGTCTCCTGAACGCTGTTCACCTGAACGGTGTTCACTATAGTGGGATCCATGACCTCGCCGCACGGATCCGATCCGGAACAGCAGCCGCGCCAGGCCCGCCACACCCGTGACGACGTCGCCGAGACGGCCCTCCGCATCCTCGACGACCACGGCCTGCCCGAGCTCACGATGCGCCGGCTGGCGGCCGCGCTCGACGTACAACCGAGTGCTTTGTACTGGCATTTCCCGAACAAGCAGACGCTGCTCGCCGAACTCTCCGACCGCATCGCGTCGCGCGGGCGGGCGCTGCCCTTCGCCCCGGTCACGCCCGGCGACTGGATGATCGTCACCGCCGCCGAAGCGCAGAGCCTCCGCGACGCGCTCCTCGCCTACCGCGACGGCGCGGAGGTCGTCTCCAGCAGCTTCGCCCTCGGGCTCGGCGCCTCGGTTCCGCTCACCCGGTTGCGGGCGGCGATCGGCCGCGGAGAGTTCGACGCCGAAACGGTGAGCCGGGCATCCGCTGCCCTGCTGCACTTCATCCTCGGGCATGTCTCGCACGAGCAGCAGCGCCTGCAGTACGACAGCCTGGGCGTGGCTGCCGGCCCGGAGTCCGACGAGGGCACTTCGGCGTTCGAGTTCGGCGTGCTGCTGTTCATCGAGGGGCTGGCCCAGCACGCGGCGTCCCGCAGCACAACCCGCTGACCAGCCGTGCGTGGCACAATAAGTGAGGAAAAGACAAAGAGCCCGACGGTGAAAACCGCCGGACTCCAGGTAGTCGACAACAGGAAACAAATCCTGTCTTCCCCTCAATGTTACCTCCGGGAGCACCACATCTCAATCTCCAGCGAACCGCGGGCCATGCGTTCGGATTCCGACCTGTACCGTCTCCTCAGCGCTGCGCGGATGCGCCCCTACCTCACGGAGACGGGCGACCACCGCAAGAATGCACTCGCGCTGTACCGCTGGAACATGGCCATCGCGGGCGCCTTCTACCAGGGTCTCCATGTCTTTGAGATCGCCTTGCGCAACTCTGTAGATGTTCAGCTCCGCATCTGGAACGCTACCCAATCCGACAACGGAGGCCATCGCTTCGACAGCGAATGGTGCAAGCGTCCTTCTGATCTTCTGGTTCGTCTGATTGGGGGCGATCTCGGCGCGGCCAGGGAGAGGGCGGCAGTCGCACTCAAAGCAACTGGCAAGAGTCGCAACATCAATCACGATGACATCGTCGCCCAGACATCTCTGGGAACGTGGCGGTTTCTGCTTCCCAGTCGAACCGATCCCGGTAAGGCGGTGCTCTGGCAGAACTGCACCAGGCACGCCTTCCCGAACCTGGTCCGCCCCGTCGGACAGCTGGTCGACGCGGTGGAAAGCGTATACAGGCTGAGGAATCGAATAGCGCATCTCGAGCCTGTTTTCGCTGTGAACCTCGAGGCGAAGTGGAAGAACATGCACACCGTTCTCGAGGACATCGACATGTCGACGGCGGAATGGTTCGTCAGCACGTCGCCGATCCCAAACATCCTCGCGAGGAGACCTGTCACGGCCTGACCCCCGGCGCTACGGCCGACGCGGCCCGCCCGCCGTCCGCTCCGCGGCCAGTCGCACGCCCACCTCGTGGGCGTGGTCGAGCAGCAGCTGGCCGAGCTCGGGCTGACGTTCGGCCCGGAAACGCGACTCGATCCCTGTGAGCGAGAGGGCCCACGCCGGCCGGCCGGCGGCGTCGAACACGGTGGCGCCCATGCCCCAGCTGCCTTCGAGGATCAGCCCGGGGTTGACGGCGTACCCCCGCTCGCGCGTCTCTTCGATGCGCTGCCGCAGTGCGGGCGTGGAGTGCGCGGGCCCCCAGCGCTCAACCAGATCGGCCCCGGCGAGGTAGGTCTCGACCTCGTCCTCGCCGAGGAACGACAGGATCGCCAGCCCCGCCGACGCCACGCCCAGCGGGAACCTCGCGCCCTCGTAGAGCACGAACGACCGCACGGGAAAGCTGCCCTCCTCGCGCAGCAGGCAGACGGTCTCTGTACCGCGGCGGGTGGAGAAGAAGGCGCTCTCGCCGGTCTCCTTCGCGAGGCGGCGCACGCTGTCCCGCGCGGCAGCGGTGATGTCGTAGCGGTCGGCCGCAAGCGAGCCGAGCAGGTAGAGCTCGGGCCCGAGGAACCAGCGGCCGCGAGCCGTGTCGTGGTCGATGAACCCCTCGGCGGCGAGCGAGGCGAGCAGCCGGTAGGTGGTCGGCCGGGTGAACCCGGTGGCGTGGGCGGCAGCCGCGGCCGTGAGGCCGTCCGGATGCTCGGAGACGGCCTTCAGGATGCGGCTCACCCGCGAGACCAGCTGGGCCCCGCGCACGGGCTCAGCCACGATCATCCACCCTCTTGTCCATATTGTGAGCATATGACAGCCGAACGATCAGAGTGCGAGGATGTCGCGGTGTGAGTCAGTCCGGACCTTTGACACGGCGCGCGAGCGCCCGTACCGTCGGATGCGAACCGGCCCACAGATCACGACGTGGACACGGTGCGGCCCGAAGGAGTGTCATGTCCAGACTTTTCACCAGCGCCCGCGAGGCCCTCGCCGAGACGGTGACCGACGGAGCGACCATCGCCGTCGGCGGGTTCGGCCTCTCCGGCAACCCGACCGACCTCATCGAGGCGCTCCGCGACACCGGCGCCAGGAACCTCACCATCGTGTCGAACAACATGGGCATCGACGGCCAGGGGCTCGGCATCCTGCTCGAGAACCGGCAGGTCGCGAAGGTGATCGCGTCGTACGTGGGCGAGAACAAGCTGTTCGCCGAGCAGTACCTGAGCGGCGAGCTCGAGGTGGAGTTCGCCCCTCAGGGCACCCTCGCCGAGCGCCTCCGAGCCGGCGGGGCGGGCATTGCCGGCTTCTACACGAAGACCGGGGTCGGCACACCCGTGGCCGAGGGCAAGCCGCTCGCCGAGTTCGACGGCGAGACCTACCTCCTCGAACGGGGCATCGTCGCCGACGTGGCGCTCGTGCACGCCTGGCGCGCCGACGCGGCGGGAAACCTCGTCTACCGGAACACCGCTCGCAACTTCAACCCGCTCGTCGCCACCGCCGGCCGGCTCACGATCGCGGAGGCGGAGCAGATCGTCGACGGCTACCTCGACCCGAACGCGGTGATCACTCCCGGCATCTTCGTGCAGCGCCTCGTGACCGCGGTGCCGCGCGAGAAGGTCATCGAACAGCGCACGACCCGTCCGCGCGCCGCGGCCGCGCTCGCCTGAGACGCACCCGAGACGCCGAGACCCCGAGACAGACAGAAACAAGGAGAGCACCATGCCCTGGACCCGCGACGAGATGGCCGCCATCGCTGCCTCCGAACTCCACGACGGCGAATACGTCAACCTCGGGATCGGCATCCCGACCCTGGTCGCCAACCACCTGCCCGCCGGCGTGCACGTCACGCTGCAGAGCGAGAACGGCCTGCTCGGCATGGGTCCGTTCCCCTTCGAGGGCGAAGAGGATGCCGACCTCATCAACGCCGGCAAGCAGACCGTCACCCTGCTGCCCGGTGGCAGCTACTTCGACTCGGCGACGAGCTTCGGGATGATCCGGGGCGGGCATGTGGCGATCGCGATCCTCGGCGCACTGCAGGTCGCGGGCAACGGCGACCTCGCGAACTGGACCATCCCGGGCAAGCTCGTGAAGGGGATGGGCGGCGCGATGGACCTGGTCGCCGGCACCCCGCGGGTGGTCGTCGTCACCGATCACGTCTCGAAGGACGGCACGCCGAAGATCGTGGCGGAGTGCGACCTGCCGCTCACCGGGGCAGGGGTCGTCGACCGGATCATCAGCGACCTCGCGGTGTTCGACATCGAGCACGGTGCCCTGGTGCTGCGCGCCACGGCCCCCGGCGTCACCGTCGACGGTGTGCGCGCACAGACCGGCGCCCCGTTCACGGTCGGACTCGACGCCGCCCTGCCAGACAGCGCCCTACCCGACAGCGCCCAG
The DNA here is from genome assembly GCF_006716115.1 of Subtercola boreus. NCBI lineage: Bacteria > Bacillati > Actinomycetota > Actinomycetes > Micrococcales > Microbacteriaceae > Subtercola > Subtercola boreus. The sequence goes on along the minus strand of NZ_VFOO01000001.1, from coordinate 3,354,576 downwards.
CCCGACGGCGACCAGCCCGACGGCGCCGCAGCGGCATCCACCCGCACAGAAACCCCGACCCGCGACATCCGCGCCACCGAAGGAACCCCCGCATGAGCACCGTGATCGTCAGCTACGCCCGCACCCCGTTCGTGAAGTTCAACGGGCAGTTCGCCACCGTTCCGGCGACGGAGCTCGGAGCCGCGGCCATCCGCGCCGCGCTCTCCCGGGCGGGCCTCACGGGCGAGGACGTCGAGTTCGTCCACGCCGGCCAGGTGCTCCAGGGCGGGGCCGGCCAGAACCCCGCCCGCCAGTCGGCCGTGGCGGCGGGCATCCCGTTCAGCGTGCCCGCCCTCACCCTGAACGCCGTGTGCCTGTCCGGCACAGAAGCCATCGTCTCCGGGGTGCGGCTCATCGACGCGGGCGAGGCCGACATCATCGTCGCGGTCGGGCAGGAGTCGATGACCCTCGCCCCGCACGCCTGGTCGGGGTCGCGCGCCGGCCAGCGCTACGGCGCCATCGAACTCATCGACACGATGGACCACGACGGCCTCACCGACGCCTTCGAGCACCGGTCGATGGGGGCCTCGACCGAGGAGCGCAACCCGGGCCTCTCGATCGACCGCGCCGACCAGGACGGTTGGGCGGCCGGCTCCCACCAGCGCCTCGCCGCGTCGGCCGACTTCCTCGCCGGCGAGATCGAGCCCTTCAGCGTGCCGGGCCGGAAGGGCCCCACGGTGGTCTCGGCCGATGACGGGCTGCGCGCAGACACGACCGTGGAGACGCTCGGCGGCCTCCGCCCCGCCTTCAGCCCGGACGGCACCATCACCGCCGGCAACTCCTCGCAGATCACGGATGGCGCGGCAGCTGTCGTGCTGATGAGCGAGGCCGCCGCGGCCGCCCGCGGCATCAAGCCCCTCGCCCGGGTGCTCGCCCACGCCTTCGTCGCGGGTCCGGATGTCTCGCTGCACGCCCAGCCGTCGAACGCCATCAGGGCGGCACTCGCCAAGACGCCCCACACCGTCTCGGAGCTCCGGGCCGTCGAGATCAACGAGGCGTTCGCGGCCGTGGCTGTGCACTCCACCCGCCAGCTCGGCGTCGACCCCGCCATCGTCAACGCGCATGGCGGCGCCATCGCCCTCGGGCACCCGGTCGGAGCATCCGGCACGCGTATCGTGGGCCACCTCGCCCGGCGTCTCGCGGCCGAGGGCCCCGGCCTGATCGGTGCCACCGGCATCTGCGGCGGCGGCGGCCAGGGTTCCGCCATCATCCTCCAGTCCGTCTGACCCTTCGGCGCGCAGGGGGGCGGAGACGCGGGACGGTAGGATCTTGGCACACCGCCGCCTGCCGAAGGGAAGTCCCTGTGCCCGTCCCGTCCCCTCTCCCGATCGATCCGATCGCCGAGGCGAAACGGCAGTGGCTCGAGCACGGCTGGGCGGATGCTGCGGGGGGCATGGCCGCGGTGACGTCGATCATGCGCGCACAGCAGTTGGTCCTCGCGCGCGTCGAGGGCGCCCTGAAGCCGTTCGGGCTCTCGTTCGCCCGGTTCGAGCTTCTGCGACTGCTCGCGTTCTCCCGTGGCGGCACCCTGCCGATGGCGAGCGCGACGGCCCGGCTGCAGGTGCACCCGACGAGCGTCTCGAACACCGTCGACCGGCTGCAGCGCGACCGGCTCGTGGAGCGTTCCGCTCATCCGACCGACGGGCGGGCCACCCTGCTCCAGCTCACCGGGGCCGGTCGCGAGTTGGTCGACCGCGCCACCGAGGCCCTCAACACCGCGGTCTTCTCCCAGCCCGGGTTGCCCGACGACGACCTGTCGTCGCTGGTGGGCGTGCTTGCCCGTTTCCGCCGCGAAGCCGGCGACTTCGGCGACCCCCCCACCATCCCCGACCCCCTCTGACCCCCCTCCCCCCACCCTCCCCCCTGCATTCGAGTGGGCGATTTGGGCCCCAAAACCGGCAGGTTGGGGCCCAAATCGCCCACTCGATCAAGCCGGGGGGGGTGCGTCAGCCGTTGATGAAGTGGGGATCCCGCTTCTCGGTGAACGCCGCCATGCCTTCCTTCTGGTCGGCGAGCGCGAAGAGGGACTGGAAGGTGCTCCGTTCGAACCGGAGCCCCTCACTGAGCGTCGACTCGAACGCGACCTGCACCGACTCCTTCGCCGCGTAGGCGACCGGCAGCGACTTCGCCGCAATCGTGGTTGCGACCTCGAGGGCCGTGTCGAGCAGGTCGGCCGCCGGCACGACGCGAGCCACGAGACCCGCCCGTTCCGCCTCTTCCGCGCCCATCGTGCGCCCGGTCAGGATGAGGTCCATCGCCTTCGCCTTGCCGATCGCGCGGATGAGCCGCTGCGTGCCGCCCATGCCCGGGATGACGCCCAGGTTGATCTCCGGCTGGCCGAACTTCGCTGTGTCTGCGGCGATCAGGATGTCGCACATCATCGCCACCTCGCAGCCACCGCCGAGCGCGTACCCCGCAACAGCGGCGATGACCGGGGTGCGCAGCTCGGTGAAGGCCTTCCAGCCCGAGAACAGCCCGTCGAGGTAGACCTCCTGGTAGCTGAGCGTCGCCATCTCCTTGATGTCGGCCCCGGCGGCGAAGGCCCGATCGGAGCCGGTGATCACGATCGCGCCGATGCCGTGGTCGGCGTCGAACTCCTGCGCAGCGACGACCACCTCGCGCATCAGCGCGGCGTTCAGCGCATTCAGCGCCTTGGGTCGGTTCAGCGTGATGATGCCGACGCGACCCTTCCGCTCGACGAGGATGTTCTCATAGTCGGTCATGCGGCAACTCCCTGGTCGCTTGTGCGGCGGATGTCTTCGATGATGCCAGAGAAGTCGAGACCGGCTCCGGCTCCGTCGGCGAACCTCCGGTAGATCTCCGCTGCGAGCAGTCCGATCTCTGCGCTCACACCGGTCGACGTGATGGCCTGTTCGGCGAGGCCGAGGTCTTTCGCCATCAGTGCGCCGGCGAACCCCGGCTGGTAGTCGCGGTTGGCGGGGCTGGTCGACACGGGGCCCGGCACGGGACAGTTGGTGGTGAGTGCCCAGCACTGCCCCGAGGCATTGGATGCCACGTCGAACAGCGCCTGGTTCGTCAGCCCGAGCTTCTCACCCAGAACGAAAGCCTCACTGACGCCGATCATCGTGATGCCTAGGATGAGGTTGTTGCAGACCTTCGCGGCCTGGCCGAGGCCCGATGCGCCGCAGTGCACGATCCGGCCCCCCATAACGGCGAGGATCGGCTCGGCCACAGCGAAGTCCTCGTCGGTTCCGCCGACCATGAACGCCAGCGTTCCGGCTTCGGCTCCGACCGTGCCGCCGGAGACCGGCGCATCCATCGCCCTGTGCCCTGCCGCGAGCGCGAGGTCGTGCGCCTGGCGCGCATCGTCGACGGCGATGGTCGACGAGTCGATGAAGAGGGTGCCGGGTGCGGCGCTGGCCAGCAGGCCCGGCGCCTCCGGCGTGCCCGAGTACGCCGAGATGACGTGCCGGCCGGCCGGCAGCATGGTGATGACGACCTCGGCTCCGGCGACGGCCTCTGCGGCCGATCCCGAGATCGTCACGCCCGCCGCACGCGCCGGTTCCGTGGCGGCCTGCACCAGGTCGAAACCCACGACGTCGTGGCCTCCCTTGGCGAGGTTGATGGCCATGGGTCCGCCCATGTGGCCGAGCCCGATGAATGCGATCCGCATGTCTCTCCCTGTAATTCCGGTGGTTCTGGTGGTTCGTGGGTTTCGGATGGTTCTGATCAGCCGACCGCAGTGAAGTACGCGTCGATCTGCGCCTGGCCGACATCGCTCGCTGAGCGCGGCTCCCAGTGCGGGTTGCGGTCCTTGTCGATCACCTGGGCGCGCACCCCTTCGGCGAAGTCGTGCGACAGAAGAGCATGCGCCGAGACGCGCAGCTCCTGCTCGAGTGCCGCTTCGAGGTCCGGCAGCGCGGCGACCCGGTCGAGCGACTCGAGCGTGACGGCGACGGCGATCGGCGACTTCTGCTCGATCGTGTCGGCGGTGGCGAGTGCCTTCTCGTTCTGCGGGTCGGCCCGCAGGTTCGCCAGGATGCCCGGCACCGTGTCTGCCGCATAGGCCGCGTCGATCCAGCCCCGGTCGGCCGCGAGCTCAGCGTCGGGCGGTGTGTCGGCGAACAGGGCGATCGCGGCATCCGCATCGGTCGTCTCGAGGGCGACCAGAAGGTCGGGCAGCCGTTCGCTCGGCACGAAACTGTCGGCGAGGCCGACCTCGATCGCGTCTCCTGCGCGCACGGATGCCGCGGTGAGGGCCAGGTGCGCGCCGAGCCTGCCGGGCGCCCGTGCGAGCAGCCACGTGGCGCCGACGTCCGGAATGAAACCGATGCCGGTCTCCGGCAGCCCGAGCTTCGAACGTTCGGTCACGATCCGGTGGGAGCCGTGGGCGGACACCCCGATGCCGCCGCCCAGCACGATGCCGTCCATGAACGCCACGTAGGGCTTCGGAAACCCGTCGATCAGAGCATTCAGGGCGTATTCGTCGCGCCAGAACGCGAGGGAGGCGGCCCCGTCGCCGGAGGTCGCGTCGTGGTAGAGCGACACGATGTCGCCGCCCGCGCAGAGCCCGCGCTCACCACGCCCGACGAGCACGACGGTGGCGACATCCGGATCGCCCGCCCACTCGTCGAGCTGGTTCTGGATGAGCGTCACCATGCCGTGCGTCAGCGCATTGATCGCGCGCGGGCGGTTGAGAGCGATCTCGCCGAGCCGGCCGCGCCGGCTGAACACCACCTCGGGTTCGACTGCCGCAGCTTCGGGAACATCGCCTGTCATATGGTTCCCGCAATGATCGATCGACCGACGATGAGGCTCATGATCTCGTTCGTGCCCTCCAGGATCTGGTGCACCCGCAGGTCGCGCACGACCTTCTCGAGGCCGTACTCGGCGAGGTACCCATACCCACCGTGCAGCTGCAGCGCCTGGTTCGCAACGGTGAACGCGACATCGGTGCCGAACTTCTTGGCCATTGCGCAGAGCTCCACCGTGTCGGGCGCCCCCGCATCGAGCGCCCGGGCGGCACGCCGGAGCAGCCCGCGGGCCGCCTCCAGCTGGATGCGCATGTCTGCCAGCCGGAAGACGAGAGCCTGCTGGTCGGAGAGCGGATGCCCGAAGGTCTGGCGTTCCCTCATGTAGGCGACGGCCTTGTCGTAGGCCCACTGCGCCCCGCCGAGGGAGCACGCCGCCATGTTCACCCGACCGCCGTTCAGCCCCTTCATCGCGATCGTGAACCCGCCGCCCTCTTCACCGAGGAGATTGGATCTCGGAACCCGCACGTTGTCGAACGACACGGCCGCTGTGGGTTGCGCGTTCCAGCCCATCTTCTTCTCGTTCGCGCCGAAGGTGACACCGGGGGTGTCGGCCGGCACCAGGATGGCGCTGATGCCCTTCGGCCCGGGCCCCCCGGTGCGTGCCATCACGACGTACACCGCCGACGAACCCGCACCCGAGATGAAGAGTTTCTCGCCGTTCAGCACGAAGTTGTCGCCGTCGACGACGGCCGTCGTGCGGAGAGCCGCGGCATCCGAACCCGCGCCCGCTTCGGTGAGGCAGTAGCTGCCCCGCAGTTCGAGGGAGGAGAGGCCCGGCAGCCACTGCTGACGGATCTGGTCGCTGCCGTAGCTGTCGATCATCCACGCCACCATGTTGTGGATCGAGATGTAGGCCGCGATCGTGGTGTCGCCCTGGGCGAGCTCCTCGAAGATCAGCACGGCGTCGAACCGGCTGAGCGCCGAACCGCCCACGTCTTCGCGCACGTACACACCGCCGAGGCCGAGCTCTCCGGCCTGCTGCAGCACATCGATGGGGAAGTGCTTCGCCTGGTCCCACTCCACGGCGTGCGGCGCCAGAGCCTCCCGAGCGAAGTTCCTTACGGCCTCGACGATGTCGCGCTGGTCGTCGGTCAGGTCATCCGGCACCGGCGCATCGGCGAGCAGGGTCACTGGCCCTCTCCCATCGTCGGGATGACGAAGCTCGCACCCTCCTTGATACCCGACGGCCAGCGCGAGGTCACCGTCTTGGTCTTGGTGTAGAAGCGGAACGCATCGGGCCCGTGCTGGTTGAGGTCGCCGAAGCCGGAACGTTTCCAGCCGCCGAACGTGTGGTACGCGATGGGCACCGGAATCGGCACGTTGACGCCTACCATCCCCACGTTCACGCGGGCGGTGAAGTCGCGGGCGGTGTCGCCGTCGCGGGTGAAGATCGAGACGCCGTTGCCGAACTCGTGGGTGCTCGGCAGGGCGATGGCGTCTTCGTAGGTGGCCGCACGGGTGATGATCAGCACGGGGCCGAACACCTCTTCGCGGTAGATCGTCATGTCGGGGGTCACGTTGTCGAACAGCGTCGGGCCGAGGTAGAAACCGTTCTCGTAGCCCTCGACGCTCCAACCGCGACCGTCGGCGAGAAGGGTGGCGCCCTCGTCGATGCCGGTCTGGATGTAGCCGGAGACCCGGTCCACCGCCGCCTGGGTGACAAGAGGGCCGTAGTCGGCGGTCTCGTCGAGCGAGGCACCAATCTTCAGGTGCTTCACGCGCTCGGCCAGCTTGGCGGAGAGCGCGTCAGCCGTCTCCTGGCCCACCGGCACCGCCACCGAGATAGCCATGCAGCGCTCACCGGCCGAGCCGTAGCCTGCGCCGATGAGAGCATCGGCGACCTGGTCGAGATCGGCGTCGGGCATGACCACCATGTGGTTCTTCGCGCCGCCGAAGCACTGGGCGCGCTTGCCGTGCTTCGCCGCCGTCTCGTAGATGTACTGCGCGATGGGAGTGGAGCCGACGAAGCCGACAGCCTTCACACGGTCGTCTTCGAGGATCGCGTCGACCGCCTCCTTGTCGCCGTTGACGACGTTGAGCACGCCCGCCGGGAGACCCGCCTCGAGGAACAGCTCGGCGATGCGGAGCGGCACGGAGGGATCGCGCTCCGAGGGCTTCAGGATGAACGAGTTGCCCGCGGCGAGCGCCGGTCCCATCTTCCAGAGCGGGATCATCGCGGGAAAGTTGAACGGCGTGATACCGGCGACCACTCCGAGCGGCTGGCGCATCGAGTAGACGTCGATTCCGGTGCCCGCTCCCGTGGTGTACTCGCCCTTCAGCAGGTGGGGTCCGCCGGCGGCGAACTCGATCACCTCGACGCCACGCTGGATGTCGCCCTTCGCGTCGGCGACCGTCTTACCGTGCTCGGAGGCCAGCAGTCGCGCGAGCGAGTCCATGTCCTTCGCGATCAGGTCGAGGAACTTCAGCAGGACGCGGGCCCGGCGCTGCGGGTTCCAGGAGCCCCAGATGAGCTGGGCCTCTTCTGCGTTCGCGATCGCGGCATCCATCTCGGCCCGCGAGGCAAGCGGCACGCGGGCCTGGACCTCACCCCGGGACGGATCGAAGACGTCGGCGAATCTGCCTGACGTGCCGGAAACGTGCTTGCCGCCGATGAAGTGGGTCAGTTCGCGAACCATGGGCATCCTTTTCGTCTCACGCATCACCGCGTGTGCGACCCGACTATACAAGGACCAGCATCAATAAACTAGGGACTACTGGTAAATCAACGGTACGGGTGACAATATGGATGGAACCCCACCGGAAATGAGATCATCTCGCATGGAAACCTCTGTCATCGTCGCCGGAGCCCGCACCCCCATCGGCAAGCTGCTCGGAACGCTGTCGACGCTGACAGCGCCCGAACTGGGAGGCATCGCGATCAGGGCGGCGGTCGAGCGGGCCGGCATCGATCCGGGCGAAGTGGATGCTGTCACCCTCGGCAACGTCGTGCAGGCCGGGGTCGGGGCGAACCCGGCGCGCCAGGCGGCGATCGCGGGCGGTGTGCCCCTGCACGTGCCCGCCACGACCCTCAACAAACTCTGCCTCTCCGGGCTCGCGGCCATCGGCCAGACCGACCTGGCCATCCGTGCCGGCTTCTGGAACGCGGCCATCGCCGGCGGCATCGAGTCGATGAGCAATGCGCCCCACCTGTTGCGGGGCGCCCGCACCGGCTTCAAGTACGGCAGCACGCCGCTCGAAGACTCGCTCGACCGCGATGCCCTGATCTGCTCCATCGACAACGAGGTGATGGGCGCGGCGACCGACCACTACCAGCGGGCCCTCGACATCTCCCGCGCCGCCCAGGACGAGTTCTCCGCCCGATCCCACCAGCGCGCCGCCGAGGCGATCGACTTCGGCCGGTTCGGCGACGAGATCGTGCCCGTGACGATCAGCAGCCGCCGGGGCGAGACCGTGGTCGACACCGACGAGGGCGTGCGGAGGGGCACGACGAGCGAGACGCTCTCCACCCTCCGCCCAGCGTTCGGCGCCGATGGAACGATCACCGCGGGCTCGGCATCCCAGCTCTCCGACGGAGGAGCTGCACTGATCGTGATGAGCAAGTCGGAGGCGGAGCGCCGGGGGCTGTCCTGGCTCGCCGAGATCGTCAGCTACGGCACGGTCTCCGGCCCCGACCCCTCGCTGCTGCTGCAGCCCGCGGGCGCCATCCGTGACGCCCTCCGGCGGCAGAGCGAGACGAGCCTCGGCGATCTGGCCGTGCTGGAGATGAACGAGGCGTTCGCGAGTGTGGCGATCGCCTCCAGCCGCCAGCTCGGAGTGGACGTCGACCTCGTCAACCCCAACGGCGGCGCCATCGCCCTCGGCCATCCCGTCGGAATGAGTGGAGCACGCCTCGTGCTCACATTGGCGATGGAGCTCCGGCGACGCGGCGGCGGCTACGGGGCGGCGGCGCTCTGCGGTGGCGGCGGCCAGGGCGATGCCCTGATCATCCGCGTTCCATGATCGGCCGAGTTGTGACAACGCACTCACGTCCTACAGAATCAAGAGTCAAGGAGATGAACCAGTGAAGATCATCGTTCTCGTCAAAGAAGTTCCCGACACGTACGGGGACCGGAAGCTCGTGCCCGAGACGGGCCTGGCCGATCGCGCTGCGAGCGAAGCCGTGCTCGACGAGATCGGCGAGCGGTCCCTCGAGGTGGCGCTGACATACAAGGATGCCCACCCCGACACGGAGGTCATCGTGCTCTCCATGGCTCCGGAGTCTGCGACGGCCACTCTTCGCAAGGGTCTCGCGATGGGCGCCACCAGCGTGGTGCACGTGGCAGACGACAGCCTCGCCGGCGCGGATCTCGGCCTCACAGCCGAAGTTCTTGCCGCAGCCATCACCAAGACGGGCTACGACCTTGTGATCACCGGCAACCTCTCCACCGACGGATCGGGCGGAGTGCTGCCGTCGATGCTGGCCGAGCTCCTCGGGGTGCCGCTGGCCGGCTCCCTGTCGAGCGTCGAGATCTCCGAGACCGGGGTCACCGGCGTGCGACTGACGGATGCGGGAACCATCGACCTCACCACGGCTCTCCCTGCCGTCATCGCGATCACCGAGAGCATGCCCGACGCCCGCTACCCGAACTTCAAAGGCATCATGGCGGCCAAGAAGAAGCCGGTGGTCTCGATGACCGCCGCCGATCTCGGTATCGATCCCGCAGACCAGAACGTGGCCCGCTCCATCATGCTGAGCGTCGCAGAGAAGCCACCCCGTACGGCGGGAACCAAGATCGTCGACGAGGGTGACGCCGGGCAGCAGCTCGCAGACTTCCTCATCTCCAACAAGCTCGCCTGAGGAGCACGTTATGACTGACAACACCTCCGACCCGATCCTCGTGCTGGTCGACACGACGCCCGACGGCGAGCCGCTGAAGAGCGCGGCCGGACTGCTGGGGGCCGCTGCCGACATCGGCACCCCCGTTGCCCTCATCGTCGTCGCACCCGGAACCGGGGCGGCTGCGGCAGCGGCCGCCGCGCAGCTCGGCGCAGCGCGCGTGCTGCTGGTCGAGAACGAGCAGGTGCTCACGGATGTCGCGACCCCCGTCGTCGCCGCGCTCCAGGCCGCGGCAGACGCCGTCGGCGCCGCCGCCGTCCTGATCTCCAACTCGATCGAGGGTCGCGAGGTCGCCGGCCGGTTCGCCGCCCGCACCCGCTCGGCGATCTGCGTCGATGCCGTCGGCCTCTCCCGCGACGAGGAGGGCATCGTCATCCACCACTCCGTCTACGGCGGCACCTACAACGTCGACTCGGCCGCGACCTTCGGCGCGCCCGTCGTCACGGTTCGCCTCGGCGCGATCGAGCAGCGGGCAGCGGCGACGGATGCGCAGCCCGAGCCTTTCGACGTGTCGACGTCGACGACACCCGCCGCCACGATCGAGAAGTTCACCGAGACCACGGAGAAGTCGACCCGGCCCGAACTCCGCGGGGCCACCAAGGTGGTCTCCGGTGGCCGCGGGCTCGGCTCGCAGGAGAAGTTCTCACTCGTCGACAATCTCGCCGACACCCTCGGTGCGGCCGTCGGCGCCTCCCGTGCCGCGGTCGACGCCGGATATGTGCCGCAGAGCTTCCAGGTCGGCCAGACCGGCGTGTCGGTGGCACCCCAGCTCTACGTCGCGCTCGGCATCTCGGGCGCCATCCAGCACAGGGCCGGCATGCAGACCGCGAAGACCATCGTGGCGATCAACAAAGACGGCGATGCCCCGATCTTCGACATCGCCGACTTCGGCGTGGTCGGCGACCTGTTCACCGTGGTGCCCCAGCTGATCGAGGCCCTCGAGAAGAAGAAGCAGTAGTGACCGACACCGCGCAGCAGACGTCCGTGCCCCTCCGACGCGGCCTGCCGCGCACGCCGGGTGGCGACCCGTGGCCGCCCGCGGGTGAGGTGCTGCTGGCGGTCGAGATCCAGAGTGACGCTTCGGCCAGCGCCGGGCGGGCTGCGCCAGAAGTCGCTGCGCCGGCCGCGGCGCCTGCCTCTCCGGTTGCCGACGAGAGGCCTGCCGCCGAGCCGGTTGTGGCCGTGGAGCAGGCGGAGACGCACGTTTCCCCCGCCGCCGGTGCCGCCGCGTCCGTCGCTCCCCCGCGGACCGTCCCCGGCCAAAGCCGCCGACGCGGTCTGCCCCGCCAGGCGGGCGGTGAGCCGTGGCCCCCCGCGACCGCCGATTCAGACCCCGCACCCGCGGGCCTCACGGTGGAAACTTCGAGCGCGGAAGCACCGCCAGCTCCGTCCGACGCGGCGGCTGCTGTTCCGAGCTCCGCACCCGTCGTCCCGGCATCCGGGGCTGCGACGGCCACCATCGCCGACCCGATCGTGGCGGCACCGGAACCGGCACCGGCACCGGCGCCGGCACCTACATCGGCGACCCGCACCGTGCGGCAGGGACTCCCTCGAGTCGTCGGTGGCGAGCCGTGGCCGAGCGTATCGGCCATCGAGGTTGCCGCCTCGGCGACGCACGATGCCGCGCCCGCCGCAGCAGCGCCCGCCGCAGCAGCCCCCGCCACGCCCACCCCGGCCGCCGCGCCGACGGCCGAACCCGACACCAGCGCGGCCGAACCGTCGGCCGAATCCGACACCGGTACGGCCGAACCGAGTGCAGCGCCCGCATCCGGGCCACGCCGCCGCACGGGGCTGCCCCGACCGGGCACCGCAGCAGGCTCCGAGCCCGCGACAGCTTCGTCGGGAACGACCCCGACACCGACATCCGACGACCCCGCAGCCTCAGCGGGACCGGGCGCACCGGAGTCCGAGACCGACGCTGCCCCGGCGGCCGCGCCAGCAGCGACCCGCACGCCCGAAACCGCGCCCGCACCGGAGCAGGCCGCCGTGGCAGCCTCGGCCGCCCCGACCCGTGCGACGGCGTCTCCCCGCGCCCCGATCATCATCCGCACCGACGCAGCGCCCGCCCCGGCGGCGCCCACCAAGGCAGCACCCGCCAAAGCGGCTCCGGCCAAAGCGGCACCCGCCGCCTCAGCTACAGCCGCTCCCGCCCCGGCCGCCGTCAGCGCCGGCCTCGCACGGCTCTGGCAGCTGCCGCGCCCCGCGCAGATCGTGCTCGGGCTGATCGCCCTGCTGGTCGTGGCGGCCGTCGCCGTGCTGGCCGTGCGCGGGATCACCACCTACCGGTTCGTGCAGGACTTCCTGCAGACCTACCCGGGTGAGTACCCACTGCCCGACACCGTCGAGACCGGCTTCCCCGCCTGGATCGGCTGGCAGCACTTCCTCAACGCGTTCTTCATCGTGCTGATCATCCGTTCGGGCTGGCAGGTGCGCACCCAGAAACGACCCAGTGCGTTCTGGACGGCGCGGGGCAAGACGAAGGGCAAGATCAGCCTCACTCTGTGGTTCCACCAGTTCCTGGACGTGCTCTGGCTCGCCAACGGCGTGGTCTTCGTCGTGCTGATCTTCGTGACCGGGCACTGGCTGAGGCTGGTGCCCTCGAGCTGGGAGGTCTTCCCGAATGCCCTCTCCGCGCTCATCCACTACCTCACCCTCGAATGGCCGACCGACAACGGCTGGGTGAACTACAACAGCCTCCAGCAACTGATGTACTTCATCGTCGTGTTCATCGCCGCTCCGCTCGCCGCGCTCACCGGGGTGCGCATGTCGGGTATCTGGCCGAAGAACGCGAAGCGCCTGAACACGATGTATCCGATCGAGGTGGCCCGCGCCATCCACTTCCCGGTCATGCTCTTCTTCGTCGGCTTCGTGATCGTGCACGTCGCCCTCGTCTTCGCCACCGGCGCGCTCCGCAACCTCAACCACATGTACGGCGGAAGCGACGACGTGAACTGGATCGGTTTCGGGATCTTCTTCGCCTCCCTGGCGGTGATGGTCGCGGGCTGGATCGCGGCACGGCCGCTGGTGATCGCACCGATCGCTTCGCTCTTCGGGAAGGTCTCCGCGCGCTGAGACACCGATGACCGGAGACCCTCCATCATCGAACAACAAAAAGGAACATGACCATGGAACTGACAGGTGCACACGCTCTCGTGACAGGTGCGGCATCGGGCCTGGGGGCGGCCACCGCCCTGGCCCTCGCCGCACGCGGGGCCACCGTGACCGGCCTCGACCTCCCGGGCGCCCTCGAGACGGCGACGCTGCCGGGCGCGGTGCGGTTCGTGGCGGCGGATATCACCGACGAAGACCAGGTGCAGCAGGCGATCGACAGCATCGACGGGCCGCTGCGGGTGGTGGTGAACTGCGCCGGGATCGGGCCGGCCAGGCGCATCCTGTCGAAGAAGGGCGTGCACGAGCTCGCCCTGTTCCAGAAGACGATCGACATCAACCTCGTGGGCACGTTCAACGTGATGCGACTGGCGGCGGAGAAGATGGCAGGCGACGAGCCCTACGACGAGTTCGGCGCGCGCGGCGTGGTCGTCAACACCGCTTCCGTCGCGGCGTATGAGGGCCAGATCGGGCAGATCGCCTACGCTGCCTCGAAGGGCGGCGTCGTGGCGATGACGATCGCGGCGGCCAGGGACCTGGCGTCCAGCGGTATCCGGGTGGTCACCATCGCCCCCGGCATCGTCGACACCCCGATGCTGGCGGCCCTCGGCCCCGAGGTCAACGAGTCGCTCGCGAAGACGGTGACCTTCCCGGCTCGCCTCGCGCGGCCCGGGGAGTTCGCGGCCCTCGTTCTCACGATCGCCGACAGCGACTACCTCAACGGCGAGACGATCCGGCTCGACGGCGCCATCCGGATGACCCCCCGCTGATCTCGGGCAGAGAGAGTTCGAGCGGCGCAATAGGCCTGTAACACGACTCTGTCAGCATGGACGCAGTCACGCAGGGCGCGCCGCGCTCCTCCCCCGCCACCATCGGTCGGCGCGTGCCGAAGGAAGGTCATCATGAGCAGTCTCCGCGTCTCACAGGTGCACACGGTCGATGCCGCAGCGGGCCGCCACTTCCTCGTCGTCGGCGAGGTGGAGCACGGCAACGCGTGGGGCCGCGTGCTCGGGTTCCCCACCGCGAACATTCCGATGGCCGCCGACGGTGTCGATCTTGAAGGCGTCTGGGCCGGCTCCGTGACCTTCACCGCCGAGGGCGTCTCGCAGCACTACGTCTCCGCTGTCTCCGTCGGCACCCGCCCCACCTACTACGCCGACGGGATCCTGCTGCTGGAGGCCTTCCTGCTCGACTTCACCGGCGACCTGTACGGCAGGACGCTGACCGTGGCGCTCCACGAGCGTATCCGCGGCCAGGTCGCCTACACCGGCTCCGAGGCTCTGATCGCCCAACTCCGCGTCGACGTCGAGCAGGTACGGAGCTGGGCAGCCGACCACTGAGCGCTACGCCTCGACGGGGACCCCGGCCCGGAGGTTCTGCTTGAGCACTTTTCCGGTCGTGTTCCGCGGCAGCGCGGTGACGATACGGAGCTCGAGCGGCAGTTTGAAGCGGGCCAGCCGGGAAGCGGCGAACTCCCGCAACTGCTCGAGTTCCAGCCCCGTATTCGGCTTCAGGGCGACGACAGCGACGACCCGCTCACCCCAGCGCTCGTCGGGCGCACCGATGACCGCGACCTCGGCGATGGAGACGTGGTCGTACAGCACACTCTCGACCTCGGCAGGGTAGACGTTCTCTCCGCCGCTGATGATCATGTCCTTCAGGCGGTCGCAGATGAAGAAGTAGCCGTCCTCATCCTGATAGGCGACATCCCCCGTCCGGAACCAGCCGTCGGCGCCGGTCGCCTCGGCTGTCGCCTCGGGCAGGTTCCAGTAGCCCGGGCTCACCGTGTCGCCGCGGACGCAGAGCTCACCGGGCACGTTCGGGGTGGCGAGCGGGTTTCCCTCGAAGTCGATCAGGCGCACCTCGTTGAGCATGCCGGCGACGCCACAGGATCCGAGTTTCTCGAGTGCGAGCTCTGTGCTGAGGAACGTTGCGCCGGTGGCCACCTCGGTGAGGCCCCAGCACTGGCTGACGGGAACACCGTGCTCACCGTAGAGGCGCAGCAGCGGCTCGGGAACCGGCGCCCCACCGGCCACGATGATGCGCACACTGCTGAAGTCGGTCGAGGCGAAGTGCTCGTGCTGGCTGGCGAAGAGCATCATGGCCGGCACGCAGAAGATCGACGTGATGCGGTGCTCCTCGATGGCCGCGAGGAACGCGCCCGGCTGGAACTGCTCCTGCAGCACGACGTGGCCGCCGGCCATCAGGGTGGGCAGGGTGATCACGCAGAGGCCGCCGGAGTGGAACAGCGGCGCCGACGTGAGCGCCACGTCTTCGGCGTTGTAGTTGACGGCGAGCATCCAGTTGACGTTGTTCGACCAGAAGTTGCGGTGGGTCAGGATCGCGCCCTTCGGCCTCCCCGTCGTACCGGAGGTGTAGAGGATGCACGCCGGGTCGTCGACGTCGACCGCGACCTCCCGGACCGCCGGGTTCGGCTCGGCCAGGAGCGAGTCGATACCGCGCCAGCCCCGGGCATCCGCACCGAAGCGGATGTACACCTCGCAGGGCAGCGATCCTCGCAGGTCGTCGATCGATTCGAGGTGGGCATCGTCAGAGATCAGGATGCGCGGGGCACTGTCGGTGACGATGTAGGCGAGCTCGCTGCCGGTCAGCCGGAAGTTGAGGGGCACGAACGTCGCGCCCAGCCGGTTGGCCGCGAACATCGCGATGAGGAACTGGCTGTGGTTGAAGCCGAGGTACGCGACCCGGTCACCCTGCGTGGTGCCCTGCGCCGCGAGCAGGTCGGCGAACTCCTCCACCCGCTTCTGCAGAGCGGCGTACGAGAGCGTCTCGCCCGCGAAGGTGAGCGCCGGATGACCGGGGTCCCGCAGGGCCCGTCGACGCAGCCACTCTGCCATGCCCATCGCATTCATCCGCTGCTCCTCATCGAGTCGACGTTACTGCTGGCCCAACGATACCTTTGGTCCGACCTTTTGACCAGCGGCGGTCAGTGCGGGAATCCGGGGAATGCACGAGCGCCCCGCGCGTTGGACCTGTGGTGCCGCAGACGGCGACACCACCCGAAAGGACCTCCGTGGATCTCTTCTCCCCGCTCAGCCTCGGCAGCATCGACCTCGCCAACCGCCTCGTCATGGCACCGCTCACGCGCACCCGCTCGGGTGAGTCCGGCGTGCCGAACGACCTGAACGTCGAGCACTACTCGCAGCGCGCGAGCGCCGGACTGATCATCACGGAGGGCACCTACCCGAGCGCCGAGTCGCGCTCCTACCCGGGCCAGCCCGGCATCGTGACCGATGAGCAGGAGGCCGGCTGGAAGCGCGTGGCCGACGCCGTGCACGAGCGCGGCGGGAAGCTCGTCATGCAGGTCATGAACGGTGGCCGGGTGTCGCACACCGACATCACCGGAACACCCCGCATCGTCGCGCCGAGCGCGATCGCCATCGACGGCGAGGTGCACGTGCCCAGCGGCAAGAAGCCCTTCCCCGAGCCGCACGAACTCACGATCGACGAGCTGGCCGTGGTGCGCGGCGAATTCGTCGAGGCCTCCCGCCGCGCGGTGCGCGCCGGTCTCGACGGCGTCGAGCTGCACTCGGCGAACGGCTACCTGCTGCACCAGTTCCTCTCCCCCGCCTCCAACCAGCGCACCGACGAGTTCGGCGGCAGTCCCGAGAACCGGATCCGCTTCGTGGTGTCGGTCGTCGAGGCCGTGGCCGAGGCGATCGGTGCGGACCGCACCGGCATCCGCATCTCGCCCTCGCACAACATCCAGGATGTGCTCGAGACCGACGACGCCGACGTGCGCGCGACCTATGGCGCTCTGATGGACGCCCTGTCGCCGCTCGGCCTGGCCTTCGTGAGCATCCTGCACGCCGACCCGACCGGCGCCTTCGTGCAGGAGCTCCGCACGCGTTTCGGCGGCGGCTTCGTCGTGAACAGCGGCTTCAGCCACATGACGACCCGCGAAGAGGCGACCACCCTCATCGAGGGCGATTTCGCCGACGCGGTCGCGGTGGGGCGCGCGATCATCGCGAACCCCGACCTGGTGGAGCGCTGGGAGGGCGGTCACCCCGAGAACGAGCTCGACCCGGCGACGCTGTACGGTTCGTCCGCCGACGGCTACACCACCTACCCGACGCTCGGCGAGCTGGCCCGCCAGGGCTAGCACTCCCGCCGCACCGGGGGTGGCGGGTGCGGGGCGATAACCTACCCCCATGACAACCAGCCCGACATCACCCCTCGACCGCCGCGCACGGCGGCTCGCCGGACGGGGTGGCACGGTGCGCACCACCACCACCTCCGGCGGGCGGCGCGGGCTTCTGCCCGATCATCCGTTCCGGTACGCGTTCATCGCGACGCTCGGGGTCGGGGTCGCGATGGCCGTGCTCGGTGCCGTCTCCACCCTGTCGACGGTGCTCGTCTACCTCGGGATCGCGCTGTTCCTCGCACTCGCCCTCGACCCCCTGATGCAGCGGGCCACGGCCCGGAACCTGCCCCGGTGGGCGGCGGCGGCCGTGCTCGCGGTGGTCGCGCTCGGCGCCATCGTCGGGCTGGTGTTCGCGATCATCCCCGCCGTCACCACGCAGGTCAGCGTGGTCGGCAACCAGCTCACCTCTTTCGTTCAGGGGCTGCCGAACCAGGCCTGGTTCCAGTGGCTCACGGCGAACGTCGGGCCGAGCATCGACATCGACGGCATCCTGAAGAGCACCACCGCGTTCTTCACCGACCCGAGCAAACTGCTGGGGCTCGCGGGCGGCATCCTGAGCGTCGGCACCGGGATCATCGACGGGGTGACGGGAGTGATCGTCGTGAGCATCCTGACCCTCTACTTCGTGCTCACCCTCCCCGCAGTGAAGGCGAAGGGCTACACCCTCGTGCCCCGTTCCAGCCGTGCGCGGGTGATGGAGCTGGCGGAGGAGATCTTCCAGTCCGTCGGCCGCTACGTCGGCGGCCAGGTGGTCCTCGCCCTCGCCAACGCGGTCGTGACGTTCATCGTCACCTCCGCCGTCGGCAGCCCGGCCCCGGCACTGCTCGCCCTCGTCGCGTTCGTCGGCGCGCTCATCCCGGTGGTCGGCACGGTGTTCGGCTCGGCGATCGCCGCGCTCGCAACGCTGCTGGTGAACCCCGGCGGCGCCCTGATTGTGGCGATCGTGCTGCTCGTCTACATGCAGATCGAGGCCTACATCCTGTCGCCGCGGGTGATGGCGAAAGCCGTCTCTGTGCCCGGCGCTCTCGTCATCGTCTCGGCGATCGGCGGCGCGGCGCTCGGCGGGATCCTTGGCGCACTCGTGGCGGTTCCGGTCGCCGCCGCCGGCCTGATCATCGTGAACAGGGTCGTGGTGCCGCGCCAGGAGGCGCACTGAGCGCAGCAGGTCTCAGGCGAGCAGGTAGCGGCAGAGCTGGTCCATCTGGTCTTCGATGTGGTCCGCGGCGGCCCGCCAGTAGGTGATCGGGCCTGCCCCGCGCGGGTGGGTCGCACGTCGGCCCTCCACCAGGCCGCAGCCCACCAGGGCCTGCAGGTGCTGGCGCACCCCGTTCATCGACAGCCCCGTCTCCCCGATGAGCTCCGCGGTCGTGGTCTCCCGCTGCGACAGCAGGATGCGGAGGATCTCGAGGCGCGACTGGGTGATCCCGAGCGCCGCGAGGATCTGAACGGGAAGCACCCCGGGGATGGTGATGGTGTCAGCAGTCATGCGGGCCAGCCGATCTTCTGTCGTCTGGCTTCACTGTACGTACTGCCCCGGGCATTGTGACGAACCGCGGGTGAGCAAGATCTCCCGTTCTTGCCAGAACCGCAAGTCCAGGGACTCGCGTCGGTGGTGCTCGATACAGCCAACGCTGTATTGTTGCACGGTGCTCTCGCTCACCACCAGACTCGATGTCATGAACCGGATCGGCCGCGCCATGGCGGATCCGAGCCGTTCCCGCATCCTTCTGATGCTGCTGGGCGGGCCGGCCTATCCGGCGCAGATCGCTGCGGAGCTCGGGCTGACCCGCCAGAACGTCTCGAACCATCTCACCTGCCTCAGGGACTGCGGCATCGTGGTGGCCGAACCCGAGGGCCGGCAGCACCGGTACGAGATCGCGGATGCCCACCTGGCCCAGGCACTCGACGGCCTTCTCGGCGTCGTGCTCGCCGTCGACGCCTCGGCGCCCTGCAGCGACGAGGCCTGCCGCGTGCCGGGCTGCTGCGAGACGACACGATGACGGCTCCGACGCACACGGCGGTCCAGGATCGGCGCACTCTCCTCCAGCGGCGCATCCGCCTGATCGTCGCCATCACCATCGGCTACAACCTCGTCGAGGCCGTCGTCGCCCTCGCCGCCGGTACGGTCGCGTCATCCGGTGCACTGATCGGCTTCGGGCTCGACTCGACGATCGAAGTACTCTCGGCGGCCGCCGTCGCCTGGCAGTTCACGCGCCGCGACCCGGAGCGCTGGGAGAAGGGCACCCTCCGCGTCATCGCGGTCGCCTTCTTCGCCCTCGCCGCCTACGTGGCGGTGTCGTCGGTGCTCGGGCTCCTCGGCGGATCGGCGGCGGAGCACAGCCCGGTCGGCATCGCCCTCACCGCGATCAGTGTCGTCGTCATGCCGTTCCTGTCGTTCGCCGAGCGCCGCACGGGCCGGGAACTGGGGTCGGCCACCGCTGTCGCCGACTCGCGGCAGACCCTCATCTGCACGTACCTGTCGGCCGCGGTTCTGCTCGGGCTCCTACTGAACAGCCTGTTCGGCTGGTGGTGGGCGGATCCGGTCGCCGGACTCGTCATCGTCGTCTTCGCCCTGCGCGAGGGCGTCGAGGCGTGGCGGGGCGACGCGTGTGCGACGTCGGTCGGGATGCTGCTGGATGATGACGACGACCACCACGACCACGGCCATGGCGCTTGAATCGGGAGATGTAAGGGATGAGTGACGTGAACGGTTCCCCAGCCGGAGCCGGATCGGGCGGCGTACGCGTGCGCGGGGCCCGGGAGCACAACCTGCAGTCCATCGACGTCGACATTCCTCGGAACGCCCTCGTGGCCTTCACCGGCGTCTCGGGGTCGGGCAAGAGCTCGCTGGCGTTCGGCACCGTCTACGCCGAGGCTCAGCGCCGGTTCTTCGAATCCGTGGCTCCCTATGCGAGGCGCCTCATCGACCAGGTCGGCGTCCCCGACGTGGATTCGATCGACGGCCTGCCGCCGGCCGTCGCTCTGTCGCAACGCCGCTCAGGCGGAACCGCTCGCTCGACGGTGGGGAGTGCGACAACGGTCGCGAACGTCGTCCGGATGCTGTTCTCCCGGGTCGGCACCTACCCGGTCGGCGCGCCGATGCTGTTCGCCGAGGACTTCTCCGCGAACACCGTGCAGGGCGCCTGCCCCGCGTGCCACGGACTGGGCCGCATCTACGACGTTCCCGAAGAACTCATGGTTCCCGACGACTCGCTGTCGATCCGCGAGCGCGCCCTGGCTGCCTGGCCGACGGCCTGGCACGGCAAGCAACTGCAGGACAGCCTCATCTCGCTCGGCTACGACGTCGACGTGCCGTGGCGCGACCTCCCCGCCGACCAGCGCACCTGGGCGCTCTACACCGATGAGTCGCCCCAGGTGCCGATCTTCAGGGATCTCTCGCCCAGCGAGGTGCGGAAGGCCGTGGCATCCGGAGCGGAGCCGTCGTACATGAGCACGTTCCTCGGAGTGAAGCGCTATGTGCTTGACACGTTCGCCAGCTCGAAGAGCGCCCGGATGCGTGAGAAAGCGGCTGGGTTCATGGTCAGCGTGCTCTGCCCCACCTGCGGTGGGAAACGGCTGAGGCCCGATGCCCTCGCCGTCACCTTCGAGGGTGCCGACATCACCGAGATCTCATCGATGCCCCTGGACGAGGTGGCCCGGCTGATGGAAGGGATTCTCCTCCCCGACTGGGGAACCACCCGCCAGACGTCTCACCGACCACCTGCGGAGGACCTCCCACCGGAGAAGCGTCTCGCCGCCCAGAGATTGGCGACCGACCTGCTTCAGCGTCTGTCCCCGATCACCGACCTCGGGCTCGGCTACCTGACCCTCGACCGCACGACGTCCACTCTGTCGTCGGGTGAACTCCAGCGCATGCGATTGGCCACGCAGGTGCTCTCGCGGCTCTTCGGCGTCGTGTTCGTGCTGGATGAGCCCTCCGCAGGACTCCACCCCGCCGACACCGAGGCACTCCTCGGCATTCTGAGGAGCCTCCGGGATTCCGGCAACTCGGTGTTCTACGTCGAGCACTCCCTGGGCGTCATCCGGGAGGCGGACTGGATCATCGACATCGGTCCGGGGGCAGGCACCGCAGGGGGTACCGTCATCTACTCGGGCGAGATCGATGGCCTCCGTGATGTGCAGGAGTCCGTCACCCGTCGCTACCTCTTCACCGAGTCAGAGCCTGCACCTGAGCCGAAACGCCGGCGGCGCAGCGGCGATGCCCGGCTCGCTCTCACCGGTGTCGCGCGGAACAACCTGTCGGATGTCTCCGTGAGTTTTCCGCTGGGAGCCTTCACCGCAATCACCGGCGTCTCGGGATCGGGTAAGTCGACGCTCCTCAACCACGGCATCCCCGACCTCCTGCGAGCAGACCTCGCCAGCGCCACGGAGGAGGTCGAGGGCGAAGCCGAACCCACCTCGGAGGACCCGCTGGTCTCGGGCGCCCCGGTCACCACATCCGGCCGGGCATCCGGGCCAGCGGATCGCGTTCGGCGGATCGTGCAGGTGACCCAGAAGCCGATCGGACGGACGCCCCGGTCGAACGTGGCGACCTACACGGGCGTCTTCGACCAGATCCGCAGCCGTTTCGCGGCGACCCCGGAAGCACGGCGACGGCACTACGGCGCGAGCCGGTTCTCCTTCAACCTCCCGAGCGGACGGTGTCCCGTCTGCAAGGGCGAAGGGATGATCGAGGTCGAGTTGCTCTTCCTGCCCACCGTGCACGCGCCGTGCACCGCCTGCGCTGGAACACGGTACAACGACGAGACCCTCGAGATCCGGCTGGACGGGATGACGGTCGCCGACGTTCTGGCGATGAGCGTGAGCCGCGCGCGGGAGTTCTTCGAGGGGGATGCCGACGTCGTCGCGCATCTCGATGCGCTCCTGGACGTGGGGCTCGGCTACATCTCCCTCGGCCAGTCGGCCACCGAGCTCTCCGGCGGCGAAGCCCAGCGCGTCAAGCTGGCATCGGAACTCCGCCGCGCCCAACGCGGCGACACGCTCTATCTGCTCGACGAACCGACCTCCGGGCTGCACCCGGCCGACTCCGACCGGCTCATCGGTCACCTCCAGCGCCTCGTCGACGGTGGGAACACGGTGATCATCGTGGAGCACGACATGCGCGTCGTCGCCGAAGCCGACTGGGTGATCGACCTCGGGCCGGGCGCTGGAGACGCGGGCGGACACATTGTCGCCGAGGGAACGCCGGAGGACGTCTCCGAGAACCCCGCAAGCCGCACGGCCCCCTACCTCCGGGCCGCGCTCACACCGTCGCGTGCTGGGGTGTCAGCCGGCGCGTGACCTCTGGGATCACCCGGTCGGCGATGAACTGCACGCGAGCCGAGCCCGACTCGACCGTCTCGCCGGGGAACTGCGCCCAGAAGTGGAAGTCCTCGATCTGCGGGTACCGCTCGGCGAGCGAGACCAGCTCGTCGACGGCCTTCGCCCCGTCCCACAGCTGGTAGATGCCGAAGTCGAGCAGGTCATCCGGAGCATCGAAGTGGTCGGGTACACCCGAGCCCTCGAACGAGCCCCACTCGATGTATTTGTTGACCTGGTAGAGCACCTTCTCACCGATCCGGCTCCACTCCTTCTCGGGGTCGTCGGCGACGACGACCCACTGGCTCGCGAACACTGCCCCCTCGTCAAGTGACTTGCCGTTCGCCACTAAGGCCTCGAGGTAGACGGGGATGCTGTCGTTCGAGAGGGTGATCACGCCATCCCCCAGGCGGGCGGCCCGCTCGATGCCCTTCGCTACGACCGCGCCGATGGGCATCCGCGGCGTCTTCTCGGCCATCGGAATGACCTTCAGGGCAGGAGACGAGAGCCTCGTGCCCTGGTGGCCTGCGTCGCTGCCGCTCCAGGCGGTGCGGATGATCGCGACGGCGTCTTCGAGGAGGCTCGGTCGTTGCTTCCGCACCCGGCCGAACGCTTCGAACTCCCGCTCGTTGTAGCCGAGGCCGACACCGAGGTCGAACCGGCCGTCGGTGATGAGGGAGAGGGCGTTGGCGTCCTCGGCCAGCCGCACCGGATTGTGGAAGGCCGCCACAACGATGTTCGTGGCGACGCGCATCGTCGTCGTGCGCGCCCCGATGGCCGCCGCGACGATCAACGGCGACGAGGCGTAGGAGTCGGGGGCGAAGTGGTGCTCGCTGAGCCACGCCGACCCGAAACCGAGCGACTCGGCCCAGACCGCCTGGTCGATCGTGTCGCGGTACAACGCGCCGATCGGCTGCGCCCACTGGTCGGGATTGCGGAAGTCGTACCAGAGGCCGAATGTGGGTGTGGACATCGTTGTCCTCCTGCTCAGGATCGAAGGCGCCTGCCTCGGAGAGGCCGTACGTCGGGGATTCCGAGGGTAGGCCGCCCGAAGCGGCCACGACGGGGACTGTTCAGTTTTGGAACAGTCCCCGTCGCCGGTTCACGCGCTGAGAGAAGCGGTGACGCTCGCCGTGTCGGCGATCGTCGCGATGTTGGTCAGAGCGTACTCGAGGGCGGCGCGCTGCCAGTCCGCACTGAGGCTCGACGTGCCGTCGGAGACAATCGTGACCTCGTAACCGTGGTCGGCCGCGTCGCGCACCGTGTGCTCGACGGCCATGTTCGTCCAGGCGCCCACGACGATCAGCTTCGTCACCCCGAGGTTCCGCAGCAGGCTGTCGATCTCGGTTCCGTTGAAGACGCTCATGCGGGTGCGGTCGAGGAGGATCTCGTCGCCCTGCGGCGCCAGTTCGTCGACGACCGCCGCGCCCCAGCTGCCGAGCTTGAAGGTGTCGGGCGCGAGCATCCGGAACACCGGTGCGTTGCTGCCGCCGAGGCCGACCCGGGGATAGACGACGATGCGGCTGTGGAAGACGGGCACGTCGACGGCGCGCGCAGCATCGAGGATCGTGCGGATGTTCGCGATCACGTTCTGGCTCGCTGCATTCTCTGCGGCACCGAACGAGGCGTGGGCGCCGTCGGTGTGCACGGTGTCGTTCTGCATGTCGATGACGAGCACGGCGGTTGTGGGGGTGGAGTGGGTCACTTCAAATTCTCGCTGTTCTTCTGTTTGGGGTGGGATGGTCGGGGGGGGGGGTGGATGGTCGGGGGAACGTGTGCCGGTCAGAGCGGGTGCGCGGCGAGCCAGCCGGCGGCGATCGCGTCGGACGACTGCTGACCGTCGACGCTCTGCACGTTCATCGCGATGAGGTCTTCGGGCGTCAGTGCCGCACTGATGCGGTTCACGGTGTCGGCCGCCCCGGCGGGCAGGGAGTCGCTGGCGACGGGTACGACGTGGGAGGCGGTGAAGAGGTTCTCGGGGTCGTCGAGGATGACGAGGTCGCCGCTCTGGATGGTCGGGCTCGCCGTGTAGACGATGCCGAGCTGGATGGCCCCGCTCTTCAGCGAGCTGACGGTCAGCGGCCCGCCCCCGTCGTCGATCGGGGTGAACCCGACCGTCACGCCGTAGTGCTCGAGCAGGCCCTTCGGCCCGTTCGGCCGGTCGACACCTTCGGCGTTGCCGCCGACGACGAGAGGCACAGGCACCGAGGCGAGGTCGGCGAGACTCGTCACGCCGTACTGCTCGGAGAATTCGCGGGTGACGGCGTAGGCGTCCTGGTCGGTGGCGGCCGACTGGTCGAGCACCTGCAGCCCCGCGGGCGCAGCCGCCCTGAGCGCCTCGTACACCTCGTCGGCCTGGGTGAGCGTCGTCGTCGGCACCCAGTACTGCAGCAGTGGGCCCGTGTACTCGGGGAACAGGTCGACGCCGCCCGATTCGAGTTCGGGCAGGTAGGCCTCCCGCTGGCCGATGTTGAACTGTCGCTTCACGGCGAAACCGTCGCTCTCGAGCGCCTCCGCGTAGATCTCGGCGATGATCTCGTTCGAGTAGTAGGCCTGCGAACCGACCACGATCGTGTCGCCCGATGCGCTCGGAGCCGCCAGCGGATCTGCTCCCCCACTGGCGGAACAGCCGGCGAGAGCGACGACAGAAAGGCCGAGCGCGAGCGCAGCGAAGTACTTCGAACGGGTCATGATGGGTCCTTCGGTCAGTCGAGAACGACGACGGCCTTGCCGCCGACGGTGTTCTCTTCGAGGTCGTGGTGGGCCCGCACGATCTGGTCGAGCGGGTAGACGTGGCCGATCGGAACCACGGCGGTGCCGGCTGCGACCGCGTCGAGGTAGTCCTGCAGCACCGCCGCGGGCAGCCCCTCGGCCTCGCCCGAGTACGCGGTGAGGCGCACCCCGTTCGGCAGCCAGTCCATCGGATAGAACTCGGGGATGGTCCAGTCGTCGGAGAGCATGCCCGTGAAGCACACCGTGCCGCCGGGCCGGGTCGCGCGGAGCGTGTCGCGCATCACGTTCACGCCCACGAGCTCGATCGCGCCATCCACTCCCCCGCCGAGCAGGCGGTGCACCTCGGATGAGATCTCACCGGTGTCGACGAGCGGATGATCGACCCCGGCGCTTCGGAGCAGGTCGAACCTCGCCTCGCTCCGCGTCGTGGCAAGCACGGTCATCCCGCGCCGCTTCGCGAGCACCGCGGCCGCGAGCCCCACCGAGGAGGTTCCGCCCCGGATCAGCAGACTCTGGCCGTCGACGGCCTGCAGCCCGACCGACAGCGAGCCGTACGCGGTCTGCAGCATCTCGGGGATCGCACCGAGCGTCGACCAGTCGAGGTCGCTTTCAAACGGGATGACCTGGTTCACGGGCACGGAGACGAACTCGGCGTACCCACCGTCGAACGAACGGCCCATGCCGCCCATCATCGTCATCACCTGCGTGCCCGGCTCGACCTCGCCGCCGGGGGCTGCTTCGACGACGCCCGTGGCCTCGATGCCCGGGATGCGCGGGAAGTCGCCCGTCGAGGCGACCCCGCTGCGGAAGTGCAACTCGGAGCGGTTCAGCCCGAACGCCTTCACGCGGATCAACACCCGGCCGGACTCGACGCGCGGCACGGGCACGTCTCGCAGCTGCAGAACTTCGGGCGGTCCCGGATGCTCGATCACGACGGCGCGCATGGTGTCGGTCATGACGATCCTTCCTTTCGGTCTCGCAGGGTCGCGTGCAACTCGGCCAAGACGGCCGCGAGCTCGGTCGCACGCTCGGGCGTCAGCCCGTCGCCCAGCAGGTCTTCGAGGTTCCGGTCCGCCGCGGCCGACGCCCTCTCGAAGGTCTCTGTACCGCTCGCTGTCAGGGCGATCACCATGGAGCGGCGGTCGACCGGATGGGCGGAACGCTCCGCCAGGCCGTCCCGTTCGAGCCGGTCGATGAGCTTGCTCGCCGCTCCAACGGTGATCTGCAGCGCGTCGGAGACGTCCTGCACCCGGGCAGTGCCGCCGTGCCCGCTGATGGCTCGCAGAGCCTGCAACTGCGCGACGGTTGTTCCGGTCGCGGCCTTCTGCGCATCGTCGAGTCGATCCCACACGGTGATCTCGAGCCGCACGAGCTCGGAGAAGAAGTCGGAATAAGAGGTCATGCAGTCTGGAACAGCAATCGTCGGAACTATATTCCTGCGATTGGACTTTCGGGTCAGAACCGCCGATGCTCACCGTGTTGAGTGGTGACGGACCGCCATTCAGTGTATTGTCGACAAACGACAGTCGTCTGCAGCAGACCCTGTCGACGTCTGCGCATCATCCCCGCGCCGAGAGCTAGGAGCCCCGATGACCACGACCGCCCCTCGACCGGAGACGGACGGCGCACCACTCGGCTCAGCCAGTGACCGCATCCTGCGCACGCACCTCCCCTCGCGAGAAGCTGCTCCCGGGGTCTCGGTGCGCGACGCCGACACGTCCCTGCGACTCGACGGCGGCGGCAACGGCCTGCTCGACACCACACACTTCGACGTCGTGCGCTTTCCCCCGCCCCCGTGGGTGAAAGAGCAGATGGCGACGGCGATCGACACCGGCGCCTGGGCGTACTCTCCGTACCGCGGAGACCCTGAGGTTCTCACAGCGCTCTCCGCACCCATCGGCGACTTTCTCGGCTCGCCTGTCTCCGGAGAGAACCTCGCCCTCACCCCCGGAACGCAGGGTGCCCTGTTCACCACCCTTGCCGCGCTCGTCAACGAGGGAGATCTCGTTCTGCTCGCCGATCCCGACTACCTCTTCTGCGAGCGCATCCTCGCCTTTCTCGGCGCCCGGGTCGAGCGCATCCCACTGACGTTCGACACCGACGAACCGAGCCTCGACCTCGACCTCATCGAATCGTTCATCGATCAGAAGCCCAAGCTCCTGCTCTTCTCGCACCCGAACAACCCCACCGGATCGGTCTACTCCGAGGCCATGATCGCCCGCGTGGCCGAGTTGGCCGTCGAGGGCGACTTCCTCGTCATGGTCGACGAGCTCTACAGCCGATTGATCTACGGAGACGGTGCATTCCACCACCTCCGAACGCAGCCCGGTATGGCCGAACGCTCGATCACTCTTCTCGGCCCCTCGAAGACCGAATCGATGAGCGGCTTCCGCATCGGCGTCATTGTCGCTCCCGAAACCGTGATCCAGCTCGTCGAGCAGTGCCTCGCCATGACCTCGCTGCGCGCGCCGGCCTACTCGCAGCACCTGCTCTCCCGCTGGCTCGTCGACGATCACGACTTCCTTCGCGACCGTGTCGCCGAACTCGACGTTCTGAGGACGCTCACGATCGAGAAACTGGGCGCCGTGCCCGGTCTTCGTCTGGCGCCGCAGAACGCGACGGCCTACCTCTTCGTCGATGTCTCGGCTTTCGGCGCAACCGACGTCGAGATCGCCGCTCGGCTGCAGCGCGAAGCGCGCGTGATCGTCTCGCCCGGCTACCAGTTCGGAGCCCGGGGCTCCGGGCACTTCCGCATCTGTTACGCCCGCGACGAGGCAGAATGGTCAGCCGCCCTCGACCTGATGGTGACCTGCCTGACAGCGTTCGCAGCGGAAGCCGGCCTCACCGCGTGAGCGACGCGCAGCCGGCCGGCACCGACGCCCCGCAGGCGGCCGGCGCCTACTCGGTCGCGCGCCGCATCGGTGGCCTCGTACACACGGCAGGCATGACTCCCCGCCGGGGCGGAGCGCTGGTGGCGACCGGGATGATCGGGGGCGACATCAGCATCGAGAGCGGGCGCGAGCTCACCACCCTGGCGACAGAACGGGCCCTCGAAGCTGCCGCGAGCATCCTGCTGCCCACAGAATCGCTTGCCGGAGTCGTCTCGCTGACGGTGTTCCTCGCGGCCATCCCGTCGTTCACCGAACACAGCGCGGTCGCTGACGCCGCCAGTGCACTGGTCAGCGAACGGATGCCCGGGGCGCCCCTGCCCGTGCGGGCCGCCGTCGGGGTGGCGTCGCTCCCGGGGGGCGCTCCCGTCGAGGTGCAGCTCATCGCCGAGGTCGAGCTCGCGGAGCAGCTACCCGGCTAGTAGCCCCGCTCGGCCTCGTAGAGGTTGCGGAGCGGCTGACCACCCCGCCACCGGCGGAGGTTCTCGACGAACAGTTCGACGAGCGTCTCATTCTCCGTGGCGACTGTCGATGCGGAGTGCGGCGACAGCAGAACGTTCTCGAGATCCCAGAGCGGTGAATCGCCGGCCAGGGGCTCGTGGTTCACGACGTCGAGCGCCGCCCCGAGCATCCGTCCGCTGGTCAGCTCGTCGATCAGCGCAGCTTCGTCGACGAGCTGGCCACGCGAGATGTTCACGAGGATCGCGCCGTCGGGAAGCTGCGCCAGCTGTTCCCGCCCGATGAGGCCTTCGGTCTCCGCGGTGAGCGCCGAGCACAGCACAAGGATGTCCGTTTCGGGAAGCACCTCGTCGAGGCGGCCGATGTCGCTCAACGCAACACCCTCGGGCACATCGTAGGCACCGCCGATGCGGCCCACCCCGGTGACGCGGGCTCCCAGGGCGTGGAAGGTGGCGATGACGTTGCTGCCCATTCCTCCGATGCCTACGACAGTGAGCCGGAGGCCGGCGAGCTGGCGGGTGGTGTAGCGCCGCCACTCGTGCCGGTGCTGCTGCCGGCGGAGGAACGGCACGCCCTTCACGAAGTACAGCGCACCGGTGAGGGCGAACTCGGCGAGCGGGATGGCATGGGTACCGGCCGCCGTGGTCACCGTGATGCCGCTGGAGTCGAGCCCCGTCCGCTTCATGAATGCACCGATGCCGGCGCTGGTCGCCTGCACCCATTTCAGGGCGGGCGCGTTGACCGGCAGTGCAACGGGGTCGTTCCAGTCGAAGTCGAAGGCCACATCGGCCTCCGCCAGAAGAGCGAGCCAACGCTGCCGGCCCTCCTCGTCGAGTGCGGGCGGGGTGCCGCCGTGATCGGCGGTGTAGCGCGGCATGGGCAGCAGGTCGGGTTCGTAGAGCACCTCGACGTCGGGCTCGGCCGCGATGCGGTCCACAAGGTGCGGTTCGAGGTAGGTGGAGATGAGAACGCGGGTGGTCACGGCGGTCACTTCGCCCGTGCCGCGAGAGCGCGGTTCGGAAGGGCCGCCAGGACGGACTCGGTCAGTGCGGGCTCGGCCCCGGCATCCTGCAGCTCGAAGCGGAAGGCACTCTGCGGTCCGGTCGCGAGGGGAACAAGCCCGGGCCCGTGGCCGGGCATCGGCGACCCGCCATGACAGATCACACCGACGGTGACCCAGTCGCGCCGGTACCCCATGTTGTTCCGCACATCGAGGTTCTCGATCGCCCAGAGCTCGCCGAGACGCATGTCGCGGCCCTTGAGGTCAGGGGAGTCGGTGACCACGGCGAGATCGACGTCCCACATCTGCGCGGGGCGGCCGATGCCGTTGCCGCAGACTCTGCTGGGCAGGGCGCCCGCGATCGAGACCGCGATTGCTCCGGTGTCGGCAGCTCCGACGGCCGCACCGAACGGCAGCAGTGCGAACAGGTCGGGGTCGACGTTCATCACTGCCACACCGGCCGGAAGCCCGACAGGCGCGAAACCCTGCCCCACGGCCCGAACACTCAGCTGGTCGCCCGGCAGCAGCGCGGCCATCGCCTCGTCGGGCAGAGCCACGATCACGCGACCGCTCTCGCCCCGCTTGCCGACCACCCGGCCGACCGCGCCCGTGGCGAGCCCCGATCGAACGATGACCTCGTTGCCGATGCAGGAGTAGGCGGTGAGGGCGAAACGCGCCGCAGGGTCGCTGTGAACCAGGCTGACTCCCGGTGCGACGTGGTCACCGTCGGTGGCAAAGACGGAGTCGCCGAGGTGCACACCCTGAACGATGCCGCCGTCGCCGACAGGAACGTACGGATGCCCGTCCCTGTCGATGCGGTAGGCGACCATCGGGGTGAGCGCGGCGTGTTCGGCGAGGCCGAGCAGGTTGTTCGCGACGAGGTCAGGCATGGGTGGTCTCCGGGATCGCTGGGGAGGAGAGCGCGATGGCGAGGTTCGCCTCGTCGCTCTCGGTGATGGTGAAGGCCGAGGCGGGGCCCGACAGCAGTGTCGACGGGCCGGGGCCATGCCCGAAGAGCCGGCACTCTCCCGTCGAGATCACGCCGACGGTGACCCAGCCGGGGCGGTAGCCCCGGCCGTAGGAGTGGTCCTGGTCTTCGAGCAGAACGAGGTCGCCGATGCGCAGCGACTCGAGCCCGAGCGAGAGGTCGTCGCTCAGCCCGGGGTAGGCGCCCATCAGGTCGGTGTTCGCGAACTCCGAGAGCATGCCGCCGCCGGCGCCCGCCGCCTCTGCGGGCACGCGCTTCGCGACCTGCACGGCGAGCGTTCCGTCGGGCGCCGTGCTGAACGGCAACCCGCCGAGCAGCCGGGGGTCGAGGTTCTTCACGCGAATCGACGGATGATCGAGCAGCACCAGGCCCTGGCCGAAAGCCTCGACGCTGACCCGGTCGCCCGTCGTCACGAGGCCGAGTGCGTCGTCGTCGAAGTCGGCGAGCACATAGGCGTGCTGGCCGAAGACGGTACCCGTGGCCCCTGCGGCCGGCCCGGAGCGCACGGTGACCCGGTTGCCCACGCAGCTCAGGAACTGCAGCGCGGCGTTCGCGCCCTCGTTCGCGTGCCGGATCGACAACCCCGGCTCGAGGTGGTCGCTCGCGTACCCGGTGGCCGCCTCGCCGATGTGCGCGGCCATGCTCACGCCGCCCATGCCGGGCAGCAGGAACGGGTGCCCGTCGGCGTCGACGCGGTAACCGTGCCGGTCGGCGAGCGGCGGCCACACCTCACCCGTGAGGGTCTGGGCGACCAGCCGGTCGGCGTTGGTTCGAAGCGACATCAGTTTCCTTTCGAGACCGGGGCGGTGCCGAGAGAGAAGCCCCGCACCCGGAGGGCCGGCGACGTGGCCGAGCCGTTGAAGACGTTCATCAGGGGCTGGCTCAGCGAGTCGCGGCCGACGCCGTCGACGCGGGCCAGGGCATCCAGAACACTCATCGTGAAGCGCATCGACTCCACCGGGTGGTCGATCCGGCCGTTCCTGATCGCGAAGCAGGCGTCGCGCGTCACACCCGTGATGGTCGTGCGCACCGGGTCGACCGTGCGGGTGTACCAGAAGCGCTGCAGGTACACACCGTTCTCGATGCCGGCGATCAGCTCCTCCTCGGTGGAGTCGGATGCCCGCAGCACGACGTTCATCGGAATCGCGTGCGGCGCCTCCTCGCGGGCGATGTGGAAGTTGCCGGTCGACGAGGTGCCGAGCGCGAACGCGGTCTCGCGGTCGGTGACCACGGAGTCGGCGCGGCCGCCAGCGATCATCGGCACGTCGCGCTTCGAGGTGCCCTGGAAGTCGAACGGGAACGGCAGGCCGATGTCGGCCGTCGCGTCGTCGTGAACGGAGACCAGGGGCGAGGCCACCTGCTCGCCGCCGCGCGTCGCGACCGCGCCGAACCCGGAGCTCAGCGCCGAGCCGGTGAAGCCGAACGCGCCGAAGAAGTCGAGCAGTTCACCGGCCGCGAGCGGCCCGAGCACCACGTCGTACTCCCCGGCGTCGAGCTTCGCCCGGCCGCGGGTGCGGGAGGCCTCGGCGAGGGTGCGCTCGACGGCGGCCTCCGCGCCGAGGCGGTTCGAGAAGCGGGTGAGGTCCTTCCAGTGCGACGACCCGTCGTCGATCCGCACCGTGAGCGACCCCTGCGCCTCGGAGGCATAGGCGTACCGCGACAGGCGCGACTCCCTGTCGTGGAACGCCACCTCGGTCACCGCCCTGCCGAACATCCCGGCAGCCACGCCGCCGAGCGACTGGGCCTCGTTCATCGCCCGATCGGCCAGCCGGGCATGTTCGTCGACCGACCACGCCGCGGTGTCGTCGCCCCAGAGGATCGCCTGGTCGAACGAGTCGGCGAACCGGTCGGTGCCCGGGGCCGGCAACGGCGTGTGCTGGGGCGCCTTCGCGACCCCGTCTGCCGCCTGCTGGGCGGCTGCGGCGCAACTGCGGTCGACCGCGGCCTTCAGCCCGCCGACCGAGCTGGCGGCCGCGCGCGAGACCCGGCCGTCGACCTCGGCCCGCACCATGATCTGCACCTCGTCGATGGCCTGGCTCTGGTGGATGCGCTGGCCGGCGAAGCGGGTGAAGTCACCCCGGCGGGAGGTGATGAACGCCTCGATGCGGTCGGCGGGCGCGCCGTCGAGCGCCTGCTCGAGGGCCCCCGTCGCACGGTCGCCGCCGAAGGCGGGCGCGAAGGTGTCGCGTGCGATGTCGGTCATCTGTCCACTCCGATCCGAACGTTGCGTACGAGCGTGGGGGAAGCCCCATGCCCGAGAAAGCCCCACTGCTTCGGCTCGCCCTTGCCGCAGGGCATGCCGAACGCCTTGAACTCCGAGGGGCCGGCGACGGCCTCGACCGACTGCCAGAACTCGGGCGTCGTGCCGCCGTAGGAGAAACCGCGCAACAGCCGCCCGCGTTTGCCGTTCTTCACCTCGTAGGCGACCTCGGTGCCGAACTGGAAGTTGTGTCGCCGCTCGTCGATCGACCAACTGCGGTTGTCGTCGATGTAGTACCCCTCGCCGAGGCGCTCCTCGAGTTCAGCGGTGGTGCCCTCCCCCGGTTCGAGGAACACGTTCGTCGCGAAGCAGACGGGCAGGTAGCCCCATCCGTCGGAGCGGGCTGCGCCGGTCGACTCTGCGCCGATACGCGCTGCCGAGTCGCGGGTCGAGAGGAAGTCGGCGATGATGCCCTCCGTGATCAGGGGGCGGCGCACGGCCGGAACACCCTCGTCGTCGAAACCGAACGAGCCGCGGGTGCCGGGCACGGTCGGGTCGGAGGTGATGTTGACGGCCTCGGATCCGTAACGGAGTTTCCCGACGGCATCCGAGGTGATGAACGAGGTGCCCGCATAGTTCGCCTCGTCGCCCAGGATGCGGTCGAGTTCCAGTGCGTGCCCCGTCGACTCATGGATCTGCAGAGCCATCTGCGCCGGCCCGATGATGAAGTCGGCGTAGCCGACGGGCGCGAGCGGTGCCGTGAGCAGTTCGACCGCTTCTCGCCCGATGCGGTCGGCCTCGTCCACCATCCGGAGGCCTTCGACGTACTCCCAGCCGGCCTGTGCGGTGTTGCCGTGGAACGAGTTCGGGAACGAACGCCGCTGCATGGTGCCGTTTCCGACGGCATTCACGAGCGCCATCGCGCCGCTCTCGATGAAGTGCTGGTGCTGCACAGAGCCCTCGGTGTTCGCGAAGTGCCGGTGCTGCCGCTTCGCATTGAGCCCGGCCTGGGCCATGACGACCTCGGCCGGTGCGCTGGCCGCGCGGAGGATCTCGCCGAGAAGCTCGTACCGCGTGGAAGCCGCCACAGCGAAAGGATCGGTGATCACGGGGCTGACGTAGCTCCCGCTCGCCGCCGGCTTCGGCGGGAGCGTGGTGCGGTAGGCGTTCGCCACCGAACCCGCAGCCCGCGCATTGCTGAGGGCGCGTTCTGCCGCGAGGGTGATGTCTGCAGTGCTCGTGACGGGAACAGAGGCGAACCCCCAACTGCCGTCCAGCAGAACGCGGATGCCGACCCCGAGGTTGTTCTCGACTCGCTCGTCAAGCCCGGCCTCCAGGGTGGAGTAGAGGCGCAGCTCTTCGGCCTCGATCAGTCTGACGTCTGCGTAGCTCACGCCACGGGCATCCACCGCAGCCAGCGCGAACTGCAGCATCTCGGCGGCGGCGGCGTCGTCGGCCAGGTCGCCCCAGCGGTGCGCGGGATGCCCGACCGCAGCCCGGGCGAGCGTGCTGTCGATGCTCATGCCTGGGCGCCGACAGGCTGCTCGAGTTCAGAGGTGGCAGCGGTGTCGTTCGCCTCGACTTCCAGCGGGAAGTCGCACCACGCACGCGTGCGGAACGACTTCTCGAAGGCATTGATCGTCTCCTGCACGAGGGCGCCCTGGTCGAAGTTGCCCTGGTTGAAGTCTTCCCCGCTCAGGATCTCGGTGGCGAAGTCCTTCACGAGGTTCGAGTAGAAGAGGAACGGCCACGGCTCGGTCGAGGCGCCGCCTTCGGGGAAGAACTCCTGCGGAATCTCGAGCTCCACGAACTCGACAGAGTCCTTCTTGGCGACCTTGATGGTCTGGCAGATGCCGTTCTCCTCGACGAGGCGCACGATGATCGCGCCCTCTGAGCCGTAGATGCGCGCCTCGATGCCCGGGAAGTTGCCCACGGTCACGTACGACGACTGGATGCTCGCGAGGCGGTTATTCCCGAACTCCGCGATCCACATGTCACCGTCGTCGATGTTCATCGCCTGCATCCTGCCCGTGTCGCGCACCATGCGCTCGGGCACGAAGTTGCGCATCGTTCCGACGACGCTCGTCATCGGAGCATCGACCCACCAGTGCATGATGTCGATGATCGGGGCGCCGTAGCCCTCGATCGACGAGACCGCGATGCGGTCGGGCGACGCGTCGAGGTCGACCTGGCGGAGTGGGGTCTGCGGGTCGATCCACTGGCTGTTCTGCTCGTAGCCGTTGAACATGTAGGGCTCGCCGATGTAGCCGGTGTCGATCAGGTGCTTGGCGAACTGGATGGCCGGGGCGAACCGGAACGTGAAGCCGAGCTTCGTCTTCACACCCTTCTCCGCGGCGAGCGCGGCCGCACGCCGGGTCTCGAGGTAGTCGCTGTTGACCGGCTTCTCGCAGAGCACGTGCTTGCCGGCCGCGATTGCGGCCATCGAGATCTCGAAGTGCATGGCGTTGCCCGTGGCAACGTCGATGACGTCGATGTCGGGGTCGTTCACCAGCTCACGGTAGTCGGTCACGGCGCGCGAGATGCCGAACTCCTCAGCAGCGGCGGCGAGGGCTTCTTCGTTGACCTCGGCGAGCGCGACGACCTCGACGCGCGGGTCGCGCTGCCAGCCGGGGATGTGCGAGCGGACGGCCCAGCGGCCGGCACCGATGACGGCCACGCGCAGTTTGGGTGTTTCCATGGTGAATCTCCTTAGATGAGGTGCGTCAGCTGTTCAGCCGCACGCGCGGGTCGATGACGGAGTACAGAAGGTCGACGATGAAGTTGACGACCACGATGAAGATGGCGGCGAACAGAACAGTGCCGACGATCATCGGGGTGTCGAGGTTCGAGATGGCGTCGAAGGCGAGACGGCCGATCCCGTTGAGACCGAAGACGGTCTCAACGATCACCACCCCGCCGAGGAAGTAGCCGAAGTCG
Source organism: Subtercola boreus (assembly GCF_006716115.1). Lineage (NCBI taxonomy): Bacteria > Bacillati > Actinomycetota > Actinomycetes > Micrococcales > Microbacteriaceae > Subtercola > Subtercola boreus. The sequence continues at coordinate 3,319,128 of NZ_VFOO01000001.1, read as the reverse complement.
AGGCCGATCATGGTGAGCAGGGGGATGGCGATGTGCCGGAAGCTGTGTCGCCAGAGAATGACGTGCTCGGGCATCCCCTTCGCCCGCGCCATACGCACGAACGGCGAGTCGAGCGTCTCGATCATGTTCGTGCGGGTCATCCGGGCGTACCAGGCACCGCCGCCCGCCCCGAGGGTGAACGTGGGCAGAACGAGGTACCAGAACACCGGGCTGCCGAGACCGTTCAGCGGAAACAGCCCCCAGGTGAAGGCGAAGTAGTAGATGAGCAGCAGCCCGAGCCAGAACGGCGGCGCCGAGAGACCGATCAGCGAGAGGAACGTCACCAGGCGGTCGACCCAGCTGCCGCGCCGGTACGCCGCGTAGATGCCGGCCGGCACACCGAGGATGATCTGCCAGACGATGCCGCCGACCGCGACGAGCAGCGTGGTGGGCAGCGCGGCGACGATCCGGCCGAAGACCGGGGTCTCGCGGAGCACGTACGACGTGCCGAGGTCTCCCGTCAGCAGCCGGCCGATGAAGCCGAAGTACTGCTGCCAGAGCGGGTCGTCGAGGCCCAGCTGCTTGTGGATCGAGGCGATCGTCGCAGCACTGGCATTCGGCCCGGCGAGCGTCGACGCGGGGTCGGCCGGCACGGCATAGACGAGCAGGAACGCGAGGCTCACCACGCCGAACAGCACGATCAGCATCTGCCCGAGCCTGCGGAGGATCCACCAGGTCATGGCCCCTACCTCGCCGTCGGGGTCGACGAATTGAGCATGTCGCTCAGCCAGTCGCCGACCAGGTTGAAGGCCATCACTGTCAGGATCAGGCAGACGCCCGGGATGAAGAGCATCCACGGTGCGATCTGGAAGTACGTACTGCCGTCTGAGATCATCTGGCCCCACGAGGGCGACGGAATCGGCACCCCGATACCGAGGAACGACAGCGCACTCTCGATCAGGATGCTCGAAGCCACTCCGAGGGTCGTGTAGACGATGATCGCCGGCACGAGATGCGGCAGGATGTGGCGCCACATGATCGAGCGGTGCGAGAGACCGAGCGTCTGCGACGCCACGACGAATTCACGCTCCTTCAGCGAGACCACCATGCTCCGGATGATGCGGGCCAGGGTCGTCCAGTAGATGAGGGCGATCACGATGATGACGTTGAAGGTACTGCGGGTGGTCACCGCGATGAGCGCGGTGCAGAGCAGCAGGATCGGGAACGAGATGACCACGTCGGTGATGCGCATGAGCACGGCCTCGACCACGCCGCCGAAGTACCCGGCGACGATGCCGACGAGAACCCCGAACGCCGTCGCCAGCCCGTTGGCGACGATACCGATGACCAGCGAGACCTGCGCCCCGTAGATCAGCCGCGACAGCACGTCGCGGCCGAGCGCATCGGTGCCGAGCAGGAAGCCCGGGGTTCCGGGCGGCAGCGGCTGGCCCTGTGGCCCGAGGCCGATGTCGGGGTAGGTCTGCAGTGGGTCGTGCGGCGAGAGCAGCGGCGCCGCGAGCGCGACGAGGGCGAGCAGCACCAGCACGATGATCGAGACGAGGGCTGCCGGATCCTTCTTCAGGCTACGGAGGACCTCACGCGTTCTGACCGGCTTGTCGCCGAGGGCGAACGGGTCGACGGCCGCGGCGGCGGGAATGACGTCGCTCATGCTTCGGCCACCACCTGTTCGGGTTCGGCGAAGTGGCACGCGGCGAGCTGTCCCGACGACGTCATCCGGAGGGCAGGGGCCGTGGTGCGGCACACCTCCTGAGCGAGCGGACACCGCGGGTGGAAGCTGCAGCCCGTTGGCGGGTTCGTCGAGCTCGGCGGTTCGCCCGTGAGACGCACCCGCGGCAGCCGCACGGTGCGGTCGACGACGACGGGCTCGGGAACTGCCGACAGCAGCGCCCGGGTGTAGGGGTGCTGGGGGCGTTCGAAGATCTCGTCGCGTGTGCCGAGTTCGACGATCTTGCCGAGGTACATGATGCCCACGTAGTCGGCCATGAACCGCAGCGTCGAGAGGTCGTGCGAGATGAAGAGGTAGGCGAGGCCGAGATCCTCCTGCAGGTCTTTCAGCAGGTTCAGCACCTGGGCGCGCACCGAGACGTCGAGCGCCGACACGGCCTCGTCACAGAGGATGAGGCGTGGGTCGACGCAGAGCGCGCGGGCGATCGAGACCCGCTGGCGCTGGCCGCCCGAGAGCTCCCGCGGCCGGCGTGACGCGAAACTCTTCGAGAGGCCCACCTTGTCGAGCAGCTGGTACACCTCGGCGAGCGGGCTCGCCGGCTTGTCCTTCCGCAGCTTGATCGCTTCGAGCAGCGTCTCCGACACCTTCATGCGCGGGTCGAGCGAGTCGTAGGGATCCTGGAAGATCATCTGCATCGTCTGGCGGTACTGCGCGAGCTCGCGGCCCCGGAGGGCCCCGACATCCGAGCCGTTCAGCCGCATCGATCCACCCGATGGCTTGTTGATGCCCATCAGGGTGCGGGCGATCGTGCTCTTGCCCGAACCCGACTCGCCGGCGATACCGAGCGTCGTGCCCGCCTCGAGCTGGAAGCTCACGCCGCGTACGGCGGGAACGGATGCGGCCTTCCGGCCGGGCCCGGCAGACCGCCGGAACGTCACTTCGAGGTCGTCGACCTCGAGAAGCACTGCACTCATGCTGCGGTCGCCCCCTCGGCGAACTCGAACGCGGCCGGTGCAGTGATCCCACAGGCCACCTTCTGGCCGGGCTGGCCGTTCTCTGCGTCGACGAGGGCGGGGTCGATGGCCCGGCACGTGTCGGTGGCCAGGGCGCACCGGGGGGCGAACGAGCATCCGGAAGCCCGTCGACCCGCCAGCGGCGGCGCGCCGCTGATCGATTTCAACCGCCTCGGAATGGGCTCGGAGAGTTTGAGGATCGAGGCGAGCAACGCCTTCGTGTACGGATGTTGCGGGTCGCCCACGATCTGCTCGGCTGTGCCCTCCTCCACGATGCGGCCTGCGTACATGACGAGGATACGGTCGCAGAAGCTGGAGATGACGCCGAGGTCATGGCTGATCAGGATGACGCCGGTGTTCAATTCGGTCGCCATATGGTCGAGCAGATCGAGCACCTGCGCCTGCACGGTCACGTCGAGGGCCGTCGTCGGCTCGTCAGCGATCAGGAGCCTGGGAGCGCACGCCGTCGCGATGGCGATGCACACGCGCTGCCTCATGCCACCGGAGAACGCGCCAGGAAAATCAGTGAGCCGTGATTCTGCATCGGGGATGCCGACGCGCTGCAGCAGTTCTATGGCCCGCAGGCGGCTCTCGGACTTCGAGAGACCGAGGTGCTCCTGGAGCGACTCGGTGATCTGCCGTCCGATACGCATCAGCGGGTTCAGGCTCGACATCGGATCCTGGAAGACCATGGCCGTCTGCGAGCCGCGCCACTTCTGCAGCGTCTTCGCGCTGAACGCCATCACGTCGGCACCGTCGAAGAGCACGGACCCGGAAGTCACCGTGCCGGGAGAGGGAACAAGGCGCATCAGCGCCTGGGAGGTGAGGGATTTGCCAGAACCGGACTCCCCGACGATCCCGACTCGTTCACCGGCGTTGACGGTGAACGAGACCGAGTCGACGGCGTGGAACACCCCGTCGGAGGCGGTCGGGAAGTCGACGACAAGATCGGAGACTTCGAGGAGTGCGGTCATGGCGCTTCCTTTCGGAAAGGGGAACCGTTGCCGGCGACAGGAGGGCCACCGGCAACGGAACGCGTTCAGGAGAGGCTAGGAACGGGCAGTGCTTCCGTCAGCCTTCCAGTACTCGGCCATGTCCCAGCCCCAGATCGGCTGCGGGAAGTAGTTGCCCACATTCGCGCCGCGGATCTCGGTCTTGGTGCCGAAGTAGAGCGGCACCACAGGGTTGTCGGCGAGCATGAGCTTCGACGCCGTCGTGTAGTCGGCGGTCGCCTGGGCCGGGTCGGTTGCGGCCAGTGCCTGCTGCACGTCCGCATCCATTTCGGGGTTGCAGTAGTAGGCGAAGTTCTGGCCCTGGGGAACGGCTGTCGCGCAGGAGAGGAGCGCCTGCAGGAAGTCCGAACCCTCGGGGTAGTCGGCCACCCAGAAGGTCAGCGCGAGCGGAGCCTTGCCGGAGCCGGCCAGTTCGGAGAACGTGTTCGGCGCGAGGGTCTGCAGGTCGGCATTGATGCCGATCGCCTTGAGGTCCTGCTGCATCTGCGGTGCGAGAGCTGAGAAGGGGGCGACGTTCCAGGCATAGAACTGGGTGTCGAACCCGTTCGGGTAGCCGGCCTCGGCGAGCAGCGACTTGGCCTTCTCGACGTTCTGCTCCTGCGTCATCGTCTCACCCGAGTTGCCGAGCACTCCCGGCGGGATGAACTCCGTTGCGGGCTTGCCCTGGCCGTTCACGAGCTTCAGCAGGCCGGTGCGGTCGAACGCATACGAGACAGCCTCGCGCACCTTGGGGTTGTCGAAGGGCGGGGTGTTCAGGTTCATCGTCAGGTAGTACGTACTGGGCTTCTCGATCGTGACGATCTGGTCCTTGTACTTCGTGTCGGTCGTCACCTGGAGGAACTTCGCCGGCGGGATCGGGCTGCCCATCAGGTCGATGTCGCCCTTCTGCAGCATCAGAACCTGGTTGTCGGGGTCGACGCCGAGGATCATGTGCACGTGGTCGACGTAGGGCCGGGGCGAATCCCAGTAGTTCGGGTTGCGGTCGAGCATGACCTGCACGCCGGGCTCGAAGGTCGCGAGCGTGAACGGGCCGGAACCGACCGGTTTCGTGGCGATAGTCGAGCCGGAGTCGGCCGGGATGATGGAGCCGGCCGGCATCGCGAGCACGTACTTGAACGACGAGTTCGGGGCGGTCAGCGTGATCTTCAGCGTCAGGTCGTCGACCACCTCGATACCGCTCGGCAGTCCGGTCGGGTTGGCAGCGTATTCCTCGGCCCCGGCGATGCCCTTCCAGAACTCGGCGAGGCCGGCCTTCGTGGCAGGGTCGAGAACGCGGGCGTAGGAGTACGCGACATCCTTCGCGGTCACGGGCGAACCGTCGGAGAAGGTCAGGCCCGACTTGAGCTTCATCGTGTAGGTGAGGCCATCGTCACTGACGGTGGGGAAGTCCTCGGCGGCCTGCAGCTTCAGGTTGCTGGTGGAGCCGTCGTAGTCGTACATGCGGTCGAAGACCATGCGCATGATGTTCCAGCAGGTCGCACCCGTGCAGACGGCCGGGTCGAAGGTCTCCGGGTCGGAGGCCGCAGCCGTGGTCATGGTGCCGCCGTACAGGGCCGTCTCGGAGGAACCGGTCGAGCCGCCCCCTGAACTGCTGGAGGTGCCGGTCGTGGTGCAGGCTGTCAGTGCGATGGCCATGGCTGCGCCCAGCAGCGCGACTCGCAAGCTTCGTTTCACGAAATAACCCCTAATCTCTTGGAGCCGGACCCTTCACAGGAGCAAGCAGCCGACTGGATGTAGCGCTGTTGATTCGGCCACGCTAGCACAAATTTGCAGACTGTCGACAATCTACTGAATCCAGTTCAGGTCGTATAGGGTGTGTGCATGGACACACTCTCCCGGGCCGGGCTCTCAGGCGCAGCCGTCAACGAGCTGCGCGAGGAGATCCTCGAGGGCCGCCTGAACCAGGGTGAGCGACTGAGCGAGGTAAGCCTCTCCACGACGCTCGGAGTAAGTCGGGCGCCCATCCGCGAAGCACTCTTGCACCTCGAACAGGAGGGGCTCGTCGTCTCGCTCCCTTATAAGGGCGCGTCGGTCGTCACGCTCTCCCCCCAGGATTTCCTCGAACTCTCCACCCTCCGCATCGCCCTCGAGAAGCTGGCCTGGGCCCGGGCCATGGAACGCGTCACCCCCGAAGCGATCGCCGATCTCACGGCGATCATCAGCGAGATGGATTTCGCGGTGAAGAGCGACCAGAAGGCGAAACTCGTTCGGCTCGACCTCGACTTTCACGAGCGGGTCTTCGTGATGGCCGACCATTCGCGCCTCTACACCGCGTGGACCGCCATCAAATGGCAGGTCGCGCTCTTCCTGCTCGCCCGTCGGAAGAAGGTCGACGACTACCACAGCATCATCGTCGAGGAGCATGCCGAGCTGATCGACGCCATTCTCGCGGGCCACGCCGCCGACTTCGAACACCTCATCGAGGTGCACATCGGCTCCGGCTACGGCCGTCTCAACAGCGCAGCGACGTCTTCACCCGCCGGGTGAGGCGTCCGCCTCCGCCGGCGGTGTGTGTGTCGCGGAATAACTCCCACATATATGCGTTTGCATAGATAGGCCCGTTTCGGGCCACGTGTCCCGGGAGAAGAGAGCATCATGCCAGCACAGACTCAAGGACTGCACCACGTCACCGCGATCGGCGGCGCACCGCAGCGCAACATCGACTTCTACATCACAGGGCTCGGGCTCAGGCTGGTGAAGAAGACCGTCAACTTCGACAGCCCTGGCACCTACCACCTCTATTACGGGGATGACGCGGGCCGTCCGGGCTCGCTGATGACGTTCTTCCCGTGGCCGGGTGTACACCAGGGCCGTGTCGGTGCCGGCCAGTCGACGACGACCGCGTTCTCCGTTCCGGCGGGCAGCCTCGGCTGGTGGAAGGGGCACTTCGCCGATCTCGGCGTCGACTCTGTGGTGTCGACGCAGTCGTCCGACGAAGAGCGCCTGAGCCTCCGCGACCCCGACGGCCTGCAGCTCGACCTCGTCGCCTCGAACGTCGTCGATCCGCGCGATCCGTGGGATTCGGCATCCGTTCCCGCCGAGTTCGCCGTGCGCGGGCAGCACTCCTCCGTGCTCACGGTGCGGGATGCCGCCGGCACCGCCCGCACCCTCACAGAGCACCTCGGCCTGCAGCTGATCTCTGAGACGCCCGACCGTCAGCGGTTCTCCGCGGGCCCCGGCGGGGCCGGGCACATCGTCGACGTGGTCGCCGACCCCCGGGCGGAACTCGGTCTCACAGCCGGCGGCACCGTGCACCACATCGCCTTCCGCGTGCCCGACGGTGCCACGCAGGCGCTCTGGCGTTCACAGCTCGTCGACCAGGGGTACCAGGTCACCGAGATCCTCGACCGCCAGTACTTCACGTCCATCTACTTCCGCGAACCCGGCGGCGTGCTGTTCGAGATCGCGACGGACACACCCGGATTCGACATCGACGAACCCCTCCTCGAGCTCGGCCGCGGCCTGAAACTCCCGCCGTGGCTCGAACCGAATCGCGAGCAGATCGAGCACGCCGTCGTTCCCGTCACCCTCCCCCATGAGAACAACCCCGACCTCACCGAGAGCGACGACCGATGACGACGTCGACGACCGCCGCGGGCGGGAGCGGGTTCGCGGCCTGGCCGCACATCCTCCGGCCCGCCACCGGACCTTCCACGAGCCCCCTCGTGCTTGCCCTGCACGGAACCGGCGGAACCGAGTCCGACATCGTCGGCCTCGCCGAACGGATCGCCCCCGGCGCCGCGATCCTCGCGCCCCGGGGCCGGGTCGACGAGAACGGGGCGGGCAGGTGGTTCCGCCGTGCCGGTGAGGGCGTGTTCGATGTCGACGACGTGATCTTCCGTGCCGGGGAACTCGCCGAATTCGTCGGATGGGCTCTCACCGAGTACGACCTGGGCGGCCGCCCGGTCATCGCGACCGGGTTCTCGAACGGCGCCAACATGGCCCTCGCCCTCGGGATGCTCCACCCGGCCGTCGCACCCACCGTCGTGGCCTTCTCGGGGATGTACCCGTTCGGCGACCGCACACCGGTCTCCGATCCGATCACGACGACGATGCTCCTGCTGAACGGTGACGACGACCCGATGGCACCGTCGACCAGCGTCGACACGCTCGAGACGTCGGCACGGGCATCCGGAGCGACTGTGACTCGGGTGCGACGCCCCGGCGGCCACGGCATCACCGAGGCCGAGCTCGCGGAGGCGTCGCGCTGGGTGGCCGACCTCGGCTAGCACACTGCCGAAATCCTCGACAGGCTCCCCCCGCAGAGCAGAACTTCCGTCAGAATGGTTCCTGCACACGAATTTCGTGTTCAACTCAGTGGATCACTACGGAAAGAGTTGTCGTGGAACACCTGTCACGAGACGTCGCCATCATCGGCGCCGGTGTCACCGGGCTGACCGCCGCCACCCGACTGCGCGCCGCGGGCCGCAGCGTGATCGTCCTGGAGGCCCGTGACCGGGTCGGCGGCCGCCTCTGGACCGACCACATCGACGGACAGCTCTTCGAGCTCGGCGGCCAGTGGGTCTCCCCCGACCAGACCGCACTGCTCGAGACCCTCGACGAGCTCGGCCTCGACACCTACTCCCGGTACCGCGACGGCGAGAGCGTGTACATCGGGCCAGGCGGCACGCCGGTGCGCTTCACGGGCGACATCTTTCCCGCCAGCGAACACACCCAGGCCGAACTCGTGCGCCTGATCGCGCTGCTCGACGAGCTGGTCGCTGCGACGGATGCGGCGGCCCCCTGGGCCCAGCAGCACGCGGCCGAGTTCGACCGGATCTCGTTCCGCAGCTGGCTCGAGCAGCAGTCCGACGACGCCGAAGCGCGAGAGAACATCTCTCTGTTCATCGCCGACGCCATGCTCACCAAACCCTCGCACTCCTTCTCTTTGCTGCAGGCGCTCCTCATGGCAGTGAGCGCCGGGAGTTTCAGCAACCTCGTCGACGCGGACTTCATCCTCGACAAACGCGTGGTCGGCGGTCTGCAGCAGGTCCCGCTGCGGCTGGCCGAACAGTTGGACGACGCCGACCTCCGGCTCGGGCATCCGGTGCGCACCATCGCCTGGAGTGAGGCCGGTGCCACTGTGCACACCGACGACCTCGAGGTCGAGGCCCGCCACGTGATCGTCGCCGTGCCGCCGAACCTCCACTCCCGGATCGACTACGCGCCCCCGCTCCCGCGCCTCCGCCAGCAGCTCTGGCAGCACCAGTCGCTCGGGCTGGTCATCAAAGTCCACGCCACCTACGACACCCCGTTCTGGCGCGCAGACGGGCTCTCGGGCACCGCCTTCAGCCCCTACCAACTCGTGCACGAGGCCTACGACAACTCGAACCACGGCGAGACGCGAGGCACGCTCGTCGGTTTCGTCTCCGACGAGAAGGCCGACCGGATGCTCGCCCTCCCACCCGCGGAACGCCAACAGGCGATCCTCGAATCCCTCGCCGCGTACTACGGGCCGAAGGCTCTCGAACCTGTCGTCTACTACGAGAGCGACTGGGCCGCGGAAGAGTGGACGCAGGGCGCCTACGCCGCGAGCTTCGACCTCGGCGGCCTCACCCGCTACGGCGCCCTGCAACTCGAACCCGTCGGCCCCATCCGGTTCGGCTCGAGCGACGTCGCAGCTCTCGGCTACCAGCACGTCGACGGGGCCATCCGCGTCGGCCGTCGGCTCGCCGACGAGATCCTCAGCTGACGGGCAAGATTTACTCGGTCTGGAGCGGATGACGGGAATCGAACCCGCACTATCAGCTTGGGAAGCTGAAGTTCTGCCATTGAACTACATCCGCATGTGGCTCAATCCCCAAGAATAGCAGTGAGGTCGGGAGCCGCGCACGACGGCTAGATGTAGGGCGCGTTGGGCACCGAGCCGGTAACTACGAGCAAACGTCGGGGTGGGCGTGCGCGGAGGATCGGTCGGCCACTGTCCGCTTGCATGAGGAGGACGATTCCGCCCGGTCTGGTTGCTTCACTCCCTCGGTCGGCCGAGCGGCATGGCCCTGTCGACCTCGGCCACGTGGAACCGCAGCGACAGCAGGATCTGCTGCTCTCGCTCCGACAGGTCGCGGCCGCTGCCTGCGCTGATCCGCGCACCCGGCCCGGCAACCGCAAGAGCGCAGACCGCGTTTCCACTCCGATCGTGCACGGCAACCGCCATCGCGTACATGCCGATCTCCGACTCGGAAACGTTTCTCGCGTAACCCGTTTCACGTACGGTCGCGATCTCGTCGAGCAGTTCATCCATCGACCGCAGAGTGAAGTCTGAGAGCCGGTTGAGCTGTTCGCTGGTGTACATGCGGCGGATCTCTTCATCGGGAAGCGAGGCGAGCAACACCTTGCCCACCGCCGTGGCGTGCGCGGGCTGTTCACGACCCACGCGGCTCGTGACCCTCATCATCTGGTCGGATTCGACGGCGGCGACGTACCGGATGTTCGATCCCAGCCGAACGGCCAGGTGCACCGTCTCGCCCGATGCGTCTCGCAGCCCGCGCATCGGCGCTTCGGCCAGAACGATGTACCTCGACAGCGCGCTCGAGTGCGAAGTCAGCGTGATCCCGGGCGCCAGTGCGTACTTGCGCGAGGTCGTCAGCTGCTCGGCGAAACCCTCTTCAACCAAGGTCGACAGCAGACGGTGCGCAGTCGACGGCGCGATGCTCAGCTCCGTCGCCAGTGTCGACACTCCGATCGGAGCGGATTCCTCCAGGAGACGAAGCATCCGGAGCGCCTGCGAAACGGACTGTAAGTGGTCACCCATCCGTAAACTATTCCGCACAACAGAAAAATCGGCAAATAATTCCGGAATTCGATCCCTCGTTGCTACCGTCTCTTCTGACCACCCCGCCGTCAGGCGAGGGCGGTCAGGCGGCAGAGTACCGCGACTGACGAGGGAGTTAGTGATGCACAGACAGAAATCCAGAGGCCAGGAACCCGGATTCATCGTTCCGGCGGGTCAGGCCAGTACCGCTTCACGACGAGCCCTGGTCAGCGGTACGCTCGGCTCCGCACTGGAGTGGTTCGACTTCGCCATCTACGGTGCGGTTTCAGCGACGGTCTTTCCCGCCCTCTTCTTTGTCTCCCTCGACCCCGCGACGGCCATCATTGCGTCGTTTGCGACCTTCGGAGTCGGCTTCGTGGCACGGCCGATCGGCGGAATCTTCTTCGGGTACATCGGTGACCGACACGGTCGCCGCATCACGCTGCTGATCACCTTCATGACCATGGGTGCAGCAACGGTCGTCATCGGACTGCTGCCCACCTATGACCAGGTCGGGCTTCTCGCACCGCTTCTTCTTGTTCTCATGCGCTTCATTCAGGGGTTCGCCCTCGGCGGCGAAGCAACCGGATCGCAGCTGCTGACCATGGAGCACGCTCCCGCCGATCGCCGGGCCTTCTTCGGCTCACTGATGGGGGCCGGCTCACCAATCAGCCAGGTTCTCGCCAACACCCTCCTGCTCGTTCTGACCCTGACTCTCAGCACGGCAGACTTCACATCGTGGGGCTGGCGCATCCCGTTCTTCCTGAGCGTGCTGTTCGTCATCATCGGCCTGTACATCCGCTTCAGAGTCGACGAGACACCGATCTACAAAGAGAAAGTCCTCGACCAGCAGATCAAGAACCCGAGCACGTGGACCGTCCTTCGCACAAAAGGCTGGACCATCCTCGCCCTGATCTTCGCCTACTCGCCGATCGCGATCACGTTCTACCTGGTCACGGTCTTCGGTATCACCTACATGACGAAGACCGTCGGTTTCTCGACGTCAGAGACCTTCTCGATCGTGTTGATCGCGAACCTCCTGTCGATCGGTGCGATCGTCCTGGGCGGCCGGGCTGCAGACCACTTCGGCCGGAAGAACATCCTGTTCACCGGCGGCGCAGGATGCCTGCTGGCCGCAGTGCTCTTCTTCCCGCTCATCAACCTCCACAGCTACGCCCTGGCGCTCATCATCGTCTCGTTCGCCTGTATCTCAGCCCAGTTCGGAAACGGCAGCCAGGCGGCCCTGTACGCCGAGCTGTTCCCCACGCAGATGCGGTATTCGGGCTCAGCGCTCGCTCTGACGGGTGTCAACCTGATCTTCTCGGCACCCGCTCCCCTCGCTGCCGCATTCATCATCGCGAGCCTCGGCGGAGTCGTCTCGCTGACTCTCATCTGGATGGGATTCATCGTCATCGCACTCGTCGTGATGGCACGCATGAAAGACGGACCGAGCCTCGAGGGCGTTCCCCAGACTTTCCCGCTCCGCGGAAATCGCGCTCTGAAAGTCGCGGAGAACGCCAGTGTCGGCTGAACAGTTGAACACCACACCCGTCGCCCCCGTCGTCACCCGCGCCGGACACTTGTACGGTGACACCGGGCAGTCGGGCGGCGCCCTCCGCCAGTCGGGCGTGAGCCCGGAGCACACCCCGGCGACGAAGATCTGGTTCGGCCGGGTGAGCAACGAACCCGGGTACCGCTCTCTTCCCCACCACCACGCAGAAGCTGAGACCGGCGGGTACGTACTGAAGGGGCACGGCCGCATCTACTTCGGCGACGACTACTCTGTCTTCCTCGATCTGTACGAGGGCGACTTCGTGTTTGTTCCGCCGTTCATCCATCACGTCGAAGCCAACATGAGTGTCACGGAAGAGCTCATCTGGCTCACCGCACGCACGCCGGACAACCTCGTCGTCAATCTCGACGACGTCGACGATTCCGTGCTCGCCGACTACCGGAGGGCCTGAACGTGCTCGTCGAGGAACGCATCTATGTGCTGCACACCGAAGTTCGGCTCGCCGACTATCTCGAAACCTACGAGAACGTCGGTCTTCCCGCCCAGCGACGTCTTCTCGGCGGCTTCCTGGGATATTTCGTCACCGAGTTCGGCGTTCAGAACCAGCTGACCCATCTCTGGGCGTACGAAGATCTCGAGCAGAGACGCGAAAGGCGGGCACTGCTCGCTCAGGATGCCGACTGGCAGGCGTGCCTCGCCGTCATCCGCCCGATGATCAGAACCATGGAGAACAAGATCATGTACCCGACCTCCTTCTCGCCGATTCGCTCTCTGCCGGTCTCCTCAACCGACGAGGGCACCGCATTCGCCTGGCCACAGGCATGACCGGCGCTCAATTCTGCTCTGTGGAAAACCCACCTGTTCAGGGCGCCAGCGGTAATATCGTTGGTGTACTGATGAAATCGCGGAACAGCCGCGACATGAAAGGACCTGCGATGGAGCAGATGGACGGCACCGCCGACACTCCCGAACTCGAGCAGTTGTACCGAGACTTCGACGCCAACAACATGGCGCCCCTCTGGACCCAGCGCGACGACCTCATGCCGATGACACCTGCGCCCGCGGCGATTCCCTTCGTCTGGCGGTGGAAGACCCTCTACGACATCGCCCAGAGGTCGGGTGACCTCGTGCCGATCGGGCGGGGCGGCGAGCGCCGTGCCGTGGGGCTGGTCAACCCCGGGCTGCCCGGAACAGGGTATGCAACGCCCACTTTATGGTGCGCCATCCAGTACCTCGGCGGGAACGAGACGGCTCCCGAGCACCGCCACGCGCAGAATGCGTTCCGCTTCGTGGTTGAGGGCGAGGGCGTCTGGACCGTTGTGAACGGAGACCCGGTCGCGATGAGACGGGGCGATCTGCTCCTGACTCCCGGCTGGAACTTCCACGGTCACCACAACGACACTCCGAACCCGATGGCGTGGATCGACGGCCTCGATATTCCGTTCGCCAGCACCAACGACGTCGGCTTCTTCGAATTCGGGGCCGACCGCGTGACAGATGAAGCGTCGCCGGCAGTGTCGCGCGCGGAACGACTCTGGGCGCATCCGGGGCTACGGCCAGTGTCTGTGCTTGAAGACAAGGTGAGCTCTCCGCTCTCGGCCTATCGGTGGGAGCACACGGATGCCGCGCTCCGCGAACAGCTCGCTCTGGAGGACGAGGGGTTCCCCGCGACTCTCGAGCAGGGTCACGCCGCCATCCGGTACACGAACCCGACCACCGGCGGCGATGTCATGTCGACCATCCGCTGCGAATTCCACCGCCTGCGATCGGGTGTTTCGACCGCAGAGCGTTACGAAGTGGGCTCGTCGGTGTGGCAGGTCTTCGAGGGCGACGGCAGCGTGGTGCTCGGCGGCGTGGAACACCACCTCGAAACCGGTGACCTCTTCGTGGTTCCCAGCTGGGTGCCGTGGTCACTGCACGCGAACACCTCTTTTAACCTCTTCCGATTCAACGACGGCCCGATCATGGATCGTCTCAACTTCGCACGAACCTACATCCCTTCCCAGAGCAAAGAAGCGCACCGATGAAACTCGCCACCCTCCGCACCACCGACTCCACCGTTGCCGTTCGGGTCGACGACAGCACCGCCGTCGAGATCACCGGTTTTGACGACGTCGGGATGCTCCTGGCCGAGCCGGAGTGGCAGAGGATCGCCACTGAGGCGCACGGCGCCGAGCATCCACTGGCCGACATCGACTCGTCATCGTGGGCACCCGTCGTCGTGAACCCGTCGAAGATCGTCTGCGTCGGACTCAACTACAAGAACCACATCCTCGAGATGGGGCGTGAGCTGCCGGAGTTTCCGACCCTGTTCGCAAAGTATCCCGAGGCTCTGATCGGCCCGTTCGATCCCATCGTGCTGCCCGTCGGTGCGGCGGATGCCGTCGACTGGGAGGGTGAACTCGCCATCGTCATCGGCAGCAGGACTCGCCGGGTGAGCGAGTCGGATGCCCGGCAGCACATCGCCGGATACTCGGTGCTCAACGACGTCACCATGCGCGACTTCCAGTACCGCACGCCGGAGTGGTTCCAGGGCAAGACCTTTGAGGCCACCACTCCGTTCGGCCCCTGGCTCGTCACGGCAGACGACTATGACGTGAACACAGAACTCCGCACAGAGCTCGACGGTGAAGTCATGCAGAGGACCTCGACCGACGATCTGGTGTTCTCACCCGAGGCGCTGGTGTCGTACATCTCCCAGATCGTGACGCTCAACCCGGGGGATGTCATCGCTTCTGGTACACCGGGCGGCGTGGGTCACGCGCGGAAACCTCAGCGCTACCTCGCCGACGGCAACGTTCTCAGCACGACGATCGACGGAGTGGGCACTCTGACGAACGCCGTCGTCGCCGAACGGTGATCCCGTGGCCGCCCGCACAGACAATGTCACCGATCCCGAGCTGGCCGCTCGACTCCTGACGGCCAGGCGTGGCCAGGCCTACTATTCGCGAAAACTCATGGAGCTGAACGACACCGATTTCGACGGACCCTCCCTCCTCGACGGATGGAACAGGCGACAGATCATCGCGCACGTCGGCCTGAACGCCAGGGCCCTCACCCGGTTGACCGAGTGGGCGGCAACGGGCGTCGAGACGCCGATGTACTCCTCGGCCGGCCAACGGAACGAAGAGATCGAGGTGGCCGCGACGCTTCCGGTGCAGGCTCTCCGAAACCTGTCTGACCACGCGGCCATCCACCTGAATGTCGAGTGGAGAGATCTGCCGGAGAGCGCCTGGACGAACGTCGTGCAGACAGCGCAGGGCCGGTCCGTTCCGGTCTCGGAGACGGTGTGGATGCGTACCCGCGAGGTGTGGATCCACGCGGTCGACCTCGACAACGGCGCCGACTTCAGTGACTTCCCCTCAGAGGTCTCCGACGGCATCCTGCACGACGTCACGTCGGCCTGGCGTCGACGGCGAGAGGCGGAGTCGCTGCCCACCTGGGTACTCGAGCCCATCGACAGGGCCGCTCCGGTGAATCCGGAGGACGACGGCGCGGGTGTTGTCGTGCTTCGCGGAACGGTGGCCCAGCTGGCCGGCTGGGCCACCGGCAGGAGGCGTCACGGAGTCGTGACGAGCGACGGCAGCGAGCTTCCCGACGCCCCTCGATGGCTCTGAGCGGAGGCTTGCCGGGCCCGATCCCGCAGAGGGTGCGTGAGCTGCGCGGATGCGATACTGTCTGGCCATGAGCGCGCCCGGCGTCACAGACTTCACTGGCTACCTCTTTCGGCGAGCGCAACAACATCACGTCGCCGCCTGGCAGCGCGACGTCTCCGACAGCATCACCAGCGTGCAGTTCGGGGTACTGAACACGCTCCAGGCGTCGCCCGGCGCCAGCCAGCGAGAACTCTGCGATCGGCTTGACCTCGACCGTTCGACGATCGCCGACATCGTGGGCCGGCTGCAGCAGAACAACCTTGTCATACGCAACCGCGACGCAGACGATCGGCGGAAGAATGTTCTGCATCTCAGCGAGACGGGCAGGGAGGTCTGGCAGACGCTGCTGCCACGCGTCACACGCATGAACGACCGGCTGACAGCTCCACTCGGTGCTGACGATACGCTGAAGCTCCGCGAGTTGCTCGACCGGGTGCTCTCCGCTTCACCTCCCACTCACGAACTTCCCGGTCACTGAGGTCTTCTCTCCCCGATGCCGAGCCCTGAACAGATCAAACGCCCCTCATACGCGATCACCTCCGTGGATCACGCTCTGAGACTCATCCAGATGCTCAGAGACGAGGGTTCCGTTCGCGTTTCGGATGCCGCGACCGAGCTGGATGTCGCGCCGTCGACCATCCACCGACTGCTCGCCATGCTCGTCTACCGCGGCTTCGCCATCAAGGACGATGGGCGCGGTTATGCTCCCGGCCCCGCGCTCGGGGCGCCTCCTGCCATGGTGCCGTGGACGCGAACACTCCGTACGGCGTGCCGGCCCCACCTCGAGCTGCTGTCGATGCGTCTGAATGAGACGGTCAATCTGCTCATCAGGGTCGGCGGCAAGGTGCGCTTTCTGGAGTCCGTGGAGTCATCCAACATCCTGCGCATCGGCGACAGGACAGGAACCGTTCTCGAGGCTCGCGCCGCGTCGGGCGGAAAGGCACTGCTCGCCGAGGCCGACGCTTCGACCCTCCACCGCCTGTACCGCAGCACCGCCGCCGAATTCGCCGGTGATCTTCTGAGCGAACAGACCTACCACCGGCTCCTGAGGGAGTTGGAAGAGGTCAACGTCACCGGCTTTGCGCGCAACATCGAGGAGACGGAGTCAGGGGTCTGCGCCATAGGACTCAGTCTGCACAACGGCGAGGGTCTGCCCATCGCCTCCTTCTCGATCGCCGTGCCCAGGTCACGCGCCAGTACGCTCACCGAACCGTCCGTCATCTCGCTCGCGCTGGAGACGCGAGGCGAGATCGACGTCGATCTCGCCTCCGTCACGTCCCTCGTCGAACGGGGCTAGGGCCGAGAGCTGTGTCCGGGGCGCACGGGCTTCAGGCCATCGAGCGACCCAGGTCTTCCAGCGGCACTCTGTAGGTCTCGCGGGCGGTGGCGATGGCGATGGCGGAGATGACACAGGCAACCGAGACGAAGGTTGCTGCGGGCCACCACGAGTCACCCGTCGCCGAAGCCAGCGCCGTGATGATGGTCGGCGAGAACCCGGTGACGACGATGCCGAGCTGGAGGCCGATCGCCATGCCGCTGACCCGGACCTTGACGTTGAACATCTCGCTGAAGAACACGGGATAGATCGCGTTGGTCGCACTGAACGAGAGCGAGATCGTCAGCAGAATGCCGACGTAGATCAGACCGATGTTCTGTTCACTCACCGCCCAGAAGAACAGCCAGACCGAGAGGGCGCCACCGATGTTGCCGATGATCATCACCGGCTTCCGCCCATAGAGGTCTGACAGCAGCGCGAAGAGCGGCTGCAGAACCAGAGCCACCACGTACCCCACGATGACCACCCACAGCATGGTGGAGGCGGGAATGCCGACGATGTTCGTGGCGTAGGCAAGACCGTACACGGGTACGACAGTGCTGATGACGATCAGGAACGTCGCGAAGATGACCCGCACGACATCGCTGGTGTGGGTGCGAAGCAGCTCCTTGATCGGTGCCTTCGGAATCTCGTCATTGGCTTTCTCCTCAACGTAGATCTCGGGGTCCTGAAGCGTGCGCCGGATGATCAGGCCGAACACAACGATGACCGCGCTAGACCAGAACGGAATGCGCCAGCCCCACGCGAGCAGCTGGTCCTGGGGCATTGTCGCAATCGCCAGGAAGGCGAAACTCGCTGCGATGTAACCCACCCAGATGCCGTTGAGCATCCACGAGATGTACAGCCCTCTGCGGCCTTCGGGGGCGTGTTCGAGCGTCAGGGCCGCGGAACCGGAGGCTTCACCGCCGACCGAGAAACCCTGCAGGAGGCGAAGCAGCACGAGCAGGATCGGCGCTGCGATTCCGATGGCGCTGAACGAGGGCAGGCAGCCGATCAAGAACGTCGCGACCCCCATCACGAGCAGGGTTGCGACGAGTACGTTGCGTCGGCCGAAGCGGTCGCCGAAGTGACCGGCGACAAATCCGCCGAGTGGCCTGGCGAGATACGCGACACCGTAGGTGGCGAGGGCAAGGAGAAGACCGGCTGCTCCTGATTCCGGGAAGAAGATCCGCCCGAACACCAGTGCCGCTGCCGACGCATAGATGTACATGTCGTAGTACTCGAGCGTGGCACCGAAGAAACCGGCGAGGGAGGCGCGTTTGGCCTGGTTGACCACCTTGGGTGGTTTCTCTGATGTGGTGTTTGGCAGTACTCGTGTCGTCATTGACTGATCCTTGCTGTCGTGTTTTTCGGGCGCCCCGAAGGGCTCCCGCTGGAGTGGTGACCGGTGTGTCGTGTGGCGTCAGTAGACGGCGCGCCCACCCGAGACGTCGTAGACGAATCCCGTGGTGAACGAGGCGCCGGGAGAAACGATGTAGCCGACGAGACTCGCGACCTCGGCGGTGCTGCCGAAGCGTCCCAAGGGAATGAGAGACTTCTGTACCTGCTGCCGTTCCGGAGTCATCCCGGCGATCAACGGCGTCTCGATCGAGGCAGGGGCGACGGCATTGACCGTGACGCCGCTCGTTGCGTACTCCTTGCCCACCGCCTTGACCATGCCGATCACCCCGGCCTTCGACGCCGAGTATGCAGCCATCTGCGGGTTGCCCTCCTTGCCGGCAATCGATGCGATGTGCACGATCCGCCCGTAGCCCGCTGGCAGCATCACGGCAAGAGCGGCCTGTGTGACAACGAACGCTCCGAGCAGGTTGATCTGCAGCAGTCGCTCGAACTCTTCGACCGCAAGGTCGAGCGTCGGCACGACCTTGCCGAGAATGCCGGCGCAGTTGACGACGATCTCGAGCCCGCCGAGATCGTCTACGGCAGCGTCGAAGGCAGCCCCAACGGTCTCGCGGCGGGAGACGTCGATGGAGTAACGGTGCGTGCCTGTCGATGATTCCGGCCAGACGGCTGAGGCGAGATCGGCAGAGGCGACCGTCACGCCGGCAGCTTCGAGCTGTCTGACGATCGTCGCCCCCATACCGCTGGATGCTCCGACAACGAGTGCTCGCTGCCCGCTCAGGTCGGTCAGGTCTGTCATGAGGTGCCGCTGCTTTCTCCGGTGAGGGTGGGAACAAGATGACGTCCGAGCACCGAGGTCGCCCCGGCGACGGGCTCCAGGTCAGAACGGATCGGCTCCTGTGCGGCGTGCCTTCCAGCCAGCCGACCCGAGATCATCGCCCAGCCGATGTGCAGTCCGTGGTTCAGGAGCTGGAGACCACCCTGTCCTGTCGAGCCTGCGGCAAAGAGACCAGGAATCGCGTTCCTGCTGGCATCGACGACTCGAAGTCGCGTGTCGACGTCGAGTCCTCCGTCTGCGAGGGTGATGAAGGCCCCGAGCGGCCCCAGGGCATAGAACGGTCCGACCCGCACTCCGTTGCCGAAGTGCTGGCGACCGAAGTCTGCGTCGTGCTGGGTCTCGACAGTGGCGTTCCAGCTCGAGACGGTCTTCTCGAGCGCAGCAGCGGGAATCCCGGTCCTGTCGGCAAGCTCGGCGATGGAATCCGCCCGGAAGAAGACATCCGGTCGATACGTCTTGTAGTCCTTGACGTACGCATACGCCACACCGGGGAAGGTCGACACCGGGTTCGGCCACGCCGAGAACGTCTCTGCAAGGGGTTCGTCGAAGATCAGGTATGCCCGGTTGGCACCCGCAGCAACACCCCTGGCCAATTCCTTGTCAGAGTCTTCGTTGGCCACCCTGTTGCCCGTCGGGTCGACAAGAATGGCCCCGGCCCTGTACATGGTGTTGTTCGGCGCCACCCAGCTGGTCAGCGCGCCTCTGGCAATCAGGGCCATGATCTTCGGCGCCTTCTCTGCGACGGCGCGCATCAGTCTCGACAGTGCCGGATGCGACGGCAGAATCTTGATGGCGTCCGGGCGCTTGGAAGGAAAGAACCGGAGCCCCTCGTACAGACGGTCCATCTGAAGAAGAACACCGCCCGCGTCCGCACCGAGCTTGAGCCCGTCCCCGGTGTTGTTCTTGTTCACGGGCGGAACCTTTGCCGCCGCCGGGGAGACAAAATCGGACTTCATCTCTGTCGACGCGGAATAGTCACCCGTCGCCAGGATGACCGCGCGCCGACCGAAGTACTCGGCATTGCCGACCCTTGCCCCGATGACCTCGCCCGCAGCGTTCTTCAACAGAACGTCGACTCTGGCGTCAGTCACGATCTCCACGCCGCGCTTGCGACTCTCCCGCAGAAGCGCCGTGGCGTATGCCGTGGAATTCGGAATCACGTTGTGCATGCGCGGCTTCTCGTACGGCGGTTCCGGAGTCGGGCCGAGGAACTGCACGCCAATGCTCGAGAGCCACTCGACCGTCGGCCCAGCGTTCTCGGCGAGCACGCGCCGGAGCTCCTTGTTCTCGCGGTCTTCGAAGCCGCCGTTCGCGAGTTTCATGTCCTCGATGAACAGGTCGATCGAATCATTGACGCCTGCCCTGTACTGATAGGAGGTGTTCGCCGCCGTGAATGAACCGACAGACATCGCGGTGCTTCCACCGATCTGGGCGCATTTCTCCAGCACCAGGGCTGTCGAACCGCTCGTGGCTGCGGAGATTGCAGCGGTGAGCCCCGATCCCCCTCCACCGATGATGAGTACGTCGACGGTCTTGCTCACGATGCCTCCTGCAGTTCTGTCGGGCTCGCAACAACCGAAGGCGAGTAGCCGTACAGCCAGTCGGTCTTCTCGTACACATTCGAACCCGCAGCGACGAACAGAGCATTCCGGATCTCGCGGCCAGCGCCCTCGACGTGCCAGGTGTCGCCCCACACCCGCGCCGTGCTCTGGATGCGTGCGGTCCGGGCAGCTCTGACCTCGTTGACGTCGCGGAAGACGTCGTTCCACGCGTCGGGGTTGATCCCGGTCTCCGTGAACACGGTGCCGCGGCTCAGCTCCTCGAGCGCGGCAGCGTCTTCGAGCGCCTGGCAGGCTCCCTGAGCGAGGTACTGGAGCATCGGGTGAGCTGCGTCGCCGATCAGGATGAGTCGACCATCCACCCAGTTCGCCGTCGGTTCACGGTCGTACATCGGCCAGCGGATGCCGTGCCACAGGTGCTTCAGCGACTCCCTCATGTGGGGAACACAGTCTTTGTAGGCCTCTTCGAGCTCGGCGAGGCCCGGAGCCTGCTCCTTACCGTTCTCGAACGTCGACGAGCGGAAGACCGCAACGGTGTTGAGCAACTCCCCGCCGCGGAGCGGGTACTGCACCATGTGACAGTTCGGGCCCATGAAGACGCTGACGTCTTCGAGTTTCTGACCGCCCGGCAGTTCCGACACCGGAACGGTTCCCCGGTAGGCGACGTAGGCAGAGCCGACCGGCTCGTCGTCGACGATCTGACCACGGAGTCTCGACTTCAGCCCGTCTGCACCGATGACTGCGGGAGCGGTGAAGATACGGCCATCCGTCGCAGAAGCGGTCGCGAGACCGTCGAGCGTGATCACGCTGTCGATCTCGACACTGTTGATGAGTTCGACTCCGACCCGGCGGCAGCCATCGAGCAGAACACGGTGCAGGTCGCTGCGGTGAACGACCACGTACGGGGAGCCGTAGGTCTCGGCGAACTCGCCCTGCACCTCGTGTTTGAGCAGAACATCGCCCGAGAGCGCGTCGCGGAAGATCACATTCTTCGGCCGCACCCCCACGGCCAGGACCTCGTCGAGCATGCCCCAGTGTTCGAGCAGCCGTGTGGCGTTCGGGGCGAGTTGTAGCCCGGCGCCCACCTCACCGAATTCGGATGCACGTTCCAGAAGCACAACGGTGGCACCGTTCTGGCGAAGTGCATATGCGGCCGCGAGGCCAGCCATGCCGCCGCCGATGACCAGAACGTCGGAGTGTACGGTTTCAGACATTTTTTCCTACCTGACAGTGCTGTTCAAGAAGTGGGAGAGGGAATGGGCCAGGCGACGGCGACTCAGCAGGTGAGCCAGCCGCCGTTGACGTCGAGGCTGGTGCCGGTGATGTATCCGGCCTTGGTGCTGATCAGAAACTCGATGGCGTCTGTCACCTCGGATGCGGTGCCGAAGCGGCCGAGCGGAATCTGGGTCGCCAGAATGCGGCTCGCCTCGTCGGGCACGCTGCTCATCATCGGGGTGGCGACGAAGCCGGGCGCGACCCCGTTGACGCGGATGCGCTGGGGAATCAGTTCACGGGAGAGCGTGGCCGTCAGGTTCTGCAGTGCAGCCTTCGACGCCGCGTACGCCGCAGACGACGGCAGATGCGGGCCGAAAGGCGCGTCTGCTGCTCCCCCTGCGCCGAGTTTGGAGGTGATCGACAGCAGATTCACGATGCTCGCCGAACCGTCGTGTGCCATCAGCTGGCAGGCCTCCTTCACCAGAAGGAACGGTGACTTGAGGTTGACCGCCATGGTCAGGTCCCATTCCTCTTCAGAGATGTCGAAGAAGGATCTCTTCGCCCCGTTGTCCTTCGGTGAGATGCCGACGGCGTTCACCAGAACCCCGATCGGAGCAATGTCGGCGGCCGCGCGAGCGACGCCGCGATTCACGTCGGCCCGCGTGAGGTCGCCTCCGAAAGCGGCATGCACCTGGCCTTCCGACGGGGTGGGAAGCTCGGCTGCCCGGCGCTCGGCGCCCGCCGTGTCGGCGTCTGCGACGACAACGCTGTAACCGAGTTCGGCGAGACGGGTCGAGATGACGCTGCCGATGCCGCCCGCTCCCCCGGTCACAATGGCTGACACGGTGTTCTGGATGCTCATGCTTCACTCCCTCGCGTTTCTGAGCGTCTTCGCGACGATGGAACCGAAGACCGCTCCCTTGCCCAGCGACGTGCCGGTCATGTACGCGGCACCGTGGAACCCTCCGGTCACCTCGCCGATGGCGTAGAGTCCGTCGATCGCGCTGCCGTCCACCCGCAGCACGCGGCCGTCCGGGCGGATCGTGAGGCCGCAGTATGTCGACGTCATCAGCGCTTTGGCCGGGTAGGCGTAGAACGGGGGTGCAACGATCGGAAGCAGCTCGCCGACACCGTTGCAGAGGCCGTTTCGCTGAAACTCGTCGTCACCCAGTCCTCTGACCGCGGTGTTGTAACGCTCGACGGTCTGCTCGAGCGCTGCCGCATCGATGCCGGCGAGCTCGGCGAGGTCAGTCAACGTGTCGGCGCGGAAGACGTGGCCGAGATCTTCGAGCATCCCGATGTCGTTCAGGGGAACACCCGGGTGCGACTTCGCCCTCACGACGCTGTCGAAGACTTCGAAGCCGAGCCCGTTCGGCTGGGCGAGACACGCCATTCCCAGGGTCTTGTACGACTGCGACTCGTCGACAAAACGGCGTCCGTCACTGTTCACGATGATGGCTCCGAGATAGTAGGCCGTCAGCAGCTCGTGGAAAGCCTCGGTCGTGTCGGGGTGCGAGCCGTAGGTCGCCGAGACGTACGACATGTCCGCAAGGCCGGCCCCGAGCATCCAGGCCATGGTGAGACCGTCGCCGGTGTTCGCTCTGCCCCCGTAGGGAATGGCGGCCAGCTGCTCGGGTGCGAAGATCTTCAACAGCTCGGCGCTGCGGCTGAAGCCACCGGTCGCGACGACAACGCCACTGGTCGCGGTCAGCGTCTGGGGTCCGCTGGGCGACTCGATGTGCACCCCGGTCACCCGTTCGGCGTCTTGCACCAGCCGAGTCGCCCGGCTGTCTACCAGGAGAAGGCCGCCAGCGGCCACGAACTGGTCGGCGAGCATCGTCAGAACATCCTTGATGTCAGAGAGGTGGCTGCGGGGAACGCTCTGCCCCGAACTCAGTTCGAGCGCCCGAAAGACAACGCCCCTGCTCTTCAGCCAGGCGTAGACCTCGGCCTGTTCGTCGAGGTACGCCCGAAGGAGCGACTCATCGTTCGCGTTCTGACCGACGGCCAGCATGTCGGCGAGGAACAGCTCTGCGGAGTCTTCGACCCCTTTCTCGCACTGCTCGTCTGTGCCCGAGAAGGCAAAGAATCCTCCACTCATGGCGCTGCTGCCGCCGACGGCGTCTGACTTCTCGACCAGCACGACCGACAGCCCCTCATCTGTCGCGCGGCAGGCGGCCGCGAGGCCGGCGATTCCGGCGCCGAGCACGACGACGTCGCAGGTGTTCCGTTCCGTTTTCACAGGGCTCGTCCGTTTCGCTGGAGTTCAGGTCGGGCATCCGTCGTCGAAGACGGCTGCGCATGCGCTGCGGCCGACTCGCCCGCCCACCGGCCGGAGATGAACGCCGGAGCGAGACCACCCGCGTAACCGTAATTCGAGAGACCGCCAATGTCGGCACCGGCGGCAAACAGTCCGTCGATCGGCCGACCCGTCGCCTGGAGTACACGGCCGCGGTCGTCGATGCGGATGCCGCCGAACGTGAAGGTGATCGAGGGCTGCACCTCGATCGCGTAGAACGGACCGGTCTGAGGAGGTCGGGCTTCCGCCGCGAGGCGAATCCCGTCGACCGTACGTTCGCCGGCAGCTGCCGCAGCGGAGTAGTTCTGCAGGGTGATCGCCAGCTGCGCCGTGTCGAGATCGAAGATGTCTGAGGCGGCTACGAGCTGCTCGAGCGTGTCGGCCTCGACGTGACGGGCACCGGCACTGACTCCCGCGGCGTACCGGTCGAGAACGCCGAGGTTCGGGAACGGTTCAGCAGTGGCGTGCGTGGCGCGAACGTACTGGTCGAAAATCAGGATGCCCCGCGCTTCCGGCTGTCGGAGCAGCTGCTGGTTGAGCAGTTCGTCCCCGTCGAACTCGTCAACGAACCTCCTGCCGTCGAGATTCACCAGCACGGTGCGTTCGGAATAGTACTGAGAGTACGGAAGGAAATTCTGCACAGCGAAAGACTGGAGCGGAGATGGCAGCAGGTGGCCATAGAACGTCGACAGATCTCCGGCGATATCGGCGCCGAGAGCGGTAGCCAGGTCAAGGCCGGTTCCTTGACTGTTCGGGTTCGAGCGATGAACAAGAGCAGCGGCATTGGGGCCCATGTGCTTGGCGAGCTTCCGATCCGAACCCTGGAAACCCCCCGTCGCAAAGACGACGCTGGGCGCGGTCACCGACCCACCTGGCAGTTCGAGGTGGATGCTTCCGTCGGGCCGCCGGGTGGCGGACTCCACAGATGTCGAGAGGCGAACTTGAGCGCCGCGCTCGACCAGCTCGGCAACCTGCGACAGCAGAAACTCTTTGACATCGAACGAGTAGCCCACACCGAACGTCATGACGTTGTGCTGCGGTTGGGTCGCCACACTCACCCCGGTTCTGCGGATGTCTGCCAGTGCAGCCGCGTAGTCGGCGACGAGACGTCGACCGAGCGAGATGTCTCCAAGCGGAATTCTCTGCCGGTAGGCGGCGAGGTCGGGCGCTGTCCAGAACATTCCGGCCGAGAGCCACGCTGAACCCCCGACAGCGGGAGCCTGCTCGATCACGACGACATGAGCGCCCGCCCTGGCAGCTTCTACCGCTGCCGAGAGTCCTGCCATACCGGCACCCAGCACGACTACGTCGAACGACTCGTCCCCGCTGTCGGCAGCGGACGGTCGCCCGCTGAGAGTCGGAGAATACATGTGACACCTCTTCGTGTCGATCGCTCAGGGCGGTCGAGAATCATCATCGTGGAGCGACGCTTGTCGGCGTCTTCACTCGACGGTACGCGGCAGGGTGTCTGGCCCGGAATGACTTTCTGGTGCACAGAATCGAGAGGCGCCTCACCCGCCTCGGAAACGACTTCGGGCGACGACGCCCTGTTCGCGCGGCGGGTCCGGTCGGTTCTGGCGACGGAGGCAGACCGCCGACGACCAGCGGTGAAGCCTCATGGAGCAACGAGATGGGTCGCTTCGAGAGATGGCTCGCAGCTAGCGCTGTGTGCCGCAGCAGCTCCCACCGATCGCGGTGCCGGTCGAGTCGAACAGGCCAGCACCACCGCAGACACCGGTGTCGGGCAGCTGCAGCTCGACCCGCGTCGCTGCCTCGTGGTCGCCGGCGAGTTCGGCGACCACGGAGCGGACCTGCTCATACCCGGTCATGGCGAGGAACGTCGGCGCCCGCCCATAGGACTTCGCCCCCACCAGGTAGAAGTCCTGTTCGGGCTGCGCGAGATCACGAGCGCCGGTCGCGGCGACCGAACCGCAGGAATGCTGGTTCGGGTCGACCTCCACGGCGATGCGTATCGGGGCCTGCAGGGTCGAATCGAGCTCCAGGCGAAGCTCGGACAGGAACGACAGGTCGGGTCGGAAGCCGGTCAGGACTGCAACGTGATCAGCGGGCAGGAGGGTTCGGCCATCCTCGCTGGTCAGGATGATCCGGTCTCTGTCGCGGTCGATCCTCTCGACTCGGAATCCGGTGACCATGGCGATGAGGCCGGCGTCGACGAACTCCTTCGCGGTGATCCCGAGCTGCCCACGGGCCGGCAGTTCATCCGCGCCCCCGCCGCCGAAGGTGTTCCCCACAGAGCCGCGGCGGAGCACCCAGGTGACACTCGTGGCCGGATCGCGGCGTGCGATCCGGCCCAGCGCGATCACAGCGGTCACGGCAGAATGCCCGGAACCGATGACGACACTGTGCTTGCCGTCATACCGGCTGCGGTGCCGGTAGTCAGGGATGCGGTACTCCAACATCTCCGCAGCTGCGCGTTCGCCGAGCGCGGGGAGGCCGTCGGCGCCAGCGGGGTTCGGAGTCGACCAGGTCCCGGACGCGTCGATGACCGCCCTGGCGTCGACGCGGCACTCGTCCCCGTCAGATGTCTGAACGTGGACGGTGAAGGGCTGCTCCGCGCGTCCGGCATCGACGAGGCGATCGCGGCCTCGGCGCGACACACCGACGACCCGCGAGTTGTAGCGGACACGGTCGCCGAGGCCTGCGGCGAGCGGGGCGAGGTAGCCGCTGATCCATTGGGCACCCGTCGGGAACCCGCTCGCCGGACGGGTCCACCCGGTCGGTTCGAGCAGGCGGGCAGCAGCTGCGTCGACGAGCTCGCCCCACGCGGAGAACAGTCGAACGTGACCCCATTCGGCTACCGCGGCAGCAGCGCTTCCACCAGCCTCGAACACCTCTACCAGCTGACCTCGCTCGACCAGGTGCGCGGCTGCAGCGAGGCCCTGAGGCCCCGCCCCGATCACAACCACGGGAAGTTCACTCTTCTGCACCGTTCAACTCCTTCATGCATCGACAAGTCTCGATAGGAGGAGACTGCTGGATGTATCGACAGAAGTCAATACGACGTGCAAGGATCGGACCATGACGATCACGCTTCCCGTTCCGACCCCGGATGCGACCTGTTGCGCTGCTGTCACCGGTGGAGTACTCAGCATCGACGAAGCCGAACGACTCGCACACACCTTCAAGGCGCTCGGCGACCCGACACGGGTACGCCTGCTCTCACTGATCGCGGCAAGCGAAGGCGGCGAGGCGTGCATCTGCGACCTCACCGAACCCGTCGGGCTTTCGCAGCCCACCGTCTCACACCACATGAAGCAACTCGTCGACGCTGGCCTCGCCGTCCGCGAACAACGCGGCCGCTGGGCATATTTCCGCGTCGTCAACGACGCCCTTGACCGGGCAGCCCACGCACTCCGGCCGTGACCGACACCATCCGCATCCGCCCGATGGAAGCTCCGGATTGGGCGGCCGTCGAATCGATCTACCGGGCAGGGATCGCAACCGGCAACGCCACCTTCGAAGCAGAACCACCCTCGTGGGACCACTTCCACGCCGGCAAGCTCGAGGTCGGCCGACTCGTCGCAACCGACGTCAGCGGGGCCGTGCTCGGCTGGGTCGCCGCCTCGCCCGTGTCCAGCCGGCCCGTCTATCGGGGCGTCGTCGAGCACTCCGTCTACGTGGCGCCGAGCGCGGCCGGGCGGGGAGTTGGACTCCAGCTCGTCGACACGTTCATCCGCGTGGCAACGGAAGCCGGGATCTGGACCATCCAGTCCAGCATCTTCCCGGAGAACGAGACCAGCCTGGCGTTGCATGACCGGGCCGGGTTCCGTCGCATCGGAACTCGAGAACGCATCGCACTCATGACCTACGGACCCTGGGCCGGCCAGTGGCGAGACACCATCCTGATCGAACACCGCCGAGACTGACTGCCCAGCAGCGCGCGCCGGCGCTGCGCCGTTGCTGCCCGAGCACCAGTGATCCACAGCATCTGTCGCCCTGTCGGCCGTCGCCCGACTTCGCCTTGACCGTCTGGCCCCGTTGCAGCATCAGGCGGGCAGAACGATGACCTTCCCGGCGATTCCGCCCGCAGCAGCCTCGGCGTGAAGGGCCGGCAGCTCGGTGAGCGGGATGCGACGGGTCACCTCGACAGTGAGCTCACCGCTGTCGACGAGCGACACCAGCTCGGCCAGGCGCTCGCGGTTCGGCAGCACGAAGACGGTGGCCGCCCGCACACCACGGCTGTCGTCGCCCGGAGTCGCCATGAACGCGGTGGTGCTGACCACGGCGCCCCCATCGCGAACGAGCCCCACGAACGAGGCGAACTGCTCCGGATCGATCGGTGCGAGGTTGAGCAGAACATCGACTTGCTCGCCGACCGCGCTTCGCAGGTCGGTGGTGGTGTGGTCGACGATCTCATCGGCGCCCGCCGCGCGCACCGCGTCGATGCTGCGCGGGCTCGCCGTCGCCACGACGTGCACGCCCGCACGCTTCGCGAGCTGGATCGCGTACTTGCCCACCACGCCGCCCGCACCCACGATGAGCACACGCTGCCCCGCCTCGAGCCGCCCCTCGTCGAAGAGCGCCTGCCATGCGGTCAACGCCACCGAGGGCAGTGCTGCGGCGTCAGCGAGCGGGATGCTCGTCGGGGCCTTCACGACCGAATCCGCCGGGGCGACCACGTACTCAGCTGCGCCCCCGTCGAGCTCCATCGGCAGGAAGCCGATCACGTCGTCGCCCACCGCGACGCCGTCGACTCCCTCGCCGACCGCGTCGATGGTACCCGAGACGTCGTAGCCCGGCACGTGCGGCAGCAGCACCGGGATCGGCAGCAACCCGGCCCGCATGCTGTTGTCGGCGGGGCTGAATGCTGACGCCGCAACGCGGATCCGCACCTCGTCGGCCGCCGGTGACGGCTGCTCGATCTCTTCATACTTCAGCACCTCGGGGCCGCCCACCTCGTGGAAACGCACTGCCATCATGATCTGTCCCTTTGTCATATGCTTCGAATTCGTAGCAATAGCTCGAAGGTAGCACTGCTTCGAACTCGAAGCAACACGTATGATGGCACTCATGACCGAGACGCCCACGTCCCTGACGCCCGCACAGCTCGGGGCGTACTTCGCCTTTACCGAAGTGAGCAGCCTGGTGCGCCACGCCGTCGAGAAACAGCTGCGCAGCGCCGGCGACCTGAGCTACGTGCAGTTCCAGCTGCTCGCCCGCCTGGGCGACGCTCCCGACGGCCGGCTGCGCATGACCGATCTCGCCGACGGAGTGGTCTACAGCCGCAGCGGCCTGACCTACCAGGCGCAACTCCTCGAACAGCGCGGACTCGTCACCCGCACGCCCTCACCCGACGACGAACGCAGCACCGTCGTCGCCCTCGCCGACGCCGGGCGTGCGGTGCTCGCCGCCGTCTTCCCCGGCCACATCGCCACCGTTCACCAGCTGCTCTTCGCCGCACTCTCCGACCGTGACGTCGACGAGCTCGCGCGCATCCTCGGCCAGGCAGCCGACCGCCTTCGCGCGACCCCGCCCCGGTCGGCAGGACCCCGCCAGCGAAAGACCCCCTGAGTTCTGCGCAACGGTGCGGGCCGGGCGCTCGTCGATGACGTACGCCCTTGGCCCACAGGAGTAACGGCTCGATACTGGAACCATGGAACCCGAAAAGGAAAAAGAAGCGGTCGGCAAAGTCGCTGAACGCCTCGCAGAGAAGTTCCCCGACGTCTCCCCAGAACACATCGACGACGTCGTGCAGAGCGAGTACGAGGCCCTCGCCGATGCGCCCGTGCGCGACTACATCCCCGTTCTCGTCGAGCACGAGGCCCGCGAAGACCTCACCCGGGAGTCTCGCGAAACGGGCGACGCACCCAACTAGTCCTGCGTTGACGCGGAGGGGGCCGTCCATCGAGCTGACCGGTGTACAGTGCGGCCGCCAAACCGATGCCGGTTCTTATGTCAATAAGCTTGTCCGGTACCCGCTACGGACACCTTTCGTAACTAGAATTTTCGCGCCCCCATTCCGTAACAAAGGGTTGCGGCTACGGCTGTCGCGTGCGCTATCGACCAAGCTGCTTTGCTACTCCGGTTGAGTTGTATCGAAACCGCGCCATCTCGGTGGTCACCTCGTACTGCTGTGATATCTCATCTACAGATGCTTGACGACGTGCCGCGCTCAGCAGAAGCGGACGTGGGAGGAGAAGGGCTCCTCCAAAGGCGGTCGCTTCCTCTTCTTCTTCCGGTTTGCAGGTTCGGAATGGCATGCCGTCCACTTCACGGATCTCGGAAAGGACGTGCTTGAGCATTACATGGGCCAGTTCGTGGGCGATGTCGCTGTTTTGGCGGCCGATCGTTCTCAATGGATTGACGACGATGATCGACCGATCCTCGATCTCGAAGGTAGCAGCGGAGAATGCGAAGGCCTGGAGGCGCTCGAGCTCTTCGAGGTCTGCGATGTCAACAAGGTCGGAGGCATCGACTACAGCGATACTCAGGTGCTTTGCAAGCTGCCGTGGGTCGAGGCGATCATGTGGGGCTAGTTCGAGTTCTTTGCGAACGCGGGCTGCTTCCCTTTCAGCTTCTGCCTTGAACCCGCGCCTGAGGGTCACAGCTCCCCGGCCGCGACACGCTCAGCCAGCTTGTCGTGCATTGCACCCAGCATCGAGTTCAGGCGGTGCGGTACCCCGGGGCGAAGAGCAGACGCAGCTCGCAGGTGGCATGCAACCACGGGTCGTTGTGTGGGGGCTTTGGCGAGGACGTCATACATGTTCTTCAGTACGCTGGCGATTTTTGACGCTGCGTCAGCTTCGAGTCGGGGATCGGCGGAGAGATGGGCGATGACCTCGTCCATAGGTGTGACCCGACGCTCTGCTACTGGCATGAAGAACTGGGCGGGAGATACCCCCAGCCAGCCGCATATGAGAGTGAAGGACGTCAAGTCGGGCTGGGCTCCTGCTTCCACGCGCGTGAGCGTGCTGAAGCTGACACCCACCTCAGCGGCTGCCTGTCGGAGCGATAAAGTTCCGCGTCGCTCTCGGAGCATGGTGCCCAACTGGGCGAGGTCGATCTGTTCTGCGCCCGAGGCGCCTGAGGAGCCGGTCACGCCGTCCTCGGTGACGTCGCTGACGAATGAGGGATCCGTTGCATGTTTCGAGAATAACGCCCAAATGAAGCACGAGTGACACGACACGTCAAATCACTTGAACACCAGTGCCGCTTTGCTGATACAGTGATGGCCACGGCGCACCTTCAATCGGATCGTGCACTTCCCACAGAAAGGCAACACCATGACCGTTGAAGCACTTGGAGAAAAAACCAAGACAGCGACGATAATCGTCAACACTCGGGCGCAGCATTGGTCCGAGAAGAAGATCACATTCGAGCAGGTCGTCGAGCTCGCTTTCCCGGGGCAGCCTTACGATCCGGCCGGCACGACGGTCGAGTACAGTCGCGGACACGGCTCCGACCACGCTCTGCGTCCGGGCAAGAACGTCGAAGTGAAGGACGGGATGGTCTTCGATGTCGAACCTGCCAACCGGTCCTGACAGTTCGATCGCCCGGCTCGTCGCTGACGGTTACGACCTGGTGCTCCGAAGTGGGCACCTCATCATCCGCCGCCTCCCCTACCTGGCGCCGTCTGGGCTACGCCGTGACGGCCAGCTGGTACTGCCGGTGACCATTCTCGAAGACGTCCTTACCGACGCGACCGATCACCGGATCTGGTTCGATGGCGAGGAGCCTCGCGACGAAAACGGCGGACCACTTGCGACCCCGGACCCACATGATTTTGGTGTTGGGGAACGCGCCGAGTTCATGATGTCCTTCAAGCCGCCGAGCGGCGCCTATGCGGGTTTGCATGACAAGATCCGGCAGTACGCACACATCCTGCGGAACCCCGCCTGGCAGGTCGACCCAACCGTCGCCGACATCACGGACGGTTCCTACCAGGTCGTGCCGGATGACCTCCCGCTCGTTTACCCGGACACGAACACAACCCGTGCCGGACTGATTACGCTCAACAACCTTTTTAGGGGCCACACCATCGCGATCGTCGGCGTCGGCGGTACGGGCAGCTACATCCTCGATCAAGTCGCCAAGACCTGGGTCGACCGGATCATCCTCATCGACGGCGACACGCTAGAAACTCACAACGCCTACCGCGCCCCTGGGGCCGTGGCCATCGAGGTCTTAGCCGCACAGCCAAATAAGGCCGAGTACTTTGCCGCCGAGTACGGACGCATGCACATCGGTATTACCGCGCACCCCGTCGCCCTCACGGAGGAGAACCTGCATCTTCTAGAAGGAGCAACGTTCGTGTTTCTGGCGGCCGCCGACGCGGAGGCCCGACCCGCGATCATGCGGTGGCTTCGCGACCGCGGTGTGCCATTCATCGATGTCGGCATGAGTTTCAGGGAAGGCGAGCACGGTCTCACCGGCATAGCGAAGGTCTCGGCCTACCTACCCGGGGAGGACTCGCCCCTACCGACCGCTCCGGCCGTTCCGCCGGGCGAAGACGACTACAGCAGCAACATCCAGCTGGCAGAACTGAACGCCCTAAACGCGATTTTCGCCGTCATTCGGTGGAAACGGTACCTCGGATTCCATGCAACCCACGCACCTTCAAACCTCACCATCTACAAGCTCTTCTCGAACGAGATCCGAAACGGCGACCTTGAATGACCGAGATTGATCACTACGTTGCAAGCTTCGTGGAGTCGTTCCCAGCACCAATGGAGCCAGGCGTACTGTACGTTTCCACGAACTACTCGACCGCGGGGCATATCTGTCCAAGTGGCTGCGGGCGCGAAGTGGTAACGAAGTTGTCTCCGGCCCGCTGGCGGGTCGTCTTCGACGGCGAGGTGTCCCTCAAACCGTCAGTCGGCGCAACAGGCCTTCCATGCAACTCCCATTACTTCATAACCCGAGGTGAAGTTGACTGGCAAGACCCGTTGGACGCCGCGGACGCAGTGAAGGCGCAGGCGTCCGACCGCCGCGCGCTCACCAATTACCGAGTACGAACAGCGCCTTTGCCAAACCGGCCGTCTTGGTGGAGGCGGCTCTGGCGCCGAGTGGGCTGACCAAAATGACACCTCGCACTAGGTTTGCATGCGAGGAACACTGCCCGTAAAGGGGTGCGACTACGCAAACATGTGTCGGATGCTGAATGCCGTAGCCCTGGGTAGGCCATTGCCTTTGTCTCCACTCGTGCTGCCTTAATGCATCCATTCCCGCTCAGCGGGCGGGTGCGTGAGGGCAGAGCCCTCGCCGCCGGCCCCGGGAGGGCCGGCGAACGCGCCCCGCCAGAACCGACCAGACAGCCCAGATATCTCCGTCTGCTAGCCGTGTGGGCGGTCATATTCCTTGTCCTCGCGAACGTCCATAATTGCTGCGCGAGACCATAACGTGCCACTCCCAGGTCCCCCAGAATCTGCGTGGAAGCCTCGAGCCAAACAACGGATGAGAAGCACAGTCCCATGAGAATCTTCAAACAGCACCCGTTTCGGCACGGGTTTGGGCTCTACCTGAAGGCCCGGCAAGGTGGTGGCGCTCGTCATGAACCAGGATGCGTACGGAACCTCCGGGCTCGACCAAGCCACGGTGATGCTAATACCTGACTGTGATTTCTCTAGGGTTACCTTGATTTCGGGAGTATCTCGGTCTGAATCGTAAAAATCGCCTGTACGCCGCGTTCATACCTTCAACTCATTTGGCAAAGACTCCCCCTCAATTACACGACGGTCGCGTTCATCTCACCGATCGTATTGGTCCGGGTCTCAGACGCGGAGCTAAAAGCGAGAGTCGCCGTCATCGGCTGCGCCGCCGGCTACGAATCTGCTTATTTTGCAAGACAAGCCAACGAGCGAGTAGACGAGTTGACGGAGAACATGGCCCCTTCCCCATTGAGCAACTATGTCAGCTCGCCTTGTGTCGACGATGCGTAGATGGCTCTCGGCCGGCTTGTTACAGGTTGAGGAGGAGTTGCGTCTTCTGAGTTTGGAATTCAGCTTCCGTCAGGATGCCTTTGTCGCGGAGGCCTGCGAGCCGTTCGATTTGTGCAATGGGATCAGCTGCTGGCGTGACGGCTCCTGTCACCGCTGCCGGTTTCTCCGAGAGCTCCCGGAACTTGCGTGCGATGGCGTCTCCCTGGCCGTGCTGCAGCGTCGTGATTGTGACGTTCGTTCCCGAGTGGGTCACGGTCAATGTCTCCCCGCCCATCTTCTTCCCCAAGGAGAGGGCGCCGATCGAACCCAGAGCGAATTCGACGAGGTTCTCGCTGCCGATACTCTTTTCGAGGAAGAGCAGTCGGTTGTCGGTCAGAGCTACGATGCCCATCTTGCCGCCCAGGTTACCTACCCCGATTGCGTGCACGAACTCGCCGCGGTCGAGCACGTTGGCAAGGTGCCGGATCTCTTTACGTCCGAAGAATTTCATTGCGATTTTGGCGACTGCGGCAGGGATTCCGTGATCATATAGTGACCCTTCGGGCATTCCTTCCCCGATGGTCACCATGTGCTCGAAGTGTTTGTTGCCGAGGCCTTCGACGACCCATTCGATGTCTGTACCCAAATCGCCGGGCGAGAGCGTGCCTTGGATGGTCGCGGCCCAGCGGTTTTTGATCATCGCGCGGGGCACCTCGATAACAATCGACGTGGGAGTTGAAGAGGTGACGGTGAAGTCGGTTGTCGAGACCGCTTTCGTGATCAGGGCGGTCGGGTCTCCGGCACTCGTGAGGACGGTCCAGTAGATGCTTCGACGGATTGTGGCCATGTTGCTAACCATATCCGTGTGGATCGAACCCTAGACGGCGCCTGCGGCGGCTTAGGGGTTCTTGGCGAGGCGAGGGTACGAAGACGAAAAGTGGCCTTTACGGCCATCTTCTGCATCGAAGCCCGAAAGTTTCTGAGCCCCCCGGACCCCAGTGGTCGGCTCGAACACTGAACCATAGCGCTCAGCGGCCGCGTTCTCATGGCGCTACTGGTCGCCGCCGCTGCAGGTCAAACGCTCGTATAGAAGGGCTCATCGCCAGGGCCCATGGTCGCCGATACTGCGGGGTCCGGCCGAAATCTTGAAGCTGTGCGCAAAGTCGCTCAAGTTGATGAGTCCGTCTGCTTCCCTCCGATTGTCGCGATAGGTCACGTCCCATGAGCCCGGACGAGCGTTGGCATGGCGAAGAAGAATCGCGCCACCGAGAGCTGCTTCACCGTTCCGAAAATCATCATCATCTCTATAGGCGACGATGAGGTCATCTTCCTGCAGTTCTTTGAGACTTACCGCTGTGCGAGGGAGTGTTATGGGCATGAAGCTTGTGTCGCGCAGAACCGGGCTAGGGACACCCCAATGGTGATCAAACTAGACCGACTGGCACGGCCCCTACCTGATGCGCGAGATATTGACGAGGATCTCACCCGCCGCCGCGTAAAAATTAATCTGGGTGGTTCGATCTAGGACCCAACAGACCCGGCAGGGCGCAGACACTATGTACCGCGCGATCGGCCGGCAAACTTCTGAGGCCGTCGCTTCGCTCGCGCTCCCCCGAACCAGCTGAGTATCTTTAGCAGCGAAGACTCGGGGCGGGTCTTTCTGCTGAGACCAGTCTGGAAGGAAAGAAGATGTCGAAAATGCGGGAAGACGTTTTAATTCTCGCGCACGAGGAGATACTGCGGCTTCGTGAACGACAGATAGGGCGCATTTCAAGCATCCGGGGCCGGTCAGCCGGCGTCCTTGGTGCCTCAGGCATCGCGGCCTCGCTAGTCTCAGCGTTAGCGAATTCGGGTTACACCCTGGCCATTATTTGTTTCGTGCTCGCGACGGTCTACGCCGTGAAGTCCATGACGGTAACTGGAACCCGTGTGATGCACCCCGTCGGCGTGCTCAGCAGCGTGGCCAATGCCAACAAATACGATGCTCGCGTGAGCCTCATCGGTCAACTTCGTAAAGAATATGACCGGGCCGAGAGTGACCTCAAAAACATTGTCGGTCACACTAGGACGGCAATGAAATGGTTCTTGGCAGGCACGGTGATGCTGCTACTTGTTAGTGGCATCACCGCCCTCATCCCTATCATCAACGCGAGGGGGTGAAACATGGGAGAGAACGATTCGGAAGACGACTCAAACAACGACGACCTGAACGATGTCATCTACAAAGGCGTCGTACCGTCGGCGCCTGGAGAGCACGACAGCTTCTTCGGATCCGATCCGGAAAAAGGCGAGCATTTCACGGTCCAAGAAGGAGAGACCTTCGAGAGCAAAGAGGAATAGCCGCGGCAGCGCGAACACCTAATCCCTACCAGGCCTCGGAATTTGGGGCTTGGTAGGGGTCTCTCTGCTCTATAGGTTGCAACCCTGGGACGCCGGTTTTTCACGCCCAACTAATGCACATTGAGGTGAGCCCAAGTCGGCCACCTTGCCAGCGATTGTTAAGGACCCTTGAGATAGCTGCAGGCTTGCCTCAAAAAAGTAAAGGTTGTTGAGGCAGCCACCTACTAGATCACGGTCGACCGGAATCCCCGTGATCTCGCTGCTGCGTTCTGTCTCCCAAACTCATCTCGGCGTCTTCCGTGTCTCGCAAGCACATTTAGGACTTTCGGGTACAGTCCCGCGGTAAGCGAGTGAAGTGTTGTTGGTCGCCTGAAGGACTGGTTTCCCGACAGCCACGGACGGCCGTTGTGGTTGTGGCTCGGACGACATGGCTCCAGGTGGGCATATGAAACGGTAGAGCGCTACCGGATCCGGGGGAAAGGTTGCTTAGCTGAGGTGACGCGCATCTCCCTGGACCGGCGGTTCGCTCAGAGACTCGAGCACCAGGATGGAATGGGCGACGTGATCGACGATATGCGTAGGGAGTAGGCCATCTACGAGATCGAAGAGATCTTCGCGTAGCGATTTCAGGAGAGGCGCGATTGAGCTATTTGGCGAGACGATTTTCTCGTCGCGCGATTCGAGGTTCATTAAGTTACCTGCTTTCGATCGGGACTTTACCCAGTAACGTGACAAAACCTCGGTTGATAGAGTGGCGTTTGTGGCCGAAATTTTTGACGAACTCGGGAAGGCCGTAGCGGCGTTGCGTGGCGTGACTGAGCAGCGCGAAAGACTGATTGGTCGGCGTGATGAGCTGATTCGCGCTGCGCTGAAAGGCGGAGCGACCTGGGTTCAGATTCAACACGTGACCGGGCTCAGCCCGCGCGGCCTGTCGCTAGCGATCAACCGGCTGCCGAAAGAATGATCTAATCGGCCGATTGTGCCTCGGCGGCCGGCAAACGCGATGAGGTGTTGAGTGCTTCGTGAGAGGGTCGTCCTTGCGATCGCCGCCATCTGCGAGTATCCGGAGCATGAAGTGCCATCCTCGATGAGTCTTGCCGCAGAGGATCAATGGATGCGACTTGCGCCACTGAGCGATGTTCTCGCGAATACGGCTTTTGCTGACCCGTCGGCAGCGCCCTACGAGGCCGAAGTTCAGGGCGGTGCCCCATTAGCGAGTGCGCCGGTTGCGGATATACAGCGGGCGCGGGGTACCGCGATGGCGGGCTGATCGCGAAGCCGTACGGGCCTGCGCGGTCGATGACTCGCAGAGTCGCCGACGGCGCAGCTGTTGGGGCAGTCGAACGAATCGTTGACGTCTGAGTTGTACACGCTTCCCGTTCGGGTGCAGAGCGGCGGGTCGTGGGTTCCGCTTGATCTGGAGCTGCCCTCTGGTGCGGAGGGGATGTGGGCTCCCGTGGCCGCCGCGTCGCCGTTGGAGTTCTCTGCGACGCATCGGATGTGCTGTCCGGGACGCAGGTCGGGCCGGGGGAGTGGCCGACCGAGACCTGGCCGCTCGGGGTGTTGCCGGTTCCGGGCGTGGATGGCGCGGAGTCGATGTATTTCCGGATTGCTGCCGGGGGTGGATCTGCGGGTCGCGCGACGGGGTCGCGGATGTCCGAGGTGTTCATCGTCAAGACGGCGGAGGCTGCGGCGAACCCGAGCGCTCGCGAGTCTGATGGTGAGCCTGGGTGGGGCGAGATCGCCCTGGGAGCGCGTGGGAACTTCGGGGTGGCGGTGGTCGGGCATCCGGTGCCGGATACTGCGACAGCGGCCGGCGCGAGCGATCTGGGCAGACGTAAATGAGCGAGGTGCTACTGCCGCACCCGCGGCGCTTGTAGCTGACTCTGAGGTTCCAATGCGGGCAGAGCGCTGGCGGGAGCTTGCTTGGCTGGGCGTCAGTTGGCAGCCGGCTTCGCGCTGCTCGGCGTTAACCTTTCACCATGGATCTGATCTCGCTCGCGACCTTGCTGCCGTCGGACTTCGATCCGAAGGAGTACAAGCTTCACTGCGCCGTTTTCAACGGCGAAGCATTTCCTATCGACGTGCTCGGCAGTGACCCCGATACTTGGCAACGTTGGAACTCATGGCGCAACGTCAATGACGACTTCAACCGGAAGTTTATTTTCTCGCTCGCGCAGGATCAAAGCGATCCGACGCTGTGGCTGTTTGGGGGGATCTGGGAAGTTTTAGGCCGCCGTCCTGAACCGCGGCAACACTCGTACGACGTCGTTCTTCGAGAGGATCTGATGGGTCCGTTCATCAAGAGGCTCTACGTTCGGTTGGCACTCGCCGGTCGCAACCGCCGTCGGAACATGGAGGCGTGCCTGAACGACATGTCTGTGGCAATGATTGCCGAGCAACCGTTCGACGGTGACCCGTTTCCGGGACATGACCGTATCAATCACTCACTTGCCGAGATTCAGGCGATTGTGAAGCAGGGGCGACCCGACTGGCGTGTTGCGTTGGAGCATATGAAGGGCGTCTACGTCATTCATGATCAGGTAACGGGCGAGCCTTACGTCGGCTCGGCGTATGGAGACACTGGAATCTGGCAACGCTGGTCCCAGTACGCCCTCACGCTTCACGGGGATAACGTCGGACTGAAAGCTCACCTTGCGGCGAAGGGCGAGGACTATTTTCGTTTGACGATGCGATTCGCTCTGCTTGAGTTTTGGTCGATGCGGACCGATGACCAGCACGTGATCGATCGCGAGGGTTATTGGAAAGAAGTCCTACGCTCCAGATCGCTGGGGCACAACAGGAACTAGGGCATCGCGGTCAACGCCCGATCAGCTCATCGAGTTCGTGCTAGCCCCACGGCATTTATGACATAGGAACTTCTAAGAGCAAGCGCGTATTTCTTTTCGATCGGTACCGATGCGGGATCGTGCAGACCGCTCTCCAGATCCTCGATTTCGAGGCCTGTCAGTCGCGCGATGTTCGGTACCGTGAGGCCGCACTCGAGGGTGAGTGACTCGAGGATCGCAGTGAGACGTTCGTCGTCGTCGATTTGGAACCCCGCGGTCAGCTGCGCAACCAGGATGGACAGCCTCATACTCTCGTCAGTCGAGAGCACCTCCATCTTCTCCGGATCAGCGACCACCATCCCCGATTGTGCCTGGTTCAGGAACGACCTCAGCTTTTCGGTGGTGATGCCCGTGATGCTCCGCACCGCGTCTTCTGTGATGCCGCCATCGCCAATGAGAATTCTTAGCTCGTCTGCGGGATTCATGCTGGGTCTCCGATGTCTGAAGTTGCGATCTGGATTTCTCAAAAGTCGTTGTAGGTGTACGACGTATTGTTCGGTGCGGTGTGAGCAACGGAAATGCCTGCAAAAAACGCCTCTCCCGCGATCGTGCCGGAATACGTATGGTTGCGCAGACTACTGGTCGGGACATCTCCCGAGAAGATCAGTTCGGTGACCGAGCCACCACTCAAACCGCTGGTGAGATCCATGATGCTGAAGGCACCAATGAAGTTCGTGACAGGAACGGACATTTCGATGTCGTAGTGGTAGACCCCGCCCGCAGCCGTGACTGTGATTGTGCCGTAGTCACACGGATAGACGACGCCGGCGTCTGGATCGATGGGCACCATGGGGTAGACGACAGACTGACCCTCAGCCAGCGTGGTGCTTTCGCCGCCTACGCTCAGTTCGTAAGAGATGCCACTTTCGGATGTCGGCGCTGATTCTACGTTCGCCGAAGCCGGCGCCATTCCGATCGTGAGCATCGTTCCTGTCGCGAGGGCGACGGCCATCGTTCGGATCCCGAATTTTTTGGTACTGCCGTGGAGGAAATTCCTGCTTCTAAACACTTCGTGCTCCAATGCTCGATATGTTCTCAGGCCCAGATTCCCCCGCTGACCTTGGTTTCGGTCTACGCCCACTTCGCCAACTCGTCAAACCAAGCAAACCTCAAGTATTTCGTCGGACGCCTCTCGATCATTGAAATTGCGGGCTTCAGGCGAGTTGCTGGGATTTCGCTGTACGCGCCGCCCAGGGGCACCGCTGCTGGCGCCGAGCGCGCGAAACGGCGATCGAGCCCACCGCGACGGAAGAGGCCGAGGCAAACCCGGCGATTGCAGGCTCGGCTCGCAAGCCATCCAGCTGATCCGGAACACCGACACCGATTACAGAGAGACGCGCAGCCTTCCCTACCCTCGGCCACAGTGGCGACAGTCTGCGAAACGGTAGAGTTTGGCCCTGCGAAACGGTAGCGTTTGGCCCCGCCGGCGAGAGGAACTGCGCAGGATTACCGCGAGGTTCTCAAGCGGTTGTGGCTGCTCGACGAGGTGCCAGGGTGGGTGCCCAGCCGAAATCACTTCAACCGGCTCGGCCAGAGCCCCAAACACCAACTCGCCGATCCGGCGCTCGCCGCACGGTTGTTGGGCGTATCAGCGCAGTCGCTAATCACACGATCCGATATCGGCCCGGCGGAGCTGCGAGACGGGCCGATGCTCGGGGGTCTCTTCGAGTCGCTGGTGACGCTTTCTGTTCGCGTCTACGCGCAGAGCGCTGGAGCTGCCGTCAGCCACGTGCGAACTCACAATGGTGACCACGAAATCGATCTGATCGTCGAACGTGCCGACGGAAAGGTCGTTGCCTTCGAGGTGAAGTTGGCCAGCGCGGTCACAGACAAAGACGTGCAGCACCTCCGCTGGCTACGAATCCAGCTCGGCACCGACCTTCCCGACGCCGCAGTCATCACCACGGGAAAGGTCGCGTACTGGCGGGCAGACGGTATCGCCGTCATCCCGCTCGCGCTCTTAGGCGTCTAGCGATGGTGTGAGGGCGGCCTGCAGGAAGGGCCCCAAAACCGTGCTGGGATTTTCTTATACGTTGATACTTCTTCACATATGTGCACGATGAGGGTGTGTTCTGGTCCCGTTGCGTTGCTGCGGAGGAGCAGCGGGAGCGCGTAGCCCCAGGCAGACGGCCACCACCACCACCGCACACGCGAACCCGACGATCGCGGGCAGCAGGCCGGTCACCGCGCTGAGCGCGCCGACCGCCAGCGTGGGCACGCCCGTTGCGAGGTAGGCCACGGCGAAGAAGATCGATAGCGCGCGGGCGCGATCCGGTGGTGCTGCGGCCGCCGCGGCGATGCGCATGCCGCCGAGGAACGCGCATCCGAGGCCCACACCCGAGAGCACACTCC
Organism: Subtercola boreus; assembly: GCF_006716115.1. NCBI lineage: Bacteria > Bacillati > Actinomycetota > Actinomycetes > Micrococcales > Microbacteriaceae > Subtercola > Subtercola boreus. Next base: position 3,277,509 of record NZ_VFOO01000001.1, on the reverse strand, counting down.
CGATGGCGACGACCGGGAGGGACGCTAGCGCGAGGCCGAGAGTGAGGGTGACGGCAGCCAGCGGCACGGCCACCAGTCCCGCCGTACCGAGCGGCAGCCGTGTCGCGCCGAGGGTGAGTTGGGTCACCGCGCTGGCGCCCATCATGACGGTGACCAGGAGGGTTGCGGTGAAAGTCGAGGTGTTGGGGAGGGTGACCCCGAGCGCAGTGGGCAGGAGCCCGAGCGACAGACCCGCCGTCGCCCAGCCGAGGCCGGCGATCGCTGCGCCCCACCAGACGGCGGTCGGGAGGGCGGCGCGTCTCGTCGAACGGTCGGCGGTGGGCCGGCGCTCGCGGGGGAGGGTGTGCGTGAGGGCGAGCACAACGGCGGATGACGCGACGACGATCCAGAACGCAGCTCCGGGCGAGCCCGGCACGGCGCGCGCGAGCAGCCCTCCGACGAGCGGGCCGAGGGCGCCGCCGGCGAGGATCGACACGGTACTGACGGTGGCGCCCCGGCGGGGGGAGGCGTCGACGAGGGTGGCGGAGAGAGCGCCGGAGAGAAGGCCGACCGCGACACCCTGCAGCACCCGCGCGACGAACAGAGCGGTGAGGGAGTCGGCGGAAGCGAAGACGAGTGCTGCGACCAGGGCCACGGCGAGTCCGGCGCGCACCACCGGGCGCCTCCCGAAGCGGTCGGAGAGGCTGCCGAAACCGAGCAGGGTGGGCACGAGGGCGAGAAAGTAGGCCGCGTAGATCGCGGTCAGCGTGAAGACCCCGAAGTCGAGTTGCTGCGCGAAAACTGCATAGAGGGGTGTGGGCATGTTCGACCCGAGAAGCAGCACGAACGTGGCGGCGGCTGCGACGGTGATTCGTCGCGCGCGGTGATCGAGGTGGGACATCCGGCTCCTTGTACAGCGTTCAATGTTGCGAGCATAGGTACGCCATGTTTCGGAGCGGTAAACATCACGAGGATTTTCTTGTACGGCGTTCAATGTTTACATGCCCGTCACATGGCGACACTTGCCGGAAACAACAGCGGACTTATGGTTGCAGCACTCGATCTCTAGAACATTGTTCAAGAGCGCTCACCGCCTGCGGCCACGGCCCTGAACCGAAAGCGATCCATGACAGCCACCGTCTTCACCAGAATCACGGCGACCATCGCCACCGCCAGTGCCATCGCCCTCCTCGCTTCCGGTTGCTCCTCGACCTCTGCGGGCACAGAGGCTGCAGCGGCCGACACGACCGGGACGACCGTCGCCCACTCGGTCGACGAGAGCCTTCGTGCGCTCCTGCCGAAGGAGGTGCTCGACGCGGGTGTCGTCAACGTCGGTGCTCCGTACGTGCTCCCGCCCTCGGTGGGGATCGGTGACGGCGCCGAGCCTGTCGGCATCTCGCCCGATCTCGCCGCCGCGTTCGGTGACATCCTCGGAGTCGACTTCGTCTGGCGCGACGTGAAGGAGCCGATCCCGGCGATCCAGTCCGGCGCGATCGACATCTCCATCGGGTTCCTCTCCGACACGCCTGCCCGCCAGCAGGTGCTGACGATGATCGACCAGATGCAGAACCAGTCGGCCATCCTCGTGCCGAAGGAGAACGCCGACAAGGTCACCGACATCGCCTCCATGTGCGGGATGACGCTCGCCGTCGTCTCCGGCAGCCAGCAGGAGATCCGCGCGAAGACAATCAGCGACGCCGAGTGCGCGGCCAAGCCGATCACGATCAACCCCTTCACCTCTGCCGCGGACGCCACCACTGCGGTGCAGTCCGGCCGGGCATCCGGATTCGTCGCACCGGCGCTGATCCTCGCCAACACGGTGAAGACGAGCGGCGATGGCAGCACCTTCGCGCTCACCGACGCCCGGTACCCCGACAACCCCTTCGCCATGGGTGTCGCCCTCGACCGCAAGGACTTCGCCGCGGCGATCCTCGGTGCGCTGAAGATCCTCGTCGCCGACGGCACGTACCACGAGATCATGGAGAAGCACGGTGCAGCAGACATCGAGCTCACCGAAGACCAGGTCGTCATCAACGGCGGCGGCACCTCCGCCTTCCCGATCGACTGATCGTGACAACCACCCAGACGCGCCCGCCCGCCACCCGGCCGGTCTACCGGGTCGTTCCCCGACGCTCCGTCTTCCCGTGGATCCTCGCGGCGGTCCTGCTCGTGATCGTCGTCGGAGTGATCGGCGCCCTGGCCACGAACCCGGCCCTGAACTGGGCGACCACCCTGCAGTACCTCTTCAGCGAGCGCATCCTCCGCGGCGTCTGGATCACGATCCAGCTCTCGGTGCTCGCCATGCTGTTCGGTTCCGCCCTCGGCGTGGTCGTCGGCCTGCTGCGCATGTCGAAGAACCGGATGCTCCGCACGATCGCCAGCGTCTACATCATGATCTTCCGGTCGGTACCCGCCCTGCTGCAGCTGCTGCTCTGGGGCAACATCGGCCTCGTGGTGCGCAACATCAGCATGGGCATCCCGTTCACCGATGTGCAGTTCTTCTCGGTCACCACCAACTCGCTCATCGCACCCTTCACGGCAGCGGTCATCGGGCTGGCGCTCCTCGAAGCGGCGTTCGTGGCCGAGATCGTGCGCGGTGGCGTCGCTTCGATCGACCGCGGCCAGTTCGAGGCGTCGAGCGCCCTCGGCATGCCCCCCGGCTACACCATGCGACGAATCGTGTTGCCGCAGGCGATGCGGGTCATCGTGCCGCCGCTCGGCAACCAGTTCATCAACCTCATCAAGGGCACGAGCCTCGTCTCCGTCATCGCGGGCGGCGACGTGCTCACCGAGGCGCTGAACATCTCGGCCAGCAACTACCGGGTCATCGAGATGCTCGCCGTCGCCACCTTCTGGTACCTGATCCTGGTCGCCGTGGCGTCCATCGGTCAGTCCTTCCTCGAACGACGACTGGCGAAAGGCGCCCACTGATGTCGACCGGACTCACAACCAGGGAGCAACTGATGAACGACCGAACGGAGACTCCGATCGTCGATGCCCGGGCCGTGCACAAGGCCTACGGCTCCAACCAGGTACTGAAGGGCGTCGACCTGACGGTGCAGCAGGGCGAGGTGGTCTGCCTCATCGGTCCGAGCGGATCCGGCAAGACCACCCTTCTCCGAACCCTCAACCACCTCGAAACCGTGGACGACGGGATCATCCTCATCGACGGCGACCTGGTCGGCTACCGGCAGGACGGCGAGAAGCTCTACGAACTGCCGGAACGCGAAGTGGCCGTGCGCCGCCGGCGCATCGGCATGGTCTTCCAGCACTTCAACCTCTTCCCACACCTGACGGTGCTGCAGAACATCGTCGAGGCGCCCATCGGCGTGGGCGGGCAGTCGCGCAAGGAGGCCACCGCGAACGCCGAGCGCCTCCTCGAGCGGGTGGGCCTCGGCGAGAAGGGCTCGGCGTATCCCGCACAGCTGTCGGGCGGCCAGAAGCAGCGCGTCGCCATCGCCCGCGCCCTGGCGATGAACCCCCGCATCATGCTCTTCGACGAGCCGACCAGTGCACTCGACCCCGAGCTCGTCGGAGAAGTGCTGTCGGTCATGCGCGACCTCGCGCGCGACGGGATGACCATGGTCGTCGTCACGCACGAGATGAACTTCGCCCGCCAGGTGGCCAACCGTGTCGTCTTCATGGCCGACGGCCACGTCGTCGAGCAGGGCCCGCCCGAGCAGGTCATCCTCAATCCCCAACACTCCAGAACCCGAGAATTCCTCCAGGCGGTCACATCATGAAATCATCTCTCATCCAGAACAACCTCTCGGCTGACCTCCCCGCGATCGAGAGCGCCCAGGGGGTCTGGCTCACCGACACCCGTGGCAAGCGGTACCTCGACGCCTGCTCCGGCGCTGTGGTGACGACGATCGGCCACGGCAACCCGGCCGTCATCGCGGCGATGGCAGAGCAGGCGCAACACGTCACCTTCACCCACCGCGGCGCCTTCACGAGCGTGCAGACGGAACAGCTCGCCGACCGTCTCGCCGCGCTGACCGGGTACGCCGGGGTCTGGTTCGTGAGCTCCGGATCGGAGGCCGTCGAGGCCGCCCTCCAGTTCGCCCTGCAGTACTTCCGCGAGATCGGGCAGCCCGAACGGCAGTGGTTCCTCTCGTCGTCGCAGAGCTACCACGGGAACACCCTCGGCGGACTCTCCCTCTCCGGCCACGCCCGGCGGAGTGTCGCGGGCGAGCTGGCGCACGCGTTCCACACGCTGCCCACCCCGTACACCTACCGGGACAGCGCCGGCCTCAGCGAGAGCGACTACGCGGATGCCCTGCTCGTGCTTGCGCGTGAACAGTTCGTCGAGCACGCCCATCACCTGGCGGGCATCGTGATCGAGCCCGTCGGTGGGGCCACTCTCTCGGCGACCGTTCCCCCCGCGCACTACCTTGTGGGACTGAAGAGCCTCTGCGAGGAGTTCGGTGTGCTGTTCATCGCCGACGAGGTGATGACGGGCCTCGGTCGCGCCGGGCGGATGCTCGCCTCCGACCACTGGGGCATCAAGCCCGACCTCGTCGCCACCGGTAAGGGCCTCGGCGCGGGGTACACGCCCATCGCGGCGACCCTGGTCTCCGAGCGTGTGATCTCGGCGATCGAGCAGGGCTCCGGCCGCATCCAGGGCGGCCACACCTACGCGGGGAATCCGCTGTCGATCGCGATCGCGTCAGCAGTGATCGAGGTGCTCGTCTCCGAAGACCTCGTCGCCCGCGGTGCCCGAATGGCCGTCTACCTGCGCGAGCAGCTCGAGAACCTGGCCGCGTCGCATCCGGTCATCGGCGACGTGCGGGGGGTCGGGATGCTGCTCGCCCTCGAATTCGTGCAGAACCGTGAGACGAGAGAGGTGACGCTCCCGCAGGGCCAGCTCGGCAGGCGTGTGGCTGCGGCCGCCCTCCGGCACGGCGTGATCATCTACGTCGCCACCGGCGGGTTCAACGAGGCCGCCGCCGTCTCGCCGCCACTCACCATCAGCACTGAGGAGATCGACTACCTGGTGGCGGGGCTCGATCTCGCCCTGTCGGAGGTCGAGTCCCAGCTGCTCGACGAGGGCGCTCTCGCGCTCGTCGCGGGGGTCGGCGCATGAGCACGGTCGAGACCGCTCTCGGTGCCGTCGACACCGCAGACCTCGGCCCCACCCTGTCGCACGAGCACCTCTTCATCAACCTCATGCTCGAGCGCAGGGGCGACGGGCTCGTGCACGAAGAGCAGCTGGTCGTCGACGAACTGCAGGTCTTCGCCGACCAGGGCGGTGGCACGATCTTCGATCTGACGACGGCGGAGCTGACGCCCGGCTCCACGACGGCGTCGAAACCGACCTTCACCGCCACGGCCGCCGGCGAGACGAGGGATCCCGAGAACGTGGCGGCGATCCAGCGCGTCTCCCGCGCCACCGGGGTGAACGTGGTGCTCGGCGCCGGGCGCTACCGCGACCCGTTCATGAGCCGTGACCTCATCGACCGGCTCGGAGTCGACGGAATCGCTGAGGAGATCATCCGCGACCTCACCGAAGGCATCCCCGGCACCGGGGTGAAGGCGGGCATCATCGGCGAGATCGGGGCCGACAAGTGGTTCGTCTCTGCGACGGAGGAGCGGTCGTTCCGCGGGGCGGCGAGGGCCAGTGTCGCAACCGGGGTGCCGGTCTACACCCACGCCGCGCGCTGGCATGTGGGCCTCGACCAGGTCGCTCTGCTCCGGCACGAAGGCGTGGACCCGGCGAAGATCGTCGTCGGCCACGTCGACACGGTGCCGACTCCCGGGTTCGCCGTCGAGCTGGCCTCCACCGGGGTCTACATCGGCCTCGACACCATCAATTCGAAGAACCCCGCGGCCGTCGCGCCCCGGGTCGCCCAGGTTCTCGAGCTCGTGCGGGCCGGGTACCTCGAGCGCATCCTGCTCTCGCACGACGTGTGCGTCGTCTCGCACCTGCGCGCGTACGGCGGCAACGGTTTCGGCTTCGTGCTCGAGGGGTTCCGGCACGCCCTGCTCGAAGCAGGGATCTCGGCCGAGGAGTTCGACACCATGATCCGGGCGAACCCGGCCAGGCTGTTAGGTTGAGGCATGCCTGATTCGCCGCCCGCGCTGGAGGGCCCGAAGAAGAAGAACTCCCGGGGCCCCCTCTCGCGCGACGAGGTCGTCGACGGCGCCCTCGCCATCATCGACGCCCAGGGGTTCGACTCGCTGACCATGCGGTCGCTCGGCACGCGGCTGAACGCCTATCCGGCGTCGCTGTACTGGCATGCGGGCAACCGTGCCCAGCTGTTGGCGCTCGTCTGCCAGCGGGTGCTCGAGACCGTCGATTTGCCCGACGTCACCATTCCGTGGCAGGACTGGGTCACGCAGATGGCGCGTGCCACGCGGCGGAGTCTCTCCCACCACCCGAACCTCGCCGCCTACATCACGTCACAGCTGCAGGTGAGCATCGTGAGCCTCACCCTCGCCGAGCGCACCCTGACCGTGCTGAAGAACGGCGGTTTCGAAGGGGAGCAGCTGCTGATGGTCTACAACACCATCATGGGGACCGTCTTCGGCTGGATCGCAGCGGAGTACGCCATCGACCCCGACGAGACCGATTTCGAGTGGCGTGAGCGCTTCGAGCAGCAGCTCCGACTGGGCGGCGACGACCTGCCGACCCTGGGTGAACTGCTGCCCCTCGTCGCAAATCGTGCCTTCATGCTCCGCTGGAGCTCGGCAAAGGTCATGCCGATGCAGGGCAGTTTCGAGTTCATGCTGCAGACCCTCATCAGGGGCCTCGAAGCCGCCACGCCGGAGCGGCCCGGCTCTCCTGAAGCGTCTTCCGAACGCGGGTGACGGTGTCGGCGGCAGCCGACACAATGGGGGGCATGCCCTTCGCCGATGAACTCCTGGGGCCGGGCGTCGCCACGCGTCTGGCCGATGTGCTCGCGGGCGTGCGCCCCGGGCATCCATTCGACGCCGTGCGGGAAGCCGCCGGAGCGTTCGCCCCGCTCGGCCTCCGACAGCGCACCGACCTGGTCGCGACCGCGCTGCGACACGAGCTACCGGGCGGGTTCGACGAGCTCGAGGCGGTGTTCCGCGACGCGATGGGCGATCCGCGCTTCACGGGCTGGATGATCTGGCCCGTCACCGAGGCGGTGACCGCCCGCGCGCTCGAACAGGGTGGCGACGCGAGCTTCGACTCCGCGATGGCACTGCTGGCCGACCTGACCGGGCGGCTCACGAGCGAGTTCGCGATCCGCGGGCTGCTGCAGGCGAACCTGGCGCGGGCTCTGCCGATCATCCAGAGCTGGACGCGGAGCGACGACGAGCACGTGCGGCGGCTCGCGAGCGAGGGCACGCGGGCGTTCCTGCCGTGGGCGATCCGGGTGCCCGCGCTCAGCGCCGCCCCCGAGAGCACTCTGCCGGTCATCACGGCGCTCTACCGCGACGAGAGCGAGTACGTGCGGCGGTCGGTCGCGAACCACCTGAACGACCTGAGCCGGCAGCATCCCGATCTGGCGGCGCGCGTGGCGAGCGAATGGATGCTCGCCGCCGACGGGAACACGCAGCGGGTCGTGAAGCACGGCCTCCGCTCCCTCGTGAAGAAGGGTCACCCGGCCACGTTGGCGCTGTTCGGGTTCGACCCGCAGCACGGGGTGGAGGTCGAGGGGCCGGTGCTGGCCGCGGACTCTGTCGCCGTCGGCGGCGAGCTGCCGTTCAGCGTGATCCTCACCAACGAGACCGGCGAGGAGCAGCGGCTCGTCGTCGACTATGTGGTGCACCACTTCAAAGCGAACGGCGGGCAGACCACGAAAGTGTTCAAGCTCGCCACCGTGACGCTGGCCGCCGGTCAGTCGGTGACCTACGAGCGGCGGCACTCCTTCAAGCTGATCACGACGCGCCGCTACCACCCGGGCACCCATGCGATCGAGGTGCAGGTGAACGGCGTCGCGTCGGGCCGTGCGGAGTTCGAGCTCACCGTCTGACCCCACCCGGGAGGAGCGGAGCGAACGCGACGCGCTATTCGGCTCGGATCGGCTGAGCTCCTCCCGAATGCACGGCGGCCTCCTCGATGCGGGCGCGGTAGGCCGCCCACGAGGCGGCGCTGCGGGCGGGCACGTTGGGGTCGGCCGGCCCGTTGCCGAGCTGTCCGTCGATCGACTCGCGCACGATGTCCGCGTGGCCGGCGTGCCGGGCGGTCTCGGCGATCATGTGCACGAGGATCTGGTGGAGCGTGACCGCACGCCGCTCCGGCTGCCACCACGGCACCTCGCCGGGAGCGTCGAGGGCGAGACCGGCGATGGTGGCATCGGCATGGGCCGCCGAGAAGTGGTGGAAGTCGAGGATCTCGGCGCGGGACTGGGTGGCGGGCACCCAGAGGTCGGCATCCTCGAAGGCATCGGCCTCGGCATCGGCATCGGCGGCGACCGCGCCGGCGGCGACCGGGGAGGCGGCGGCCGCGACCGCGCCAGCGGCATCCAGGGCCGTGATCTGCTCCGCCACGGGATGCGTCGCCGGCCGCCCGAAGACCTCGCCGAAGTAGCCGAGCTGCACGCTCGCCACGTGCTTCACGAGGCCGAGCAGGTTGGTTCCGGTGGGCGTGAGCGGGCGGCGGGCATCGTATTCGCTGAGCCCGTCGAGCTTGCCGAGCAGGTCGGCCCGGCGGATGCGGAGGTAGCTGTGGAGTGTCTCTTTCTCGTCCATGCACCCCACTCTGCCGCACCCGTCCCGCACCCGCACCCCACCCGCACCCGCCTCGAAAGGACGCCAACTGCTCCACAGATCGCCCGAAGCCGCAGATAGCGTCCTCTCGATCGATCCAAACGGAATCCGGGCCTCCCGCGAGGGCTCGGAGGAGGATGCAGCGGGGAACCCGTACCATTGAGCGGCGCACCCGTACGGCAACGCGCCCCCACAACGTGAAGGAAACACCCGTGACGACAACCCCCCGGCTGGTGGCATTCGACCTCGACGACACTCTCGCCCCCTCGAAATCGCCGCTCGATCCGGCGATGGCTTCGCTGCTCATCGAGCTGCTCGACGTCACCGAGGTGTGCATCATCTCGGGCGGCCAGATCTCGCAGTTCCAGATGCAGGTCATCGACAACCTGACCACCGCCAGCGATGCGCAGCTCGAACACCTGCACCTGATGCCGACGTGCGGCACGCAGTACTACCTGCACCAGAACGGCGCGTGGAACCAGATCTACGCCCAGAACCTGACCGACGACGAGAAGGCTCGCGCCCTCGAGGTCGTCGAGCGCATCGCGAAGAAGCTCGGCTACTGGGAGACCGAGACCTGGGGCCCGATCCTCGAGGACCGGGGTTCGCAGATCACGTTCTCGGCCCTCGGCCAGGCCGCGCCTGTTGCCGTGAAGACGGCCTGGGACCCGACGGGTGAGAAGAAGAACAGCCTCCGCGAGGCGGCACAGGCCGAGCTCCCCGACCTCGAAGTGCGGGCCGGTGGATCGACGAGCGTCGACATCACCCGCCAGGGCATCGACAAGGCCTACGGAATGACGAAACTCGCCGACCTGACGGGCATCCCCCTCGACGACATGCTCTTCGTGGGCGACCGTCTCGACGAGAACGGCAACGACTACCCGGTGAAGGTGCTGGGCGTCGAGTGCGTGGCGGTCGAGGGCTGGCACGACACGGCCGCCTATCTCGAGAAGCTCATCCCCGAGCTGCGGGCGGCGAAGTCCGCCGAGTGACGGGCCGGTGGGTGACGAGCCGGTGAGCGACGAGCCGGTGAGCGGGCAGGGCGAGGGGGCCGCGGTGCCGCCCGCGATGCCTGACGCGATACCGCTGACGGATGCCCAGCTCGCCCACCTCGAAGCCGCCCTCCGGCGGCAGCGCGAAAGCCTCGACGCTGAGCTCCGGCGCATGACGGGGTCGCTCGCCGACGTGCGGGAGGCCCGGAGCGACGCCTCGGCCGACGACGAGCACGACCCCGAGGGCCCGACGCTCTCGTCGGAGTGGTCGCGGATCGCGGGCGTGACGGACGGACTCGCGCGGTCCTCTGCCGAGGTCGACGCCGCGCTCGAACGTCTCGCGGCCGGTACCTACGGGGCATGCATCCGGTGCGGTCAGCCGATCGGTTTCGAGCGTCTGGATGCCCTCCCCTCGGCCGCGCTCTGCATCACCTGCGCGCGGTTGGTCTGACTCCCCCGCGTACCATGGCCCCGCCCCGCCCCGCGCCGCAACGGTGCGGCCGCCCGCCCAGCGTCCCGCCCGCCCGGCCGCCCTCCCGTCCGCCCGCCCGCCCGGCCGCCCTCCCGTCCGGCCGCCCGCCTGGCCGTCAGGGCGACTATCGGCCTGCGGAGAGGCTGTAGGTCGCGCCCAGCACCGTGAGCTGGCCGGTTCCGTTCCAGATCGTGCGCAGCTGCAGAGTGGCCGGCACGATGTTCGCCAGCTCGACGGTCTGGCTCACCGTCACCTCGGCCCCTGCGGTGCCGGTCAGCGCCCGCTCGGGGGGAGCCGTGGCGTGGGCCGGATCAGGCTGCCAACTGCCGACGACGACCGACGTCGGGGCCGAGCTCGAGTAGGTGAGCGAGAGCGTGTAGCTGCCCTGCCGCAGCAGGGTGATCGGGCCCTCGGTGACCGGTCCAGCCGTCTGGCCGGTGGCCGCCGAGGCCGAGACTCCCTCGGGCACGGGGGTGCCCTGGAGCACAATGAGCTCGGAGGCCGCGTAGTGCCGAGGAGGTGTGGGGGTGACTGCGGTGAGGCCCGCAACGATCAGAGCGCCAGCGAGCACCGTGACAGTGAGACCGGCGAGGACCGGCATTCCGACTGTACGGCGCGGAAAGCCCCCGACACCCACCGCGAACCCGAAGACGAGCAGCACCAGCACGACGGCCGCCCAGGCGTAGTTCGGCCAGAAGGTCGACGCCCACGCCTCGTCGTAGAGGGCCGGCAGGGCGTTCTGCAGCGGAAAGAAGAACACGCTGTAGTTCAGCAGCCAGGGCAGGGGGTCCTGCCGGTAGAGGAGTCGCCCTCCGTATTCGAGGAACGTCGGTGAGAAGGTCAGCACAGCCCAGAACGCCGCAGAGAGGCCGACGCCGACGGTGCAGACGATCATCCACAGCACCCGGCGGCGTTCGGCGAGCCGGCCGAGGGCGAAGAGGGTGGCGATGCCGAACACCAGCGCTCCCGCGTACTGGAACCGTCCGTTCAGCGAATACCCTCCGTACTCGTTCGCGAGAAGAGCGTTCGGCACGATGAGGGCGAGGAACACCAGAGCCCACACGAACGCGAAGCCCCGCCGCCAGGCGAACAGCAGCCCGATTCCGACGAGCCCGGCGAACGCGATCGGGTTCTGGAAGAGCAGGCCCTGGTTCTGGTCGATCAGCAGCCCGACGAACGACATCAGCGCGGCGGGCCCCACATCGAAGGCCCCCGGCTCGTAGGGGCCGGTCAGGTTCGAGAACGCGTACAGGTTGAGGGCGAAGACAGTGCCGAGCAGCACGCCGACCGGCACCACGATGACGGCTGCACGGCCCCAGCGGCGAGCGCGGGTCGGCGCGTCACGCTGCGCTATCGCCACGGCGAGCGCGGCGGCGAGGATCACCGCGGGCAGCGCGAACTTGATCTGCAACAGCGGCAGGTACCCCACTGCGACCCCCATCACCACCTCCCGCCAGACCGGCCGGCTGTGACGCACCGTCAGCAGCCAGTACAGGCCGACCAGGCAGAGAACGCCGGCCGTGATGTCGGGAAAGATCTGGTTCGCACCCGGCAGCAGGGGCATCCCGAGCCCGGCGGCCCCGACCGAGACCGCACGGACCGTCGTCGAGGGGATGAAGACGCCGCTGATCTTCCACATCAGCACCAGCGCGAGGCCTCCCACCAGAACCAGGAAGACCTTGACGCCGAGCACCCCCTGGAGTGCGTAGGGCACAGCGATGAGAAGGGGGAGCCCGAAATTGTGGATGTTGAAGAGACCGTGCGGGCCGAGGTACGCGTGGGTGTTGGCGGGCGACGGCGGTTCGGCGATCGTCCCCCCGAAGAAGAGCCCCTGCTCGAAGGCCTCACGGTACGGAACGGTCTGCTCGAGGGTGTGGTCGACGATGATGCCCCGGGCGATCACCAGGTAGTGCGGTTCGTCGCCGGTGAGGGTGAAGCCGGCGTTCTGCCAGCTGTACAGGGTGCTGAATGCGGCCACCATGTAGAGGAGCAGGATGCCCGCGGGAATCATCGCGGCGCGAAACCGAGGCAGCCAGATCACATCCCGAAGCTACCGCACCGCCTGCTCCCGCACCGCCTGCTCCGGAACAGCCGGCTCCGGAACCGGGGTCGTCGTGCTCGCGGCCCCGATCACCCGGTGCAGCACCGCGCGGAGCTGCTCGAGCTCCGCGACCGACATGTCCAGGGCCTGGGCGACCCGCGGAGGAATGCTGAGCGCAGCGGCGCGGAGCGCGAGCCCGCTCTCCGTGAGGGTGATGTCGAGCATCCGTTCGTCTGCCGCGTTCCTCTCGCGCCGAACGTGGCCGGCCGATTCGAGGCGCCTGAGGAGCGGCGACAGTGTCGCGGGTTCGAGGCTGAGCGCCGCCGCGAGGCCGCGGAGCGAGCGCGGATTCTGTTCCCAGAGCGCGAGCATCACGAGGTACTGGGGGTGCGTCAGCCCGAGGGGTTCGAGGATCGGCCGGTAGAGACCGGTCACGGTACGCGCCGCGACCGCCAGTGCGTAACAGACCTGGTTCTCCAGGGCGAGCGGGTCGTCGAACGATTCGGGCACAGGTGCGCTCCTCACGCTTTTAGTTAGTACACTAATGATATGGGAACGAACGGTGTGCACAAACCGACTCTGAAAGAGGCCGGAGGGCTCGGCAACTGGCTGAACGCGCGCCTCTTCCCCTACCTCGGCCCGCCGCCCCTCGGCCCGATCGACACCGAGTCCGCAGAATCGAAGGCCGCCAGGGCGCAGGCGGGATCGTGTCCGCTCTGCGGCAGAATGATGTCCGACCATGAGATCGACCGCTCCGGCGAGCGTACGCAGCTGTACTGCCCCACGAGCCCCGACCTCACGAGAGAAACCTCGGGAGTGAAGCCGCAGGAGTGATTCATTCGGGGGATGGAGCTCATCACCCGAATGAGCCAAGATGAAGGGGTGGGACAGACTCGAGACACCAGCCGGGTGCAGTGGTCCCTCGCCGGCCAGGACGGAATCGACCGGGCACCCGTGCGCATCGACTGCGCCGACCCGCATGCCTTCCGTTCGCGTGGCACACGGTGGACGTTCGGCGACGTGATCGTCTCAGACACGATCCACACGGCGTGCACGGTCTCGTCTGTCGAGACCGGTGGGGTGGATGACCGGGACCGCGTCAGCGCGATCTTCGTCCTCTCCGGCGGGTACGACATCGTCGATGCCGACCGGGAGCTCTCCCTCGGAAAAGGCAGAGCGGGCTGGCTTTCAGTCCGGAGACAGGTCTCCGGCACCAGCGTGCAGACCTCTCGGGTGGTTCGCGTCGCCGTTCCGCGCGAGTCGCTCGGGGGCGCCGAACAAGGTCACCGGTCGTTGGGACGGTTCGACGAGGCACTGATGCTCACGGCACCGACGCTCGCCTTCGTGCTCGGGCTGATGGGCCGCGCCGATGAGCCGGGCTTCGGCGTCGACGGGGGCACCGACGGGGATGTCGGCAACGGGCATCCGGCGGTCAGGGCACTGAGCCAGCTGGTCTCGGCACTGTTCCGCGAGCAGAGCGGCCGTGTCGAAGCCCGGGCCCTGCCCGCTGCCGGCCTCTGGGCTGCCGCGCTCGCCCTGATCGACCGGGAGTTCCGCGACCCGCTGCTCGACCCTGCGTCCCTGGCCGTGCGACTGCACATCTCGCTCCGCCAGTTGCAGCGCGCTTTTGCGCAGAACCGGTCGACGATCAGCGATGCGATCCGCGACCGACGCGCGGAGTCGGCGGCAGCCCTTCTGGCGGACACGGGCAGCAACGTTGGGCTTCCGCTCGGCGGAGTCGCTGCCGCGAGCGGCTTCTCGAGCACCAAGGAGATGCGGTTCGCGCTGCGGACCCGCCACGGCATGACTCCGCGCGAGTTCCGGTCGGCCTCGGCGACCTCGATGCTGGCACCGACGGCAGTGCCGTCAGCGGTGGTGGCGCCGCCAGCAGCGGTGGTGCCGACCGCGTCGCCGGTACGAGTGGCCGTGACAGTCTCCTGACGGCAGCCTCGGACCTCAGCCGATCCGCGCCACCTTGACCGCGATGCTCAGCGGCCGGAGCGGATCGGAGAGGGCCGCGCCGAGCTGTTCAGCGATGGCGTCGTAGACGTCACGGCACACCTGGGTGGCGGACACCCCTTCGCTCACGCCGATGGTCACAGCCACCACCAGTTCACCGTCGACCTCCGACACCGCGACCACGTCGGGGGACACGGCGCCCCGGGTGACGAGCTGGGTCACCTTCGAGACCGTCGCTACGACGACGGGCGCAGACGAGTACACCTCGCTCACGCCGTGCACCTTGCGCACGGTCTCGGTGAGCGCAAGGCTCACAGCGGTTCGATCATCCTGCTGGGGCCTGTCGTTCATCCCGGGGCCTCTCATTCGATCTCCTCGACGGACTGCTCGCCGAGACTCCGCGACAGGTGCACATCGTGGATGGTCACGTCGATCGCGACGATGTTCAGTTCGGTGTGTTTCAGCAGCTCGGCGTAGATGGCCTCGCGGATGCGCGCAGCGGCCAGCGGAATCGACTCGCCCCAGAACACGCTCGCGTCGACGAGCACCGAGATCGGTTCGCCGGGGATGCTCACCTCGCCCTGCAGCACGCACCGGCCGATCAGCACTCCGGACACCGTGTCCCCGGCCGCACGGATGAGCCCCCGCACAGCACCCTCCGTGAGGGTGAGCGACGCGTGCGCCGACGGATGCTGCACCGGGATGTTCCGCCCGGACTGCGCTTCGAAGCCGATGCTGTTCAGGATGCCCGCGATGAAGCTCTCGTCGGTGGCCGGTTGCTCCGCGACATCCGATTCCAGCAGCGACAGCGACAGCCCCTTCAGCCGGAGCATGGCGTCGAGTGCGATCTGGCAGCCCGGCGAGGACTCGATGCTGGGATCGAGCGGCTGGCGGCCCGCCGCGAGGTAGTCGCTCAGCTCGTCGATGGTGTGGCCGTCGAGGTCGGCCGGCTCGAAGCCTTCGAGTTCTGCGTCTCCGGTCATCGCCACGCCTCCATCTCACGGATCAGGTTCTTGCGGGCCCTGGCGAGCAGCCCGCGGACGGTGGAAACGGGCAGGTCGAGCTCCTGGGCGATGTCGTCGTAACTGTAGTCGGCGATCTCCTTGAGAATCCAGCACTGGCGCTGCTCGGCCGGCATGGCGTTGAGGGCCTGGCCGAGTGCCGCCTCGCGCGAGTGGGCCTCGGCGACCTGCGGGGGCGTGCTCGACGGCGGCGCCTCCTGCTCGTGGTCGTCGATGTCGACGTGGAGCTTCCGGGCACGGATGCGGTCGATGCTCTTCCGGCTCACGATGCGCATCAGCCAACTCTTCACCACACTCGGGTCGGCGAGCGTCGACAGCTGCTGCCACGCGGTGATGAAGGCCTCCTGCACCACGTCGTCGGTCTCGTCGTTCGAACCGAGCACCCGTGTCGCGTAGGCGCGCATCAGGGGGCTGTACCGCCGCACCAGTACCTCGAAGGCGCGCACGTCGCCATCGGCGGCACGGCCCGCGAGGGTGCGGTCGTCGGCGTCGACGAGTGAGGGCGTGGATGCTCCATCCATCCGATTGCGCCTCCACTCCGAACATCCACCAGCCGACCACTTGCACGGATCGGAAAAAAAGTTCAAGAGGTGGCGTGACGATTCTGGCACTGCCACCGTCTTACTAGTGACTATCGCACATCACCCCCGGAACCCCGGGGACGTGCACACACAACTGGAGCATCTCATGGCAAACACCACGACCCCCGTAACGCCGGCCACGATCGCCACCACCCCGGCCACGACCACCCCCATCGCCGAGACCGCGATCGGCAAGACCACCATCAACGACAGCGTCGTTGCGAAGGTCGCCGGCATCGCCGCCCGTGAGGTCAGCGGAGTGCACGCCCTGGGCGGCGGAGCTGCCCGCGTGATCGGGTCGATCCGCAACGCGATCAACAACACCGACCTCTCGCAGGGCATCAGCGTCGAGGTGGGCGAGACCCAGGTCGCCGTCGACGTCATCATCGTGGCCGAGTACCCGGTCGCCCTCCAGGATGTCGCGAACGACGTGCGCTCGTCGATCATCGACGCCATCGAGAACCTCGTGGGCCTCGAAGTCACCGAGGTCAACGTGACGGTCGACGACGTGTTCATCCCGTCGGCCGACGACAACGCCCCTGAGGCCGAAGCCCGGGTCCAGTAGTCATGTCCTCCACAGCAACCCGCGCCGGCATCGCGATCGGTGCCGTCCTCGCGTTGACCTGGGTCGCCTTCGGGTTCTGGGCCTTCGTCTTCGTCGCGTTCGCCATGGCGATCGGCGCGATCGTCGGCCGTGTCATCGAAGGCAAGCTCGACCTCTCCGCGGTGGTCGGCGCGTTCAGAGGGAAGCGTTCGTCGTCATGAGTCCGGCCACCCTGGGGCACACCCGCGTCACCGCGAGGGCCCTCGACCGGCTCATCGCGGCCGTCGCGGCAGATGCTCTGGGCGTCGACGCGCGCACCGTCAGCATCGATCTGGCGGACTCCTCCGGCCGGCTCGCAGTGACGGTTCGCTCGCCGCTCGGCGTGGTACCGCTCACCCGGGTCACGGCTGAGCCGGGGATCGTCGCCCGCACGGGCGGTTCCCTCCTCGAACGAGCGGCCTCCGCCCAAAAGCAGATCCGGATTCGCGGTACGGAGTTGAGCGGTTCCGACATCTCCACCGTCACCGTGCGGCTCACGGGCATCGACCTCCAGAGAGAAGGGCGCGTCTCATGAGCACCACCTCGCTCTATCGCCGGCTGAACCGGCGCGAGACGCACTCGCCCCTCTCGGGTCTCGCCATCGTGCTCGCGGTGATCGCCATCCTGGTGCTCGCCTACCTGGGTGTCGAGTCCGTGCTCCGCGTGCTGGGTGCCGCACCGCTCCTCGCGGCTCCGGCCACCCTGGCGCAGGGGGTCACGGATGCGCCCAGCTACCCGTCCTGGACGCTGATCGCCGGCGGCATCGTCGTCGCGCTGGTCGGCCTGGTCTTCGTGATCACCGCCTTCTCGGGTGCCCGCCGGGCACGCCACACCCTCACGTCGGAGCGGTCCGCGACCGTCATCGACAACGAGGTGATCGCGTCGGCACTGGCACGGCACGCCGCCCGCGCCGCCAACATCAGCCCCGACAACACCAGCGTCACGGTCACGCACCGCACCGCGGTGGTGCACGTCACCCCCGCGTCGGGCAGCTCGGTCGACAAGGCCGCAGTGGCCAGCGCGGTGGATGAACAGCTCGCGGCGTACGCACTGAAGCCGGGCATCCGGTCGCGCATCGTCATCAGCTCGAACGGAAAGGTCGGAGCATGAACAGCACCAATCGCGGCGCGAACCGCGCGGTCATCCTGCTTGCCGGGCTTGTCCTGCTCGTCGTCGGGCTCGGCGCCCTCGCCGTCGGGGCCCTTCCGTCGGTGCAGACCGGTTTCGCCGACCAGGCACCCGGCGCAGAGAACACGGTGACCGACTGGCTGAAGGCGACACCATTGGCCGGCACCGGCCACAGCTGGCTCTGGATCGCTGCCGCCGCCATCGCCGTGCTGTTCATCGTGCTCTTCGTGGTCTTCATCGTGCGGCAGGGGCGCGGGCACACCCGTGAACTGCTTGCAGACGCGCCCACCGAGCACGGCCGCACCATCGTCGACTCCTCGGTGGCTGAGCACCTCCTTCAGGACTCGCTCAGTTCCCGGCCCGAACTCGTCGGCTCGCACGTCTCGACGTACGCCGTGAAGGGCACGTCGGTGCTGAAGGTGTCGGTCTCCTGCCGGCGCGGGGTCTCACCCGCCGACGCGAAAGACCTCGTCGAGGCGCAGCTTCTCGCCCTCGACGAGCTGCTCGGCACCAGCATTCCGGCGCTGATCCAGGTCAGCGGCGGCTTCCGCACCCGAACGGCCGGGGCGACCCGGCTCGCCTGAGCCTCCCCTGGCCACACCACCCACAGATCACCAACAGAAAGGATGACTCCCATGAGTGCATCAGACAAGATCCAGAACGCCGCCCAGGACCTCGCCGGCAAGGCGAAGGAAGCCGTCGGCAACATCACCAACGACGACTCCAAGGTCGCCGAGGGCAAGGCCGACCAGGCTTCGGCCAGCGCCAAGAAGGCCGGCGAGAACGTCAAGGACGTCTTCAAGGGCTGACCCGCCCGTCTCCCCCCCCCCCCCCCCCCCCCCGCTCCCCTGCGCGCTCCGCGCATGGGGAGTCGAAAAGTGCCCCAGAACTCCGGTTTTGGGGCACTTTCTGACTCCCCGACGGCTTTGGCGGGGGGGGGGCAGGGTCGGGCGGCGGGGGTCAGGCGGCCGGGGCCAGGAAGGCGGCGAGGGCCAGGCGGAGGGCCGCGAGGTCGTTGACGTGGGCGAGCTCGCGGGCCGAGTGCATCGAGAGCAGGGGCACGCCGACATCCACCACCCGGATACCGAGGCGGGTGGCCGTGAGCGGGCCGATCGTCGACCCGCACGGCACCGTGTTGTTCGACACGAACTCCTGGTACGCCACACCGGCCTCCCGGCAGGCGATCGCCCAGAGCGCCGCACCGTGCGCATCCGTCGCATACCGCTGGTTGCCGTTGATCTTCAGCAGCGGTCCCCCGCCCGCGACGGGCCGGTTCACGGGGTCGTGCTTCTCCGGGTAGTTCGGATGCACGGAGTGCCCGGCATCGGCCGAGACGCACCACGAGCCGGCGTAGGCCCGCATCCGCTGCTCGACGGTCGCACCGAGCGCCGCCACGATGCGGCTGAGGATGTCGTCGAGCAGCGGTCCGCTCGCACCCGACCGCGACTCCGAGCCGAGCTCTTCGTGGTCGAAGGCGGCGAGCACGCTGGTGTGGGGTGCTGTTCCGTCCGCGTGGCCGTCGGCCGCGACATCCAGAAGCGCGCGGAGCCCCGCGTAGACCGAGCTCAGGTTGTCCATCCGCCCCGCCGCGAAGAGCATGCCGCCCTGGCCGAACCGGGCAGGCGCCGCGGTGTCGGCCGTCAGGATGTCGTAGCCGAGCACGTCGGCACCGGTGAGTGCGGCATCCGCGAGCCCGGCGAGGTGCCCGACGAGGTCGGCCGTGCCGAGGTCCCCGACGCCGAAGACCGGGGCGGTGTGGCGCTGGCGGTCGAGGGTCAGCCCGGCGTTCGCGTCGCGGTCGAGGTGGATGGCGAGCTGCGGGATCCGCAGGAACGGACCGGTGCGCACGAGGTGCTCCCGGCCGTCCCGCGTCACCAGCCGCCCGGCGAGCTCGAGTTCGCGGTCGAGCCAGGAGTTCAGCAAGGGCCCGCCGTAGACCTCGACCCCGGCCTGCAGCCAGCCGTTCGAGGCGATGGTCGGCTTCGGCTTCAGCTTGAAGCCGGGCGAGTCGGTGTGCGCCCCGACGATGCGGAACGGGCTCGTCGGGCCGGCGCCCTCCGGCGTGACCCAGGCCACGATCGCGCCGTCGCGGATGACGAAGAACCGCCCGGCCGGGCCACCGCCCGCCCCGAACCACTGCTCGGTCTCGACCAGCCGGGTGAATCCGGCCTGCTCGAGCTGCCGGCCCGCCTCAGCCGCCGCGTGGTACGACGACGGCGAAGCGCTGATGAACCGGGCGAAGTCGTCGATGTAGGCGGAGGGGTCTGGTGCGGCATCCATTCGTCCAGTCAACCACCTGTTCGGGCGGCACGGGCCAGCACGCTACCGGCGCAGCAGCTCTGCGCCGACGGACTCCGGATGCCCCTGCAGCACGGCCGCGGCCAGCCACTCCTCGACGGTGATGCCGTTCTGCCGGTCGGTCTGGAAGGTGTCGACCGTCGAGAGCACGTGCCGCGTCTCACCGTTCCCGTCTGCGCCGGTGTCGGTCACGTAGACGTACGCCCCGACGGCGGATCCGCTGAGCGTGCGGAACGCGGACTTCATCGCGTAGTTCCAGTCCGCGCCCGCCTGAGGCGTGTAGTAGCCGTCGTCGAGGCCTGCCGAGAAACCGGCGAGGGTCTTGTCGAGCACGGTCTGGGACACCAGCGAGGTGAGGCGGCTGCCGAACCGGGACTGGTTGTGGGCCACGGCCGCGCCGAGCGGATCGGCACCCGGCGCGAAGCCGAAACGCTTCTCGAACTGCGAGCCCCAGAGACCTTCGATCGTGTAGTCGAGCGACGTCGCGGTGATGAAGGAGCTGTCGGAGTACTCGACGAGCGGCGCGGTGCCGTAGTGGTCGCCGATCGGGCCCAGCCAGAACGCGGCGTTCAGTCCGCCCGTACCGGCTCCCGCGACCAGCACGCTCGCCGGGTCGGCGACGTTCGCGTAGACCCAGTCGAGGGCGGCGGTCGTGTTGTTGTAGCCGTTGAAGTCGGCCGTGGCCGTCGGACCGTCGACGGTGGTCATCGTGACGTTCTGCGCGTCGCCGACACCCAGGTCGCCGGTGGTCGTCGGCACGTACACGATCGTCGAGGAGGCGAAGGGCGCGTCAGCGTCGGTGCGGAGCAGCCCGCCGAAGGTGTTCAGCTCGTAGAACGGCACGTTGTTCGTGTAGAAGTTGCCGCCACCACCGAACAGGCTGGACTGCGGGGTGATGGGCTCGAGGGTCGTCCCCGCGTTCCAGTTCAGGCCGCCGTCGCCGAAGAAGACGATGAGGTTCTGGCTGGAACCGGGCCGCACGAAGAGGTTGTACGCCGAGCCGTCGGCGTTCCGGGCCGGGTCGCCGAGCGAGACGCTCGACCAGGCACCCGGTTGCGCGTCGGCGAGAGCCGCCACGGTCGGTGCCCGCTTGACCAGCACGGCGGCCGTGATGACGGCCGCGAGGGTCAGCACCAGCAGGGCCGCGACCACGACGATCAGCCACCGCCACCGCCGGGGGTGCAGGCGGGCGGGGCGGGTGGCGGTCACATCTCATCTTCCCACGCGGGGTGCGCCCGGCTCCTCGCTACAGGATGACCGTGCCCGTGATGCACGTGGTGCTTCTGCCGCCCACCCACACCTGCCCGTCGATGCGGTCGAGGTGAACGAGGCCGTTCCGCCCGAGCCGGCCGCCCTGGCCCGCGAGGTAGTGCTCCGGCGCGTGGCCCGCCCCGATCATCCACTGGGCCAGGCCCGCGTTGAGACTGCCGGTGACCGGGTCTTCGCCCACGCCCGCGCTGCCGGCGAAGGCGCGCACCTCGAACTGCGGGTGCTCGTGCTCACCGGTTCCGGGGTAGGGACCGACCACGCCGATGCTCCTGCCGTTGAGCTCCGCGAGGCGGGGTTCGAGCTCGAGCACGTCGGCGGCGGATTCGAGCAGCAGGCCGACCCAGCCGGGGCCGTTGTCGATCCAGTTGGAGTCGGCGATCCGGGCGGGGTCGATGTCGAGCAGATCGGCGAAGACGGCCAGGTCGGTCGGTTCGACCGGCCCGGATCGCCTCAGCGCGGGAGCGGCGAAGGCGAGCCGGTCGTCGTGCCGGCGAACCTCGACCAGCCCCACACCGCACTCCTGAACGACCGTGCCCGGGTCGCGAGGCGTGTTGCCCGCCTCGAGCCAGGCGTGCGCGGTTCCGAGGGTCGGATGCCCGGCGAAGGGCAACTCGCGGGCCGGGGTGAAGATCCGCACGCGGTAGTCGGCGCCGCCGGCTCGACCCTCGGGAGTCGGCGGGAGCACGAAGGTGGTCTCCGAGAGGTTCGTCCAGTTCGCGAAGGCCGCGAGCGCGGCATCCTCGATCCCCTCGCCGTCGAGCACCACGGCCAGCGGGTTGCCGCGGTACGGGACGCCCGAGAAGACGTCGACCTGGCGGAACGGCCTGGCGCGCATCAGACTTCACCGCCGTCATACGAAATGGTTCTGCGGGAACCGTAGCCGTCGGTCTGCACGGCGTACACCGTGCAGGCGATTGCAATCAGGCCAATGAGACCCAGTATGGCGAGAAAGAACACGATCAACCACTCCACTTCTGAAATTACACGGCGTGAAAGCAGGGATTGGATGCCGCTGTTCTCAGTAAAGAGCCAATAGTGGCTGGTGACAACAGGCCAATTTGGGTAAAGTGGACTCATGGCGACTCTCCATGTGACCGCACGCTCCCTCACCGTTCTGCTGGGGGACTGGACGGGCGACGGCCCCGCCTACCGCGCCCTCGCCGACAGGATCCGCCTGCTCGTGCTCGACGGTCGCGTCCTCGTGGGCAGCAGGCTCCCCGCAGAACGCGAGCTCTCGACGCGGCTCGGGCTGAGCCGCAGCACCGTCGCGGCCGCCTATCGCGAGCTGAGGGAGGCCGGGTACCTCAGCAGTGTGCGCGGGTCGGGGAGTGTGACCCGGCTGCCGGGAGACGACAGAGCCTCGATCCACCCGGTGCCCCGCTCCGTGCAGCCTCCGGCCCTGCGGCTCGTCGAGCCGGGCGGGCGTGCCGGCGGCGCCGTCACGTCTGTCTCCGCGGGAGCGCCACGCCCTCGGCCGCGTCTGGCCCCCACCGCGTCGTGGGCGGAGCCACGCGGCGTCGACCTCGCCCCCCTGAACTTCAGCCAGGCCGCCCTGCCGGCTTCGGCGGGCGTGGCTGAGGCCATGCAGCAGGCCGCCGCAGACATCGTCCCCCTGCTCGGCACCCTCGGCTACGAGGCACACGGCCTGCCGGCACTCCGGGAGGCCATCGCCGACCGGTACACCGAGCGCGGCCTGCCGACCGAACCCGACCAGATCATGGTGACGTCCGGCGCCCTGAATGCTCTCGGCCTCATCGCCCGCGCGCTTCTCTCCCGGGGCGACCGGGTGATCGTCGAGACACCCACCTACCCGCACGCCGCCGACACTCTCGTGGCCGCCGGGGCGAGGCTGCTCCCCGTGACGGTCACCGGAGGCTCCGGTTGGGACGAGGATGCCCTGCTCGACACTCTCGCCCAGTCCGCGCCGACCATTGCCTACGTCATGCCCGACTTCCACAATCCGACCGGCGAGTCGATGAGTCCGTCCTTCCGTCGCCGGCTGGTGGCCGCCGCTGCCGCCTCCGCCACGGTGCTGGTCGCCGACGAGACAACAGCAGAACTCGACATCGACCGGCCCGCCGCAGCAGATGGCGAACCCTATATGCCCCTCGCGGCATACGGTGACGCGATCCTGCTTGGATCCGCCAGCAAGACCTTCTGGGGCGGGCTCCGGATCGGCTGGCTCCGGGCCGACACGTCGATGGTCCGCCGCCTCCTGGCGGTGCGCGCCTCCGTCGACATCGGAACGGCCCTGTTCGAACAGCTGGTGACGGCCACACTGGTGCGGCGGACGGCCGAACTGCTGCCGGCTCGCATCCGCCAGCTCGAAAGCGGTCGCGACGAACTCTACGCCGCCCTCGGCCGGAGCCTGCCCGGCTGGAGCC
Source organism: Subtercola boreus (assembly GCF_006716115.1). Classification (NCBI taxonomy): domain Bacteria; kingdom Bacillati; phylum Actinomycetota; class Actinomycetes; order Micrococcales; family Microbacteriaceae; genus Subtercola; species Subtercola boreus. The sequence goes on along the minus strand of NZ_VFOO01000001.1, from coordinate 3,254,122 downwards.
TCCCGGCTGTGCACGGCGGCCTCTGCGCATGGGTCAACATCGGCCGGCCGGTCAGCTCACAACTGGTTCTCACGGCCCGCAGCCACGGCGTGCTCTTCACCGCCGGCCCCCGTTTCGGCATCGGCGGAGCCTTCGAGCGGTTCCTCCGCCTGCCGATCAACTACTCCCCCAGGGAGACGCAGCGGGCGGTGGATGCCCTCCAGACGTCATGGCGGGAGATCGAAGCCCGATCGATCGGCAGCCAGCTGCCCGAATTCGCCGACATGGTCTGACCGGGCGCCTCCGACTCCGCTCAGGTGTCGAGCAGTACCTTGCCCCGCTGGCCTCCCGCCGCGACCAGGCGATGCGCCTCGGCAGCCTCCGCGAGGGGCAGATGCCGCGCCGGCGGCAGAACGAGAGCCCCTGACAGGGCCGCGTCGGCGAGCTGCCGCAGGGCATCCGGAGTCTGGTCTCTGCGTCCGCCCGACGAGAAGGTCACGCCGAGGCCGTACGCCGCCGGATCCGCCAGGGTGATGACGCGTTCCGTGCCGCCCACCAGGTCGATCGAGCCGGGCAGGTCCCCCGCCCCGGCCGCGTCGAGCACCGCGTCGACGCCCTCGGGCGCGAGTTCGCGCACACGCTCGAAGACCCCGTCGCCGTAGCGCACGGGATGGGCACCGAGTTCGCGCACGGCCTCCGCGTCCTTCTCGCTGCAGGTGCCGATGACGGTCACGCCCCGGGCGACCGCGAGCTGCACCGCGAGGGATCCGACCGCGCCGGCCGCCCCGTGCACCAGGAGCGTCTCGCCCGCCGACAGCCCGAGCAGGCGGAGGCCGCGGAGAGCCGCTTCACCGGCCACCGGAAGCGCGGCTGCGATCTCCTCCCGGAGCCCCTGCGGGCGGCGGGCGACGACCGCGGCCGTCGCGAACTCGGCGTATCCGCCGCTCGTCGCCCAGCCGAAGACCTCGTCGCCGACGGCGAGCTCTGCGCTGTCGGCGACCTCCGCGCCGAGGGCGGTGACCACCCCCGCGATCTCACTGCCGGGCGTCACCGGGAAGGCGACCTTCACCATGCCCTCCATAGCCCCGGAGCGGAGCTTCAGGTCGAACGGGTTCACGGCGGCGAAGCGCACGGCCACCAGCACCTCATCCGGCTTCGGGGTCGGAACCTCGACCTCGACCTGCTGCAGCACCTCGGGCCCGCCATACGTGTCGTACCGGATCGCTCTCATCGAAGCCTCCCACTGCTCGTTCCACACACCATCGTCGAGGTCGAGATTACGCCCCCGGCACGGTCGGGACGCGGCTCGGACGCGCGGGCTCAGGCGCGAGTCAGCTCCGCGGCGTCCTCGACGCGGCTCAGGATGCCCGCCAGCACCTCGAGCTCTGCGGAGCCGAGCACGGTGAACTCGGGCGGCGCGACCGGGCGCACAGCATGCACACGATCGAGCATCTCGCGCCCCTCGGCCGTCAGCGCGACCATCCGCACCCGCCGGTTCGACGGATCCGTCGCGCGAACCACGAGGCCCCGCCGCTCGAGGTCATTCACGGCGACGCTGGCAGCGGGAGCATCCATTCCCGCCGCGTCGGCCAGGCCGCCCATCGTCAGCGGCGCGGCGGACAGCCGCCGGATCACACGGACGCGACTGAACGGCAGCCCGACCGCTTCGGAGACAACGCTCCGCCAGTCCTCGAGGTTGTGCGTCACGATGTCGAGCATCGACGCCCACACCTCATCTGTCCGGTCAGTCATGAACGCTCCCCTGCGTCTGGACACTCTTCGCTGTGCCGACGGACTCCGCCTGCGGCGGCGTCGTCTCTGCGGCGGGTTCGTCGGCGAGCAGGTGCGCGATGCGCTCGGTGCTGCGGCGCGCCCACGCCGACGACGACACGATGCCGAGGATCACGATGACCGCCCCGCAGCCGATCACGATCCACCAGAGCGGATGAGTCGCCACGGCGAACGGTGCCCCGATCACGCCAGCCGCGCCCGCCGCCGTCACGGTTCCGGCGAGCGCCACACCGATGGAGGCGCCCGTCTGCCGGCTGGTCGAGGCGAGACCGGCGGCCACGCCCGCCTGGGAGCGGGGCATGCCGGAGACCGCTGTCGTCGTGATCGGTGCGTTGATCATCCCAAATCCCAGCCCGAAGAGCACGTACGCGCCGAGCAGCACCACGTTCGGGGTGTCGATGGTCAGCGTGGTCAGCACCAGGGCGCTGGCCGCGATCAGCGAACCGGCCAGCACGAGCGAGGGACGGGTGCCGAACCGGGCGACGAGGCGACCTGAGATGAGTGAGCAGACAAGCGTCGCGACGGCGAGCGGCAGCATGTAGAGGCCGGTGTGGAAGGCCGAGAGCCCCCGCACATCCTGCAGGTAGAGCGCGTTGACGAAGAGGAACGCCCCGTAGGCCGCGAACCCGCTCACCGCGGTGATCGTCGCCGAGCTGAACGGGATGCTGCGGAAGAACCGCAGGTCGACGAAGGGTTCACGCGTACGACCCTCGTGCCGGATGAGCAGGGCGACGGCGACCGCCGCGAGCAGGAACAGGCCGATGATCAGAGGATTCGACCAGCCCTGCCTCGGCCCTTCGATCAGGCCGAAGACGAGCGAGACGAGCGCCACGACCACGAAGAGCTGGCCGAGCGGGTCGAGCCGGCGGGCGACCGCGGCACGCGACTCTGGTACGAACACGGCGCACAGGATGATCGCGGCGATGCCGACCGGAACGTTCACCCAGAACACCGACCGCCAGCCGATGCTCTCGGTGAGCGCGCCACCGATCAGCGGGCCGAACGCCATGCTGACGCCCACGATCGCGCCCCAGACGCCGACCGCGCGCGCCCGCTCCTTGGCACCCGTGAAGGTGTTGGTGATGATCGACATCGCCACGGGGTTCAGCATCGAGCCGCCGAGGGCCTGCAGCACGCGCGCGAAGATCAGGAAGCCGATGCTCGGCGCGATGCTGCAGAGCAGTGAGCCGAGGCTGAAGACGACCAGGCCGATCTGGAACACCCGGCGACGCCCGAACCGGTCGGCCATCGAGCCGGAGAGCAGCAGGAAGCTCGCAATCGTCAGGGTGTAGCCGTCGATCACCCACTGGAGGTCGGAGACCGACGCCCCGAAGTCGACGCGGATGGAGGGCAGCGCCACATTCACGATCGTCACGTCCATCGACACGATGAACAGGCTCAGGCAGCAGATCGCGAGCACCAGGCCCTTGGGCGATGCCTTGCCCGTGCGCAGTTCACGGTTGACGATCATCCGGGGGCGGGCTCCGCGGGCAGGGGGTTCAACAGTTGTAAACACACAATTATTGTGCGCTTACAAGCTTCTTATGTCAAGCGGGTCAGAGCGGTTCGATAGCGGTGTTCCGCAAGTGCTCATAAACGACGGATGTCCGCACGTCGGCGACCTCGGGGCGCTCGGTGAGCCGGTCGATGACGAAGGCGTAGAGGCTGTCGTTGTCGGCGACCGCCAGGTGCAGCAGGAAATCCTCCGTGCCGCTGGTCACGAAGACCCCGAGTACCTCGGGCAGGCCGCGCGCCCAATTGCGGAACCCTTCGATGTGACGCCTCGAAGGCGGCCGGATACGCACCGCGATCATCGCCTGCACGGGCCGTCCGATGGCGGCGAGGTCGAGCTCGAGGGCGGCGCCGGTGATCACACCGCGGTCACGCAGGCTGCGCGTGCGGTCGAGCGCGGTTGTCGGCGACACCCCGACGGCGGCGGCGATGTCGCGATTGGTGCGCCGTGCATCCTGCTGCAGTTCGCGCACGATCGCCTGATCAAGTTCGTCCAAGGTCGGCATGTGAAGGTCCTTTCCGTATGTCGTACGGATGAGTTGCCCCTCGATCGTATGCCTGCCTAGCATGGGCGCACCAGTCCGCACGAACAGAGGTCATCCATGAGCACCCCCGCCGCGACATCCGCCCCCGCCTTCGAGTCGCACGAGATAACCACGAGTGAGTCGACGCGTTCGGCCCGCCTCAAATGGGTCATCATCGTCGACCGCGACCTGCCCGCCGGGCTCGCTGTGAACGCGGCGGCGTGCGTCGCTGCGTCGGTGGGCGCGTCGGTGGGCGGGATGCTCGGGCCGAGCGGCCTCGATGCCGACGGCGCCGAGCATCCCGGGCTGCCGTGGGCCGGATGCTCGATCCTCGCTGCGACGCCAGAGGAGTTGCTCGCGGTGCGCGCCGCAGTACTGGAGCTGAACGCGGCGGCCTCGGATCCCACCGCGGCCACCACCTCGGCCACCACCTCGCTCACCGCAGACGCCGCCACCGCCCCCGGCACCGTCCATCTCACCGACATGCCGCAGTCGGCGCAGACCAACCGCGTCTACGACAGCTACCTCACCGAACTCGCCGCGACCTCGGCAGCGGACCTGCGATCAGGCGTGCTGAGTATCGTCGGCCCCCGCAAGAAGGTCGACCGCCTCACCAAGCGCCTCGCCCTCCTCTGATCTCATCGAGTGGGCGATTTGGGCCCCAAAATTGCGGCTTTGGGGCCCAAACTGCCCACTCGATGGGGGGGGAAGCGGGGGTCAGGCGCGGCGGAGCCGACCCGCGAGGTGCGCGTGGAGCTCGGCGATCGGCACGCGCTCCTGCTTCATCGTGTCGCGGTCGCGCACGGTGACAGCCGCATCTTCGAGCGAGTCGAAGTCCACGGTGACACAGAACGGCGTGCCGATCTCGTCGAACCGGCGGTAGCGACGGCCGATGGCCTGGGCGTCATCGAACTCGATGTTCCACTCGCCGGCCAGATCATCCGCCACCTGCCGGGCGAGCGGCGAGAGGGCTTCGTTCCGCGACAGCGGCAGCACGGCGACCGTCACCGGCGCGAGGCGCGGGTCGAGGTGCAGCACGACGCGCTTGTCGGTTCCGCCCTTGGCGTTCGGAACCTCCTCTTCGTCGTAGGCGTCCACCAGGAAGGCCATCAGCGCGCGCGTCAGACCGAACGACGGTTCGATGACGTACGGGATGTACCGCTCACCCGTCGTCTGGTCGAAGTACGACAGGTCTTTGCCGCTGGTCTCCGAGTGCGTCTTCAGGTCGTAGTCGGTGCGGTTCGCGACGCCCATCAGCTCGCCCCACTCGCTGCCCGTGAACTCGAACTTGTACTCGATGTCGACGGTGCGCTTGGAGTAGTGCGACAGCTTCTCTTTCGGGTGCTCGAAGAAGCGGATGTTCTCGGGGTCGATGCCGAGATCGGTGAACCACGCCCAGCAGAGGTCCATCCAGGTCTGCTGCCACTCCTCGTCGTCGCCGGGCTTGACGAAGAACTCGATCTCCATCTGCTCGAACTCGCGCGTGCGGAAGATGAAGTTTCCGGGCGTGATCTCGTTGCGGAACGCCTTGCCGATCTGGCCGATTCCGAACGGCGGCTTCTTCCGTGACGTCTGCAGCACCGCCGCGAAGTCGGTGAAGATACCCTGCGCAGTCTCGGGCCGCAGGTAGTGCAGCCCGGTCTCGTCGTCGACGACGCCCAGGTAGGTCTTCATCATCCCGCTCATCTGGCGGATCGGCGACCACTGCCCGATCTTCTTCGGGTGCTCAGGATCGGGGATGTCGTCGAGCCCGTTGACGGGCGGATGACCGTGCTCGGCCTCGTACTGCTCGAACAGGTGGTCGGCACGGTACCGCTTGTGCGTCACGAGCGACTCGGTGAGCGGGTCGCTGAACACCTTGACGTGGCCGGACGCCTCCCACACCGCGGTGGGCAGGATGATGGCCGAGTCGAGCCCGACCATGTCCCGGCGCCCGCGCACGAACGTGTTCCACCACTGGCGCTTGATGTTCTCCTTCAGCTCCACACCGAGGGGCCCGTAGTCCCACGCCGACCGGGTGCCGCCGTAGATGTCGCCCGACGGGAAGACGAACCCCCGGTGCTGGGCGAGGGCGATGACGGCGTCGAGGCGAGACTGTTCGCGGGGCTCTTGGGCCATGGTGGGGTGTTCCCTACAGGTATACAGGTGACGGAGTGCGCGGTTTCGAACCGGTGCCGGTTCGGCTCCAACTCTAACGAACTCGCGCCTTCACCCCTCCACCCGCACCCCGAGATGCTCGGCGAACAGCGGTGCGAACTGCGACAGCTGCAGCCCGTCGACGATGGTGCCGGCGAGACCCTCGACACCGTGCACGGCCTGGAACTCGCTCGTGCGGAGGTCGACGCTGCTGCAGGATGCCCGGGTGACGTCGAGCGTTCCGATGCGGCAATTCACCAGCGCGACGCGGCCGGCCCGCGCATCCCCGAGGTCGAGGTCGGTGATGGTGCACTCCTCGAGGATCACGTTGTTCAGCCGCGACCCGCGGAGGTTCAGGTAGTCGATCTTGCCGCCCACGAGGTGCACGGAGTCGAGTTCGGCGTCGAAGAACTCGGCAGACCCCCAGCGGGGGTTGTGGATCCGCACGTCACGCCAGGTGGTGCGCGCGGCCTTCAGCGTGTGGGCGAACGGCGCCTCGAGCACCGTCTCGATGAACCGGCTGGCGCGGAGATCGGCGTCGGTGAGCGTGACCCCGGTGAAACGGCACTCGAGGAACGAGCATCCGGTGAGGTCGACCTCACCCGCGTCTCCGCCATCGTAGTGCTCACGCTCGCGGCTGTCGCCCGAGAACAGCCCGTCGACCGGTGCAGCGTTCAGCTGCTCGGGCGGCAGCGATTCGAAGTCGACGAGCGGTGTGGGCACGGCCTTCGCGGCGGGTGCTCTGCGGGTGGCGGCGGGCTTCCGGGCGGCTGGCTTCGGGGTCACAGCCCCGAGTGTAGGGCCCGTACGATGGAGGCGCGCCGGGCGGGCGCGACCGCGACGCGAGGAGACCGGATGCCACTGCTCAGGGAACGCGCGACCGAGGCCGTCGAGCCCGCAGCGGCGAAGCGGATCGGGGCCGCGCTTTCGAGCATCCCTTCGCCCGGCGAATCCGCGCCGAAGTCGTCTGCTTCACCCAGCTCCCGCTCGCGCACCGCCCGCGACGCCTCGATGAGCATCGACGGGGTGGAGCTCTCCGTGCCGCCTGCCGTGCGCGACGCTGTGCGCGATCTGCTGCAGCGGTTCGCCGAGGGGCAGTCCGTGGTGGTCGGGTCGACGGATGCCCTGCTCACCACCTCGCAGGCAGCCGAGCTGATCGGCATCTCCGCGACCTACCTCCTGCGGCTCGCCAACGAGGGCACGATCCCGGTGGAATACCGCGGCACGCACCGCCGCTTCCGCCTCGCCGACGCGATGGAGTACCTCGAGGCATCCCGCGCCGCCACAGCCGCGCGCCCCACCACCCCCTCCCCCTAGCGCCGTCGAAACCCCGAAAATTGTCGGTATCCGTCGCCCAGAGCGACAACTTTCGGGGTTTCGATCACACCGCGGGGGCGGGAGTAGGAGTGGGGGCGGCGACGATGTCGGCCGCGTGCTCGCCGACCCACGCGACGAGCGGCAGCAGGCGGCCGGCGAGATCGTGGCCGAGCGGGCTGAGCTCGTAGTCGACCCGCGGCGGTACCGTGCCCTGCACCGTCCGCACGACGAGCCCGTCGGCTTCGAGGGTGCGGAGGGTCTGCGCGAGCATCTTCTCGCTGATGCCCTGGATGCTCCGCCGCAGTTCCCCCCAGCGCTGCGACTGGTCGGCGAGCGCCACGATCACCAGCACGCCCCACTTGCTCGTGACATGGTCGAGCACGACCCGGCTCGGGCAGTTCGCCTGGAACGGGTCGACGGGGAGGATGGCGGCGCGCACCGCGGCGGCCGAGGCGGGTTCCGCAACAATGGACATGGTTAGTAACTTACCAAAAAGTGGGTACCTCCCTGTGGGAAGTAGTCGGGCATCCTGCTCGTTGCACCCTTCGTCAGCCACAGTCGGCCCGCGCCGGCCGAACACCAGAACCGTCCCAAGGAGCACTCATGTCCATTGTCGTCACCGGAGCAACCGGCCAGTTCGGCCGCCTCACCCTCACCCACCTCCTCTCCCGCGGCATCGCGCCGGCCGACATCGTCGCCGCCGGACGCAACGCCGAAAAGGTGGATGCCCTGAAGAGCCTCGGCGTGCGCACCGCCGTCATCGACTTCTCCGACCCCGCGACGCTCGCGAGCGCGTTCGAGGGCGGAGACACTCTCCTGCTCGTCTCCGGCAGCGACGTCGGTGGACGCCTGCAGCAGCACCGGAACGCCATCGACGCGGCCAAGGCCGCCGGCGTCTCGCGGATCGTCTACACGAGCGCCCCCCGTGCGGACAGCACCGACCTGATCCTGGCTCCCGAGCACAAGGCGACCGAGGAGTACCTGCGGGCTTCCGGGGTTCCGTTCACGATCCTCCGCAACAACTGGTACACCGAGAACTACGCCTCGACCCTCAGCCAGGTCGCCGAGACCGGCGTCTATGCCGCGAGCACGGGTGAGGGCCGCGTCGCGAGCGCCTCGCGGAGCGACTACGCCGAAGCGGCCGCGGTCGTGCTGACCACCGACGGGCACGAAGGCGCGGTCTACGAACTCTCGGGCGACACCGCCTGGACGGGCACCGATTTCGCCGCGATCCTCAGCGACGTGCTCGGCCGCGACGTGCGCTTCGAATCGCTGTCGACGGATGCCCACACCGCCGCTCTCCTGGCCGCCGGCCTCGACGAGGGAACCGCAGGCTTCGTGGCGGGCCTCGATGCGAACATCGCCACCGGTGCGCTCGACAAGTCGTCCGACGACCTCTCGTCCCTGATCGGCCACCCGACGACGCCGGCCGCCGACACCCTCCGCACCCTCGCGGCCTGACATCGGAGGCGGGCCGGAGTCGGGCCGAACAGGGCGCGGCACGGCGCGGCGGCTACCCCTCGAGCACGCGCTTCAACACCGCGAGGTCGGAGAGGATGGTCGCCGCGTCGCGCTCGAAGTCCGCGTCGGTCACCCCGGGCATCCGGAGCAGCGTGAAGACGACCTCGGCGGCGCTACCCACTGCGAGCACGCGCATGGGGTTGTCGAACGTCTCGCCGCCCGGCAGGGTGACCAGATGGTCGACGACCCCGAAGTCGTTCGGCGGGGCGAAGCGCACCTCGACCTCGCCCATCGGGGAGTCGGCGACCCACCGGCCGTCGACCTGCCGGATGCCGGCACTGAGCCCGGAAGCCCACTGGGGCAGATTCGACGGTTCCCGCACGAAGGCGTACACCTCGCCCGCGGGGCGTTGGATGCCGATGCTGAGGTGACGGGTCTCGACTGCCATCGCCCCATTCTGCTCTCGTGATTCCTAGACTGGAAGCACCATGACACGAGACACAGAGCACGCCCTCTCGTTCGGCAGAGCCGTCGGCGCCTACGAACTCGGCCGCCCGAGCTACCCCGCTGAGGCGATCGACTGGATCCTCGCGGAGCTCGCCCCGGCGGACCCGGATGCCCGTACCTTCGTCGACGTGGGTGCGGGCACCGGCAAGTTCACGGCATCACTGCTCGGGCACGGCGCGAGGGTGGTCGCCGTCGAGCCCGATGAAACGATGCGAGGCACGCTCGGCGAGAAGTTCCCCGCCGTCGAGACGTTCGGGGGAACGGCCGAGCGCCTGCCTCTCGAGGATGATTCCGCCGACCTCGTGACGTTCGCGCAGGCCTGGCACTGGGTCGACGTCCCGGCCGCCTCGGCGGAGGCCGCCCGCGTGCTGAAACCGGGCGGCACGCTGGCGCTCGTCTGGAACATCCGCGACGAGAGCGTCGACTGGGTCTCGCGCCTCACCGGGATCATCGAACCCTCCGCCGCCGAGCAGTACGACAGCGTCACGCCCCCGGTCTCGAAGCCCCTGACGACGGTCTCCCACGCTGACTTCTTCTGGGACAACCCGCTCAGACGCGAACAACTCCTTGCGATGGTGACGTCACGCAGCTACATCATCGCGTTGGCGCCGGATGCCCGGGCCGAGGTCGTGCGTGCGGTCGAGCAGTTGCTGGACGAACATCCGGATCTCTCCGGGCACGACTCGTACACGATGCCCTATGTGACCCGGGTCACACTGGCCCGCGCCACCTGAGCGGCAGAGGCCATCCAGAGATCAGGCGAAGCGCTTCTTGGCGGCCTTCTCGGCCTTCTTCGCGGCCGACTCGGTGGCCTTCTTCGCGTCGCTGAGCGCACGCTTGCGGGCCTTCTTCACCTTCGGGTCGTTCCAGAAGCTGCTGACGGCCGAGCTGATCTCCTTGTAGCGGGCCTTACCAGCCTTCGCGCCGAGCGTGTAGGCAAGGAACGCGACGAGGGCGACGAATACGAAAGCGACTTTGTTCTTCATGGTCCATGTCTAGCACTCACGGCTGGGATGGCACTTCGCCCATCGCGGCGCTTGACGGGGCGGGGCGGGCAGCGCTAGGCGGCAGAATCGGCGCCCTGCGCCTTGAATCTGTTCTCGGGATCGAGCTTCTTCAGCATCTTTCCCATGATCCGGTCGAGATCCTGCACGTCGGCCGGGTCGAGCGGGGCGATCACGTTCGCCAGGACCGTGCCCACATGGCCCGGAGCCGTGTGCACAACTTTCTCGAAACCCGCGTCTGTGAGCGAGGCGTTGGTGGCCCGGCGATCTTCGGCGCAGGGGCTCCGGCGGAGGTACCCGCGCTGCTCCAGCCGGCTCGCGACGTGCGACAGCCGCGGCAGGGTCGAGTTGGTCACCGCCGCGAGCGCGGTCATCCGCAGAGTGTGCTCGGGGGCCTCTGAGAGCATCGCCAGAGTGAAGTACTCGAAGTGGGTGAGTTCGGCGTCCCGCTGCAGCTGGGAGTCGAGCGTCCCCGGCAGAAGCTCCACGACGGCGATGAACTTCTTCCACGCGCGGGATTCCTCGTCGGAGAGCCAGCGCTGTTCTGTCATGAAAACAGCCTAGCTCAATGATTGACGCAACAACAGTTGACGGGCGACTCTTTCACCCGGAAGACCGCACGTCAGGAGAGGAAGGCTGCCGCCCGTGCACCCCAGCCCTGGATCGCCGCCGTCGTCGAAGCCACCACGAGTTCGGCGTTCGGCAGCAGTTCGGCGAGCTTCTCCGCCGTCGACACCGGATGCCCGGGGTCGCCCTCCCACGCCAGCACCAGTGTGGGCTGGGTGATCTCCGCGAGCTGCTCGAACGGGGGCAGATCCGACAGCCCGGCCCCCCGGAACACCGTCGGCAGCAGCCCGATCGGCACCGCCGGCGCGGGCGGCCAGCCCGGGGCATCCGCGAACACGGCAGGGACGGGGGCGGCTCCGAACATCGCCTGCAACGCCGCCGCCGCCTCCTCCGGGCTGTCGAACCGTTCGATCGTCTCGGCCATCGTGGTGTACATGTCCACCTGCGCCGCACGTGTCTGCCAGGCCGTCGGCGGCGCACTCAACACGAGCCTGTCGAAGCGCCCGGGCAGGTGCACGACGGCGTGCAGGAGCGTTCCCGTACCCATCGAGAGGCCGATGCCCGAGACGGGTGCATCGGGCGAGAACCGGTCGGCCACCGCAAGCAGGTCGAGGGCGAGGGCGTCCCACGCGAAGTCCTCGGGGCGGGGTGCATCGGTGCCGGCATCCGACTCGCCGTGGCCACGGGCGTCGTACGAGACGAGGCGCCGGGCGCCCGCCTCCCCCACGGCCCGGTAGTCCCCGATCGTCGTCGCGATGGCCGACGCCCGGCTCGACGTGAGGCCGTGGGCGTCGACGACGACCGGCAGCCCCTCGGCTCCCGTATCGGTGTAGGCCAGGCCGGCACCGCGGATGGTGAGGCGGGCAGAGTTCGACGAGTCGGTCATGACCCGATTATCGGTGATTTCCGGCCCGTCGTCACGGCTCGCCGCGGCGTTCGGAGTGCTGAGCGCCTGTCAAGTCCCGGCAACCACTTCGGTGCTCCGGATGCTCCCGCCCTAGGCTTGGCGCATGCCCTCCACAAGCGCTGAACGGCCCGACGCCCCGCCCGCAGCATCCGGAACCGACAGCGCAGCCGACCCCACCGGCTCCCCGAGGCCCTCCCTGCGGGACCTGCTGACCGACAAGTTCGGCCAGGTCGCCATCCGGAGCGGTCAGGTCATCGTGATGCTCGTGCTCGCCGGGGCGATCGTGTTCGCGCTGGTGCAGCTGAAGCTCGTCGTCATCCCGGTGCTCATCGCGCTGATCCTCGCGTCGGCGCTCAGCCCGGTGATCTCGTTCCTCCGAAAGCGCGGGCTCTCCGCCGCCCTCGCCTCCTGGGCCACGCTCATCGCGGGCATCGTGGTGTTCGGCGGCATCATCACGCTCATCGTGTTCGCGGTCGAGGGGCAGTGGGACGAGCTCTCGTCGTCGGCCGTCGAAGGCGTGAACCAGCTCCAGCAGTTCGTGCAGAACGGGCCCTTCAACATCAGCCAGGAGCAGTTCGACTCCGCGCGCGACGCCGTGGTCGGCTTCGTGACGAGCAGCCAGTTCGGAACCGGAGCCATCGCGGGGGTCTCCGCAGCGGGCTCCGTGCTCACCGGCGCCGTGCTCGCGATCGTGATCCTGTTCTTCTTCCTGAAGGACGGCGACCGCATCTGGGCGTTCTTCCTCCGCCCGTTCCGCGGCTACCGGCGCGAACGCGGGGAACGGATCGGGCGCACCGCCGTGAAGACGTTCGGCGGCTACGTCCGCGGAACCGCTATCGTCGCTTTCGTCGATGCCGTCTTCATCGGGGCCGGCGCGGCCGTGCTCGGGGTGCCGCTGGCGCTGCCGCTCGCGGTCATCGTGTTCGTCACCGCGTTCATCCCGATCGTCGGAGCGACCCTCGCCGGCGTGCTGGCCGCCCTGGTCGCGCTGGTCGCCAACGGTCCGTACATCGCCCTCCTCGTGGTGATCATCGTCATCATCGTCAACCAGCTCGAAGGCAACCTGCTGCAGCCCGTGGTGATGGCGAACTCGCTGAAACTGCACCCGCTGGTGATCCTCGTGGCACTCACCGCCGGCACCATCCTCGGCGGCATCGTCGGGGCCGTGCTCGCCGTGCCGATCGCGGCCGTCTCGTGGGCCATCGTCAAGGTGTGGAACCACCCCGAGCAGCCGGATCCGCCCCGGAAGCCCCCGTTCTGGCGGCGCAGGAAGAAAGCGACCCCCGCTTCCGCCGAAGCGTAGCCCCCCGGCTGGGCAAGCGCTGGGCGTCCTCCCCGGTGTCGTGCATTTCCCAGCCACGACTCCTAACGTGGGGGCCATGACGACCGCCGTGGAACGCAGTGCGGCCGAGGGCAGCTCGCCCCGGCATCCCTTCCGGCTCTGGCTCGCGAGGCGCCGCGCCTACATCGAGCGGCACCCGCGCCTGCGGTTCGCCTACCTGCTCGCCCTCGCGGTCGTCGGCATCGCGATCGTGCTCGTCGGCATCGTGCTGATCCCCCTCCCCGGACCGGGCTGGCTGATCGTCTTCCTCGGGTTCGCCGTTCTCGGAACCGAGTTCGCCGTGGCCCGGCGCTTCAACGCCTTCCTGCGCCGGATGCTCGCCAGAGCCACCTCGTGGTGGCAGCGTCGCCGCGCAGAACGGTCGGCCCGCCGCATGGCGGCCCGCCCCGCCGCGCAGTAGAAGCGGCCCAGTAGAAGCAGCCCAGCCGCGCCTCAGCCCGGCTCGACGAGCGACTGCAGCGACCCGGTCGGCAGCGCGACCCACCCTTCGCGCCGGGCCCGCGCGAGCATCCGTTCGCCCGGTTCGTCGGCGAGCCCGATGGCGGCTGAACGGGTGGCCAGCGCCGCGACGACAGCGTCGAAGGCGTCGGTCGAGCCCAGCATCAGCGAACGGAAGCCCCGCACGTCGAACCAGGGCGCAGCGGCGAGCAGGTCGTCGATGAGCTCGGCGCGGCGCGCGACATCCGCCCGGTAACCGGTGGTCACCAGCCCCCAGAGCCGGAGCGAAGCGACCGGGTAGATCTCGACCACGAGGCCGGCGCCCGACCGATCGACGGCGATGCCGCGCTCGGCGATCCGCGCGAGCAGCCCCGCCGCGCGCATGGCGGTCAGCCCGAGCCGGTCCGTCGAGACGCTGAGTGGCCACCGGCCCGTGCGCTCCTGCACCACGCGATCTGTCTCGCGGTAGGCGAGCGTGCGGCGCCAGTCGATCCCGCCGTCGACCGCCGGGTCGAACGTCTCTCCTCCGTGGTGCGCGACGACGAACTGCACGAACTCGTCGGGCCATCCGAGGGCGCAGTCGATGCCGAGCTTGTCGACCCGTTCGGCCGTGTCGGCGATCAGCTCGTCGGCAACACCCAGCGTGAGCGAGGTGAGGGTGGCGCGCGCCAGGCCGCCCCCGCCCCCGCCCCGAGGCGCCTCGCCCCACTCGATCACGGCGAGCGCCGTGCCCTTCGGTTCAGCCGCGAGGTCGACTCCGGCAGTGATCATCCGAGCAGCGTACCAACGCCGGGCCGGCTGGGCGCGGGGCGGCAGCCGCAATCCGCGGCGCGCGGCGGCTCCGAATACTTCTGACACCCGATGGGGCGCGCCGATCGTCGGCGATGCCGAGGAGGTTCACTGTGGGAAGCATGATGTACGGCGGTCCCGACGCCATCGCCGAATTCGACGATCGGACACTCGCCCACCTGAGGGCCGCGATTGTCGACAAACTGAAGCGCAGCGAGCCGTTTGCGCTCCACTTCTCGAACCAGGGTCGGGGCGCTGCCGGCCACACGGTGCTCTGGCTGCACCCGGCGATTCCGTTGCGGTTCCATTTCGCCGGCCGCACGGGCCCCCTCAACAGAGCCTGGGTCGAGGCGATGCTGGATTCGGCGAACAACGCCTCGGGCCTCATGCTCGTGGAGGAGCCGATGCAGGCTCCGGATGACCGGCGACGCCGTGCCGCAGAACACTAGTCCGCGGCAGCACAACCCCTCCCGCGCTCCCCGCACCGGGTCGGAGAATGGATCCATGCCTCCCGCCGACAAGACCTGCGCCTCCTGCGGGCGCCGCATCGAGTGGCGGAAGAAGTGGGAGCGCAACTGGGACGATGTCACCTACTGCAGCGACGCGTGCCGGCGGCGCAAGGTGTCAGCCGTCGACCGGGAACTCGAGTCGGGCATCCGGAACCTGCTGGCAGCACGCCCTGCGACGTCGACGATCTGCCCCTCCGACGTGGTGCGGGCGATGACCGGCGACGAAGACGAGTGGCGGGCGCTGATGGAGCCCGTGCGGCGGGCAGCCCGGCGCCTGGTCGCGGCCGGCGAGGTCGAGATCACGCAGGGCGGGCGGGTCGTGGATCCGTCGACGGCGAAGGGCCCGATCCGCATCCGCCGCCGCCGGCCCTGAGTCAGTCGATCTGAGTCAGTCGACCTGAGTCAGTCGACCTGAGTCAGTCGACCTGAGTCAGTCGATGCTGGGCCGAGGCCCGGAGACGACGATCTGCGTCCACGAGACCGCGGGCAGCACGACCGACCACCCGTCGGCCGTGTGACGCAGCGACGTGTTCGGCTCGAGCCCGACACGCTCGGGGTCGGCGAGCGTATTGGCAGCCGTCGGGTCGTCGGAGTGCAGGGTCAGGGCGACCAGGGAACTGTCATCGCCCATCCCGCCGAGGTCGAGCTGCACCTCGATCTCCTCGGTCTCTGACCGGTTCACGAGATACACCGCGCCGGCACCGGTGGCGGCATCCAGGGTCGCGACCGCGTCGACCAGCGGAACGGAACCGTACGTCGCCGTCTCATAGGTGTCGCACGACACCGCGACGCGCAACGCCTCACCGCGCGCGTGCGCCGAGGTCTCCGCGAACGGGAAGAACGTCGTCTGCCGCCAGGCCGGCCCGCCGGGCTCCGTCATGATCGGCGCGATGACGTTGACGAGCTGTGCCAGCGACGCACTCGTCACCCGGTCGGCGTGCTTCAGCAGGGAGATCAGCAGGCTGCCGAACACCACAGCATCGGCCACCGTGTAGCTGTCCTCCAGCAGGCGCGGCGCGATGGGCCAGTTGTCCACGCCCTGGATCTTGTCCACCTTCTCGAACCGTTCGTTGTACCAGATGTTCCATTCGTCGAACGAGATGTCGATCCTCTTCGAACTGCCCCGAACGGCCCGCACGTGGTCGGCTGTCGCGACGACCGACTCGATGAAGTGGTCCATGTCGACGCCCGAGGCGAGAAAGTCGCCCCGGTCGCCGCGGTCCTCGTAGTAGGCGTGGCAGGAGATGTAGTCGACCTCGTCATACGTGTGCGACAGCACGGTGCGCTCCCACTCCCCGAAGGTCGGCATCGAGGCGCTCGACGAACCGCAGACCACGAGCTCGAGGCCCGGGTCGAACGAGCGGAGGGCGCGAGCGGTCTGCGCGGCGACCTTGC
The DNA here is from genome assembly GCF_006716115.1 of Subtercola boreus. Lineage (NCBI taxonomy): Bacteria > Bacillati > Actinomycetota > Actinomycetes > Micrococcales > Microbacteriaceae > Subtercola > Subtercola boreus. Next base: position 3,237,944 of record NZ_VFOO01000001.1, on the reverse strand, counting down.
CGTAGTCGTCGGCCGAGCGGTGACCGAGCTGCCACGGCCCGTCCATCTCGTTGCCGAGGCACCACATCCGCACGTCGTAGGGCTCCGGATGCCCGTCGGCGATCCGTTTCTCCGCGAGCGCGGTGCCGCCACCGAGATTCGCGTACTCGAGCAGGTCGAGCGCCTCCTGCACACCGCGCGTGCCGAGGTTCACGGCGAGCATCAGCTCGCTCCCCACCTGCTTCAGCCACCCATCGAACTCGGCGAGCCCCACCTCGTTGGTCTCGGTGGAGTGCCAGGCCAGGTCGAGGCGGCGCGGCCGGAGCTCCCTCGGCCCGACGCTGTCCTCCCAGCGGAACCCCGACACGAAGTTGCCCCCGGGATAGCGGATGGCGCTCACGCCGAGCTCCGTCACGAGCTCGATCACGTCCCGCCGGAACCCGTCAGGGCCAGCGGTCGGATGCCCGGGCTCGTAGATCCCGTCGTACACGGCACGGCCGAGGTGTTCGATGAACGAGCCGAAGAGGCGGCGGTTGATGGGGCCGATCGCAGATCGGGTGTCGACGGTGAGGCGGGCGTGGAGCATGGCGGTCGCTTTCAGGCGGGGGCGGGAGTGGAGACGGGGAGGGAGGGATGACGCGTCGACGTTGCCAGCTGGCGGAACCGGTCGGCGAGCGGATTCCGTCGCCTCCCGAGGTGGCCGTCGGCCCCCTCCACCAGGTCGAAGAGGCCCATCGTGAGCAGGTGGTCGGCACGCGGGCCGTTGCTGTGCCGGTACGTCCACTCGTACATGTCGAAGAGCGGCCACCACGTGTAACCGACCACGGGAACACCCGCACGGCGGAGCTTCTGCAGGGAGGCGACGGAGTCGCCCATCCATTCGAGCCGTTCGGCGACGGTTCCGGTGACGCAGGTCTCGGTGAGCATGACGGGTGCGCCGTAGCGCGCGGCGTACGCCGTCAGCACCTCGGCGAGACCCTCGGTGCCGGCATCGAAGAACGGCCGTGAGTCCGCGAACCCTCCACCGTGGTGCACTCCGGCCTCGAAGACCTCTGTGGAGTGCCGCGGGTAGTAGTTCACGCCCATCACGTCGGGCTGCACCGCGTTCGCGGCGAACCAGGCCAGGTCGTCGTCGGAGACTCCACCGGCGGCGAGCTGGCCGGCGAGTGGATGCCCGGGGCCGACGCCGCCCGTCACGAGGTCTTCGACGAGGTACGACTGGTGGCGGAGCCGCTCGACCGTCTCGCGATGCTCGGGCGCGTCGACGTCACCGACGTAGCGCATGCCCGCGTCGACATGCACGAAGGTCGCGCGTTCGCCGAGAGCCCGGGCGATGCCCTGCTGGGTGAGCACGAAGCCCTTCGCGAGTGACGTGGCGATCCTCGCGAGGCCGTCGGGACCCGAGAGGTACGGGGGCCAGTAGGCGTACTCGCCCGAGAACAGGGCATGGATCATGGGTTCGTTGACCGGGGTGTAGTCCACGGCGAACGAGCCGTAGCGTTCGGCGAAACGGGTGCCGAATTCTGCGACGTGCTGCGGATAGTCGGGGTTGGCGAACTGGCCGTCGAGCCAGAGCGGGGTGCCGTAGTGCAGCAGGTCGATCACGGGGCGGAGGCCCAGCTGCTCGAAGCTGGCCATCGCCCTGTCGACCCAGGACCAGTCCCAGCGCCCGGCCTCCGGCGCCACCCGGTACCAGGGCACGCCCCAGCGCACGAGTTCCGCACCGACATCCTTTGCGAGCCCGAGGTCGGTCTCGACCTGGGCGTAGTGGTCGGTCAGTTCGTATTCGTCGATCGGGCGCTCGCCCGCCCGGCTCTGCGGAACGAAGGTGTCCTCGATGCCGAGCGCGAAGTGCAGCTCGCCGTCGTCGAACCATTTCATGGGGGCGCCTGTCCTGGTGTCGTGTGTTCTGCGGTCGTGTGTCCTGCGGTCGCGGTCGTCTGTCATTTGAGTCCGGTGCTCGCGACGCTCTCGATGAAGCGGCGCTGGACGAGCAGGAACATGATCGCCAGAGGGAGAACCGCGATCAGCGCGCCGGCCATCATGACGCCCTGCGGGATGATGCCACCCGGCCCGGTCAGCAGGGTCAGGCCGGAGGTGATCGTGCCCATCTCCTGGTCGGTGGTGAACACCAGCGGCCAGAGCAGGTCGTTCCAGTTGTTGACGAACGTGAAGATGCCGAGCGTCAGCAGAGCCGGGACGGCGTTCGGCAGCACCACGCTCCGGAAGACGCGCCATTCGGATGCCCCGTCGATCCGCGCCGCATTGTCGAGGTCGCGCGGGAGCGACACGAAGAACTGCCGGAGGAAGAAGATGCCGAACGCATCGGCGGCCCGCGGGGCGATGAGGCCGGCGAAGGTGTTCACCCAGCCGAGCTGCGACACGAGCTGGTAGATGGGGATGAGCGTCGCCTGGAACGGGATCATCAGGCTGGCGATGATGACGATCAGCAGGATGCGGGATCCTCGGAAGTCGAGGCGGGCGAGGGCGTAGGCGGCCAGCGAATCGAAGACCAGGGCGAACACCGTCACCCCGCCCGCGAAGCCGAAGCTGTTCAGGATCAGGCGGGCGAACGGGAGCTCGGAGAAGATCGCCTGGAAGTTGTCGAGCGTCCACTGGTGGGGGAAGAGCGTCGGCGGATAGGCGTTCACCTCCGACGCGGGCTTGAAGGCCGTGAGCACAATGATGATCACGGGCAGCATGATGGCGAGCGTCACGAGGAGGAAGGCGGCGAAGAAGATCCACCGGGCCGGGTCCCGCCGTCGACGCCCGACGGCGGCGCGGCTCGCGGTGAGAACGCGCGGGTGGGCGAGCGTGGTCATGATTCGGTGTCCTTTCCGCGGCGGCCGAAGAAGAGGAACTGCGCGAGGCTGAGCAACAGGGTGACGATGAGCAGCACGTACGACAGCGCCGACGCGAACCCGAGGTCGAGGTCTTTGAACCCGGACTGGTAGATCTGCATGACGATCGTCTCCGTGCTGCGGTACGGGCCGCCGCTGGTCAGGATGTAGATCTGGTCGAAGGCCTGGAGGGCGGCGATCAGCGCGACGATGACGACGAAGGCCATCGTGTTGCTGAGCATCGGGAACGTCACGTTGGTGAACCGCTTCCACCCGTTCGCCCCGTCGAGCTGGGCGGCCTCGTAGAGGCTTGTCGGGATCTCCTGGAGCCCCGCGAGGAAGATCACCATGTAGAACCCGAAGTTCTTCCACACCGCCACCAGCACGACCGTCGGCATCGCGAGCACCGGATCCTGCAGCACGTTCCCGATGCGGATGCCGACCGCCTGCAGCCAGTAGTTCAGCAGGCCGACCTGCGGGTCGAGCAGGTACGACCACGCGAAGGCCGCGACGGCCAACGAGACGATGAACGGGAGGAACAGTGTCGAGCGGAAGAACCCCCGGAACGGCAGTCGAGGGCTGTTGATCACCAGCGCGAGCAGCAGGGCCACGACGATCGCGACCGGCGTGAACAGCACCGCGTAGAGCGCCGTGTTGCCCATCGACTGCACGATATCGGGGTCTGTGAACACCCGCAGGTAGTTCTCGAGCCCGACGAACTCGGGCGTGCCGAACCCGCTGGCGTCGGTGAACGAGAGCTGCAGTGCCGAGATCATCGGCCAGCCGACGAACGCCGCGAGCACGATCAGGGCCGGCGCGAGGAAACCCACGATGGTGGCGCGCCGCTTGAAGGTGCCGTTCAGAGGGGTCCGGCCGCCGAGCTGGCCGGGGGGCCGGTAGTGGCGGGCCCCCCGGTTCGTGCCCGGCCGCTCGAGGTGCTTGGTGGTCATGTCAGTTCTTCAGTGCTTTCTGGATGCTCGTGGAGGCCTCGGAGAGCAACGCCTTCGGGTCGCCACCGGCCACGGCCTTCTGCGTGGCCGTGTCGATCGCCGTCAGCACGTCGGTGCTGTTCACCACGCCCGGCAGCAGGGCCACGGTGTTCGGTGCGATCTCAGTGAGGCTCGCGACGGTCGCGTTGGCCGAGACATCCGCCGCCGTGACATCCGTGCGGAGCGGCGGCCAGCCGGAGCCGAGCGACCACTTCGTCGCGGTGGTCTTGTCGTTGAAGTAGGCGAGGAACGTCTCGGCAGCCTTCTGGCTGGCGGCATCCGTCTGCGCGGTGACGCCGAGCGAGATTCCGATCGCCGAGGCGGCCTGCGCCTTCGGGCCGGCGGGGATCGCCGCGATGCCGTAGTCGATGTTCGAGGATGTCGCGACCCCGGCCATCCAGGGTCCGCCGACCTCCATCGCCGTCTTGCCGGCGGTGAAGAGTTTGTCGGCGGCGATGCCGTCGAGGCCGGTCGGCGAGATCTTGTCGTTCTGGATCGCCTTCGACCAGTACGTCAGCGTCTCGACGTTCTGAGCCGAGTCGATGGTCGACTCGGTTCCGTCGTCGCTGGTGATGGATCCGCCGTTGCCCTCGAACAGGCTCGGCCAGATGCCGTTGCCCACCGTCGCGTGGTCGGGCAGGGCCAGACCGTACTGCTCGGGGGTGCCGTCGCCGTTCGCGTCGATGGTCAGCTTCTTCGCGTCGGCGACCCATTCGTCCCAGGTGGTCGGGAAGGTCTGGATGCCCGCCTGGGCGAACAGCGTCTTGTTGTAGATCACCGAGAGGGGTACGAACCCGCTCGGCACGCCGTACTTCTTGCCGTCGACCGTCTCCATGGCGACCGCCTCCGGCTTCAGTGCGTCGGTGTTGCTCGTGGGCTGCGCGTAGAAGTCGTCGAGGTCGACCAAGGCCTTCTTCTCGGCGTAGACCGGGAGTCGGTCGGACGTCATCGCAACGATGTCGGGACCGTTCTTCGAGCTGAGCGCCGGGAGGAGGGTGTCGTCGATGACGGCCCAGGTCTTGGTCTGGGTGGAGATCGTGATGTCGCTCTGCGAGGCGTTGAACTCGGTGACGATGTCGTCGAGCACGCCTCCGTCGGCTTCGGTGTAGCCGTGCCAGAAGGTCAGGGCGACCTTTCCGCCGGCCGCCTGGTCGTTGGATGATCCTGCGCAGCCAGAGAGTCCCACGGCCACGACAGCGGCTGCCGCGACGACTCCGATCAGCTTCTTCACTGAGTACCTGCTTACTGTTCCCAACGCCTGTGTGTGGGAACGTTTCGAGTGGTGGACATCAAATTTACATCGATGTAAATGAGACAGTAAGCGACGCGGACGGCTCTGTCAACCTGCGCGATCGATATCGGGGAGCGCGGCTCAACCGACGCTCGACGATTCGCGGGCCACCAGCAGATATCCCGTCTCGACGTGCTGCGGTTCGGTGCGCACGGCGTCTCCCTCGATGCGGTCGACGAGGATCTCGACCGCCCGCCGGGCGATCTCGTCGCGCTGCGGCGAGACCGTGGTGAGCGAGGGAGTCGAATAGGCCGAGTCCTCGATGTCGTCGAAGCCGACGACGATCACGTCAGCGGGGATCCGCCTGCCGTGTTTGTGCAACGACCTCATCGCCCCGAGGGCCAGGGCGTCGTTGAAGCAGACCACCGCATCGAAGTCGACTCCGCTCGCCAGCAGTCTGTCCATCGCCTCGACACCGTAGGTGCGGTGCCAGAGCGCCGCCGTCACAACCAGTTCGGGGTCGACGGCGATCCCGAACTCCGCCAGCGCCTCCGTGTACCCCCGCAGGCGCGATGCCGCGGTGCCGACCGGGCCGTCGGGCTGTGCCCCGATCACCGCGATCCGTCGGCGTCCGAGCTCCAGCACATGCGTCGTGGCGGCTCTCATCGCCTGCACGTTCGACATCGTCACGTGGTCGGCCCGGCTCCCCTCCACCCGCTCACCGAGAACGACCAGCGGAAAGTCGACGTCGAGCTGGGCGACATCGGCCGCGCCGATTGCCAGCGGACTGTAGATGAGCCCGTCGATCGAGTGCCGTCGCATGGCCGACACCGCGGTGATCTCCGCCGACCGATCGACGATCGTCTGCTCGATCAGCACGGTGTACCCGCGGGCGCCGGCGGCCCGGATGACCGCATCCGCCAGTTCGGCGAAGTAGGCCTGGCTGAGCTCCGGAACGGCCAGGCCGAGCACCTTCGTGCTGCCGACCCGCAGGTTCCGCGCCGACACGTTGATCTCGTAGTCGAGCTCCCCGACGGCATCCATCACCCGCGTGCGCATCTTCTCCGAGACGTGCTCATAGCCCGCGAGCACGTTCGAGACGGTCTTCACCGAGACACCGGCGAGCGCGGCGACATCCTGCATCGTTGCTCCACGCCCTGAGCGCGCCATCGTCCCTCCAACGGTCCGGGGGCCGCCGCGGTGCGCCCTCGTTCCCACAGTCACCTTACAAAGAAGCCGGGCCACCCCGTGACCGGGGTCTCCTGCGGGAGGCGCAGAATGGGACCATGGATCCGACCCGGCGACTGATGTTCTGGCTCAAGGTCCCGTACGCCGCGGATGTCGCGTTGGCGCTCATCGGCATCGGCCTGCTCCTCGGCGCGAACGGCCTCGGCTGGTGGGTTCTCGTGTTCGCTGCGGTGCGGGCCATCGTCGGCACGGTCGCCCTCGTCTGGATCGCCCCCCGGATGATCGCGAAGCGCTCCCGCACACCCTGAGATCGCTGGAACGGCCCAGGCCAGTCGCCGGACTCAGGCCAGTCGCCCGATTCAGGCCAGTACGTCGACCGCCAGGCCGTGGGAGAGAGCCGCCAGGCGCGAGTCAGCCGTCCAGAGCTCCCTGCAGCCGGCGCCCTGCGCCGCGGCGAGATGAAGTGCCTCAGGCGTCCCGATCGCATGGCGGGCCCGCAGTTCGGCGGCACGCAGGTACTGGGCGTCTGACAGTTCCACGATCGCAAAACGCTCGAACGCCCGCTGGTAGTGGTCCGCGAGCGCGAGATCGGCGTTCCGCAACGGCCCGACGAGGCACTCGAGCTTCACCAGCGAACTGATCGCCACCGTCTCGTCGCCGGCCGATGCCAGCCGCTGCCGCACAGCCGCCCCGGCAGCGCTGTTGCGCGCTTCATCGCTCTCCACCGGTGGGTCAGTTGCGCACGCGGCCGCGGCCGAAGACCAGCCAGAGGATCGAGCCGATGATGTTCAGGAAGAAGGCGGCGAGGATCCAGAGGAACTTTCCGAAAGCACCGTGGTTGGGGTTCCGTACGATCGACACGACGGTGACGATGAAGATGATCAGGCCGATGAGGCCGAGGCCTCCGGAAATCGGGTCCACTGGAGCCCACCTCTCTGCCCCCACGGGCGGTCGGATCCAGCCTAGGGCTACCCCCGCCGCGCCGCCCGCTCTGCCCGGTAGACCGACAGGTTGGTGTGCGCGAGCGACAGCAGCGGCACCGGCACACCCAGAACGGCGGCGCGAGCGACCAGGTCGCCCACGATCTGCTCCGACTCCACTTCGTTGCCGGCCATCAGGTCGCGGAACATCGACGTTCCGAACGCCGAGCCCTCCGCCGTGAGGGTGCCGAGCACGAACCGGCGCTGCTTCTCCCGAGGAGGGAAGCCGGCGGCAGTGGCGACGGCGAAGCACTCCTCGGCCAGTCCCGTGGCGACGCCCGGGCCGCCGGGTGCGGCGACGATCGAGCCGACGGTGCTGCGGAAGAGGGTCGTGAGAGCGCCGCCCGAGGCGAGCATCACCCACTTCTCCCAGAGGTCGAGCTCGATGGTCTGTGAAACGCGGGTACCGAAACCGGCGCCTGTGAGCGAGGAGTCGAGTTCGAGCATCCGCTCGCTGACCGAACCGTCGAACTCGCCGTATGTGAGGCTGTTGCCCGCTCCGACCTGGCGGATGCCGCCGTCCGGGTCGAGCTGGGCAGCGACCACGCAGACTCCTCCGACAACGCGATCACCGCCGAAGCGCTCGCGCAGAACGTCGATGTGACGCAGGCCGTTGAGCGCGGGGACGATGAAAGTGTTACCGACGATGGCGGGGGCCAGGTCATCCAGAGCCTGCTCGAGCGCGTACGCCTTCACCGACAGCAGCACCGCATCGAACGGGCCGGCGCCGGCCAACCCGTCCGCCGTCACCGTCGCCGGGTCGGGCAGGTGCAGGTCGTCGCCCTCGAGAGTGCGCACGACGAGTCCGTCCGCGGCGAGGACTGCGGCGCGGGCCGGTCGCACGAGGAAGGTCACATCGCGCCCCGCCGCGACGAGCCGGCCGCCGAAAAACCCGCCGACCGCTCCCGCACCCACAACCAGTAGTCGCACGCCGATCAGAGCTTTCCCCAGCGGGCACGGGCACCGAGGTAGGCGCCGTACGCGACGAGGCCGATGCCAACGGCGGTCAGGATGACCGTGCCGAACGGGAGGGCCGCGAGCGCCTTCAGGGCGCCATCCAATCCCGTCGCCTTCGACGGATCGAACGTGACGGCGGCCACGACGAACAGCACGCCGACCACGGCGAGTGCGATGCCCTTGGCGATGTACCCGACCGCGCCGAGCACGACGACCAGGGTGCCGGCAGGCTTCGGCGGGAGAGCGAGGTCTTTCGTGAACCGGAGGGTGATGCCGCGCACGACGAAGAAGACGCCGATGCCGGCGACGACCAACCCGACGGCGACGATCGCGAAGACACCGCCGGGCGTCGAGAGAGCGGTCGCGCTGGCGCTCTGACTCGATTCGGAGGAGCTCTTCGAGCCGCCGAGCGCGAACGTGAGGGCCGTTGCTCCGACCGCGAGGTAGGCCACGGCCTTTCCGAACTCGGAGACGCGTTTGCCCCACGCCTTCTTCGGGTCGCTGTTCCGCACCTGGAACCCGGCGACGACCTGCCAGAGACCGAGCGCGACGAGGCCGACGACGATGACCCAGAGGAGCGCCCGGCCGGCGGGGTTCGAGGCGAGCTGGCCGAGCGCTCCGGACTGGTCGGCCGAGCCGCCGCCGTCGGAACCGAACGCAACGGTGAGGGCGATGACGCCGATCAGCACGTGGAGGAGGCCGTTGACCGCGTAGCCGAGACGGGCCAGCACGCGGAACACCGGGCTGCTCTCCGCCTGGCGTGCGGCTTGGGATGCGGGATTGCCGGTCATCCATCCAGCGTAGCCGCGGGCGAGGATCGCCGAGAGGGGTTGCCGTTGCAGGATAAGCTCAGGGGAGGTTTACGACGATCCCCCCAACGAGGAGTTACAGCGCAATGGTCGACAACATCGTGGTCAGGTCTCCGGGCAAGGCGTTGCCGAAGCCGGTCGCCGGGTTGGCATTCGTCTCCATGTGGGCCGTCGGGATCGTGCTTTTCAGCATCGCCCACCTGGTCGAGAACCCGCTGCTCGGCGCGTTCGTCGTCGACACGGGGCTCGTGCTGGTTGCGGTCGGCTTCAGCCTGCTGTTCGTGGACTGGGTGCGCACAGCCCTCCGCACGCTGCTCTTCGGGCTGGTCGCTCTCGTGCTGTTCCTGATCTTCGACCTGGCCGACATCACGGTGATCGTCTACATGCTGCGCATCATCGTGCCGCTGCTCGCCGTGTTCGTGCCGGTGAACCGCGTCGCCAACGGGTTCCGCATCTTCGCGTAGGTAGTGCGGGCCCCGGGCCGACGGCCGACGCCCAGCCGCTTTCGCGGACACCACGGCCCCGATCGCAGACGAACGGGCGAGCCTCGGGCCATACGGCACGTCATGCTGAGCCGTGTTCGCTGAGGCTCGTCCATTCGTTCGTTCGTCTCGCTCTGGCATCCGCGCGCCCGCGAGGCGGCCGGTGCCGCTGCTGCCACCTGACCGGGCAGCAGCCGGCCCAGTGGATGTCGCGGATGTCGCGACCGGGCTCAGTGCCCCATCGGGGCCGGGGCGCCCCCCGGCTGGTCGACCGGCTTCCGCACGAAGAACGACACCGCGACGGCTCCCAGCGAGACGATCGCCCCGACGAGGAACGCCGCCCGGATCCCGTCGGTCTGAGCGAGGATCGGGTCGGATCCCGTCGCCACGAGCGACGCCGCCCGCGACGACATCAGCGTCACGAACACCGCGGTTCCGGCCGCGCCGGCGACCTGCTGCACGGTTCCGACGACGGCGCTGCCGTGCGAGTACAGGGCAGGCTTGAGCGAACCGAGGCTGGCCGTGAACAGCGGGGTGAACATCAGCGCGAGACCGACGCTCAGCACGATGTGCGCGGTCAGGATGAGCGGCACCGGCGTCGTCGAGGTGACCATGGTCAGCGACCAGAGCACAGCGCTCACGATGATCGCACCGGGAACGAGCAGCACCGTCGGCCCGCGCCTGTCGTAGATGCGGCCCACGAACGGCGCGAGCACACCCATCACGAGACCGCCCGGCAGCAGCAGCAGCCCGGTCGAGAGCGTGTCGAGCCGCAGGACGTTCTGCAGGTACAGCGGCAGCAGAATGAGCGTGCCGAACAGCGCCATCATGCTGATCGCGAACATCACGATCGAGAGGGTGAAGTTCTTCGAGAGGAACGTGCGGAGGTCGAGCAGCGCGCGGTCCGTGCGCTGCAACTGCAGCTGTCGCAGCACGAACAGCGCCAGCGCGACCAGCCCGACGACGAGCGGACCCCAGGCGGGCATCCAACTCACCTGGTTCGCGCCGCCGATGGTGGTGAGACCGTAGACCAGGCCGCCGAAACCGAACACCGAGAGCACGACCGACAGCGGGTCGAACGGTGCCTTGCGCGGCGTTGTGACGTTCGGGATGCGGAGCGCCCCGAGGATGAGCCCGGCGACGGCGATCGGCAGCACCAGCCAGAACATCCAGCGCCAGTCGAGCACGCTCAGGATGAGGCCGGAGATGGTCGGGCCGATGGCCGGCGCGACCGAGATGACGATCGAGATGTTGCCCATGGTGCGTCCGCGGGAGGAGGCGGGCACCAGTGTCATCACCGTCGTCATCAGAAGAGGCATCATGATCGCAGTGCCGCAGGCCTGGATGACGCGGGCGACGAGCAGCACCTCGAAGCCGGGCGCCATGGCTGCGACGAAGGTGCCGATGCTGAAGAACCCCATTGCGGCGATGAACACGGGGCGGGTGTTGAAACGCTGCAGCAGGAAGCCGGTGATCGGGATGACCACGGCCATGGTCAGCATGAACGCCGTCGTGAGCCACTGGGCCGACTCGGCCGGGATGCTGAGGTCTTCCATCAGGCGAGGCAGCGCCACGCTCATGATGGTCTCGTTCAGGATGACGATGAACGCGCTGACGAGCAGGATCCCGATGACGAGTTTGTTGCGGGCGGCCAGGCGGGCCTCTTCGTCGCTCTGGATGACCGGGGTCTCGGTTCTGGGGCGCTGGGGCTTCTGCGGTGCCTGCGGTGCCTGCGCAGATCGTGTATCGGGGAGGGTCTTGTCGGACACCAGGGCTCCTGTCGGTTCAAGCGGGAGTGCAGTGCGGACTTCGACGCGGGAGGTCGAAGCTGAGCCGTCAGGCTCCTCGGGAGAAGGCGGACGGAGCGGCGTTTATTCCACGCCACGCCCGGCGCGCAGCAAGTGAACATCGTACACATTAGCGGAGATGTGGATGTCGCGCATCCCTCGTTTTCGTTCTCTCCCTGCGTCGCTCGACCCCCTCGGCCGCAGCCTCTTCTCCTCCACAGGTGGCGTGTTTCGCGACTTATCCACCAGTTCTGGTTTTCGGCTGCGGCGGTCGGTGGATCATGGTTGGCTTGACCCATGACACGAGAATCCCTCATCATTGATCGGCCGGAAGCGGCGGCACCACCGCCCGCCGCCCGCGTGCCGGCCTCGCCGGTGGCGGGGCGGGTGGCGGCGGTGCCGGCGGTAGCGGCCACGGTGCCGTCCGCGGTTCCATCTGCGGTGCCGTCCGCGGTTCCATCTGCGGTTCCGTCGAAGCGTGACCGTTTCGCGGCCGCGGTGTCCGCTGTCATTACGCAGCACAAAGCCGTCGCTGCCGCCCACGCCCTCCTCACCGACCTCATCGAAGTCGCCCGCCAAGCGGGGACCGCGCTGCACACGGTCGATTCGTTCACCGGCGGCCCGCAATGGTCCTCCGACATGGTCGTGGAACGGCAGATCATCACCGAACTCGCCGTCGCACTCCACCTGTCAGAGAACGACACCCGCCGGCTCCTGCACACCAGCGAAGGATTGGCCGGCCCGTTCACCGCCACCCGGGCAGCCCTCCACTCCGGTGCGATCTCCTACCGGCACGCCGAGAAGATCGTGCACCACAGCCACACGTTGCCTGTCGCCTCGTTCCCGGCGTACGAACACGCCCTGCTCCCGCACGCCCGGACAGTCACCGTGCAACGCCTCGACACGCTCGCCCGCGCCGCCACCGAAACCGCGCAACCCACGACCGCCGTGCAACGCCACCTCGACGCCGCCAACCGGCGACGCCTGGACCTTGACCCCGCCACCGACGGCATGGCCTACCTCACCCTCTACATCCCCGCCGTCGAAGCCGTCGCGATCCACAACCGCGCCACCGACCTCGCCCGCTCCACCAAACAATCCGGCGACCCCCGCACGATCACCCACCTCCGCGTCGACACCCTCACCGACCTCCTCCTCAACGCCGAACCCACCACCCCCGGCACCACCCCCGGCATCCGCGCCCGAATCCACGTCACCGTCCCCGCCCTCACCCTCCTCCACAGCGGCACCCCCGACAGCCCCCGGGCGAGCAGCACCACCAGCCCCAGCAGCCTCAGGGCGAGCAGCCGCGCCCCAATCCCCGGCACCGGAACAGGCCCCGCACCGACGGTCAGCAACAGCGAGGGCAGCAGCAGTAGCCGCGACAGTGGCGATGGACGTGACAATGACAGCAGCAGTAGGAATCGCGATCACGCCCACTCCAGCACCGGCAGCGACGCCACCCCGGGCCCCGGCAGCGGCAGCGACACCGCCAACACCGGCGCGACCGACACCGCTCTCACCGACGCAGACCTCGACGACCTCCGCAACGGTGCCGGCGGGCACGGCTGGGCGAACCTCGAAGGCTACGGACCCATCGACCAGCTCACCGCCCTCCACCTCACCCGCAACGCACCCAGCTTCACCCGCGTGCTCACCGACCCCGCCACCGGCTGCGCCCTCGCCTACGGACGACAGAAATACAAACCACCCGCTGACCTCGACGAACTCATCCGCCTCACCCACACCCACTGCACCTTCCCCCACTGCCCCGAACCTTCAGCGACCGCAGACCTCGACCACACCATCCCCTGGAACAACGAAGGCACCACAGAACTTCGCAACCTCAGCCCCCTCTGCAGCAGCCACCACAAAGTCAAACACCACACCGAATGGACAATCGAACAGACCCCCGACGGCACCATCACCTGGACCTCACCCGCCGGCCACCAATACACCGTCGACCCCACACCCCTCGCCCCACCCCAAGTCCGATTCGACAACGGACCCGACACACCAGCACCCTTCTGAGGGCTTCCGGATCAGACCTTGGATGCGACCAGCAGAAACGAGAGCTCGACGGACGAACGAACGAACGAACGCCGCACGACGCGGCAGGTCAGGAGCAGCACATCGGTACTAGCAGGTCAGGAGCAGCACATCGGTACTAGCAGGTCAGACGCAGCAGATCAGGCGGGAGGAGTTGCCGAACCCGCGGCGGCCGCGGCGGCCGAGTCGGCGGCCACGTCTGCGGCCGAGTCGGCGGCCGAGTCGGCGGCGAGGTCGCGGGCGAAACAGAGCGAGCCCTCCGAGTGCACGTAGTGACCGAAGAGGGGGATGCGTGTGTACCCTTCCCGCGTGTAGAAGCGCACGGCGTCGGGCTGCGCGGGGCCCGTCTCGAGTTTGAGCGTCGTGATTCCGCGCGCGGTGGCCTCCGCTTCGAGGGCGCGGAGGATCGCCGTGGAGACACCGCTGCCCCGGGCCGGCTGCGCCACGAACATCCGTTTCACTTCCGCTTCGGACGGGCCGAGCATCCGGAGCGCGCCGCACCCGACCGCCTCACCGTTCTCGTCACGTGCCATGAGGAACACGGCGATGTCGTCGGCGGACGGTTTCACTCCCGGTTCGGTGTCTGCGCCATACCGGGTGTCGAGTTCGTCCCGCTGGGCGCGTCGAAGACGCTCACTGTCGGGGTGGTTCCAGTCGGCGGGCAGAATCGTCACGGTCACAGGATCCATTTTCGCGCACCGCAGAGGTCACCCGCGCCGAACGCCGTCACCCTAGGCTGGGAGAGTGAACAGCCCGTCGATCAGCGTCCGCCGCACCAGGGAGTCCGATTGGGCCGCAGTGCGGGCCCTCCGGCTCGAGATGCTGGCCGACACTCCGATCGCGTTCGGCGAGACGCTCGCCGCGGCGGAGGGGCACAGTGAGCGCGTCTGGCGTGAACGCGCACGTCGCGGCGAGAATCCGCGCGGCACGGCCCTCGCCGCGATCGACGAGAGCGCGAGCGAGAGCGAGAGAGCGGGCTCGGGCGCGACCAACGGGGCGGGCGGACGCTGGGTCGGCACGATGGGCGGCTACCTCGACCCGACGGGTCCGATGCTGGTGGGCGTCTTCGTCTCCCCCGCGTACCGTGGACGGGCGTCGGGGGTCACCGATCTGCTGCTCGCGGGGGTCGAGGAATGGGCGCGCGGCGAGGCCGATGCGCTCTACCTCCACGTGCACACCGGGAACGCGCGGGCCATCGCGGCGTACGAGAGCCGCGGGTATGTCGCCACGGGGATGCTGTTCCCGTACATCCTGAACCCGCACCAGCAGGAGATGGAGATGCGGAAGCCGCTCTGACCAGCGACGGGCCGGGTCAGCGGCCGGGTCAGGCCCGGGTCAGCGGATCCCGCTCCGCGCGAAGCCCTGCACGAAGTACCGCTGGAACACCAGGAACAGCACCACCATCGGCAGCACGTTGATGATCGCGAAGGCCATCGTGCCGCCGTAGTCCGCGCCGAACTGGCCCTGCAGGTAGAGCAGCCCGATCGGCAACGTGAACAGCGCATTCTGCTTCAGGGCGATCAGCGGCCAGGCGAAGTCGTTCCAGGTCTGCAGCAGGCTCATGAAGAACAGCACCGCGATCAGGGGTTTCGAGAGCGGCAGGATGATGCGGGTGAACACCCTCCAGTTGCCGGCCCCGTCCATCCGCGCTGCCTCGATCAGGTCCCGGGGGATCGCGAGGATGAACTGCCGGGCGAGGAACAGTCCGAACGCCGAGGCGGCCGTCGGCAGGATGACCGCCCAGTAGGTTCCGTAGAGCCCGAGCCCGGTGACCAGCCCGAAGAGCGGCACCATGATCACCTGCACGGGGATCATCAGCGTCGCCAGAGCGATCAGGAAGAGCACCGTCGACCCGCGGAACCGCAGGTGGGCGAGCGCGTACCCGCCCAGGAGGTTCACCGCGACCGTGATGAGCGAAACCGTGATCGCGATGGCGGCCGAGTTGCCGAACCAGGTCGCCACAGGGAACGCCGCGAACACCCGCTCGAAGTTCGCCAGTGTGAGTGTTTCGGGCCAGAGGCGGAGCTCGCCGCCGAGCAGGTCGGCGCGGGTCGAGAAGGCCACCACGATCATCCAGTACAGCGGGAAGATCACGATGATCGAGATGACGACGGCAAGGGCGAGGCGCATCACGCGCCAGCGGAGGGTCTCGGTCACAGGATGCTCCTAGTCGACCAGGTCACGGGTGCGGCTGACCCGCCACTGCACGGCGGTGAAGACGAGCGTCAGCACCAGCAGCACGACACCGATCGCGGCGGCGTAGCCCTGATCGCGAGTGACGAAGCCGTTGTTGTAGGCGTAGGTGACGAGAACGGATGTCGCGTTCTGGGGCCCCCCGCCGGTGAGCACGAAGACGATGTCGAACACCTGGAACGAGTAGATGACGTTCATGATGAGCAGGAAGAACGACGAGGGGCCGACCAGCGGGACGGTCACGAACCGGAAACGCTGCCATCCGCCGGCGCCGTCGAGTCGCGCCGCCTCGTACAGCTCCGGGCTGATGCCCTGGAGGCCGGCCAGGTAGATCAGCATGTTGAAGCCGACCCGCCACCACAGCGTCACGATGACGACGGAGGCGAATGCCGCCGCGCCGCCCGACTGCCACTCCACGGCCGGCAGCCCCACGGCCTTCAGCAGCTTGTCGAGCACGCCGTTGTTCTGGTCGAACACCAGCACGCCGATGAGCGCCGTCGCGACCCCTGAGATCGCCATCGGCAGGATCAGGATGCTGCGGAACAACCCACGCGCCGGAAGCACCGAGTTCATCAGCACGGCCGCTCCGAGGCCCAGCAGCATCGACAGAGGGGTGACGATCGCGGTGAACAGTGCCGTGTTGAGGGTGGACCGCCAGAACACCGGGTCCGTGGCGAGCCGCGCGTAGTTGTCGATGCCGGTGAACGTGCCGGCGCCGAAACCGTCGGTGCGCTGGAAGCTGATGACCACTGCCGACACCAGCGGCACGATGACGAAGACGCCGAGCAGCAGGAGGTTCGGGGTGAGGAAGGCGTACCCGGCCAGCGATTCGCGGGCACGGCTGCGGCCGCGGTGGCGGGGGCTCGCCGTGCGCGCGTCCGATGCGGAAGGCGCGCCAGACACGGCCGCAGCGGCGGCTGCGCCCGCGCCCAGGCCCACGGCCGCGGTCATGACCCGGCCGTCGCGGCTGCGATCCCTGTCGTCATCGCCGAGAGCGTGTCCGTGGTGCTCTGTCCGCCGACGAAGGCCTGCTCGAGCTGGTCCTGCAGCACCGTGATGATCTTCGACATCGACGGCGAGGTGACCTGGCCCGAATCCTTAGCCTGCACGCTCGACGCCTGCCCGACGAACACCGGTGAGAGCTCGGGGCGCACGGCGAAGTCGATGCCGCTCGCGGTGAGGTCCGCCCGGGTCGGCAGCAGCGAGGCCCCGGCGCAGAACTGCCGCATCTCGTCCTCCTGGGTGACGAACTGCAGGAAGGCACTGGCGAGGTCCGGGTTGGCGGTGGCCTTGGTCGCGACGAGGGCGTTTCCACCGAAGTCCCCGGCCGAACGCACGTTGCGGGGGGAGAAAGTGGCGCCCCATTCGAAGTCGAGCGTCGACGCGGCATCCGGAATGAGGAACGCACCCGCCGACACCATCGCCGAGGTCTGCGCGTACCAGATGTCGCTGGCGAGGGTCGTCGACTTCACCGAGTTGTTCTGCGGCACGAAGTTGGCGCTGAAGAAGTTCTTCGTGAAGTCGACAGCCTGGCGGCCCGCATCCGAGTCGATCGCCGGTGCGACCAGGTCTTCGGCCAGGAACCGGCCATCGGATTCGAACAGCCAGCTGAGCCAGCGGGTGACCCCGTTCCCCTGCCAGTTGGCGGCGTACGGGTACTTGTCGGCCGGCAGCGACGTGCGGAGCTTCTGCAGCACACCCTCGAACTCGTCCCAGCTCCACGCGTCGTCGAGAGTGGTCGGCACACTGGTGACGCCGGCCGTCTCGAGGGCCGCCTTGTTGTACAGGATGACCGAGGTGTCGGTGTGGTGGGGAACACCGTAGGGCGTGCTCTTGTTCTGTACAGCGGCCCAGGCGGCCGGGGTGAAGGTGTCGCTGAAGCCGGAGGGCAGGTAGGTGCTGAGATCGAGCAGCTGCCCGCGCCCCGCATAGCTGCCGAACGTGTAGTACGGAACCCGGAAGATGTCGGGCGGGTTCCCCGCCTGCAGCTGGGCGTCGATGTTCGTGAACATCTGGGCGTAGGGCACCGCGTTGAGGTTCACCGTCGCCCCGGCGTTCGCCTGCTGGAAGCGGTCGATCGCCGAGCGGAAGCCCGCGAGTTCGGCGTCGGTGCCCCAGGTCGTGAACGTGAGGGTGCCGGTGGCTGCGCCGCCGGACGAGCCGGTCGCACCGCCTCCGGAGGTCGTGGCGGGCGGCGCGAAGCCGCAACCGGCGAGCAGGAGCGGCAGCGAGGCGGCTCCCGCTCCGATGAGGATCTGGCGGCGGGTGAGCTCCATGAGCGGTCCTTCCGGAAGAGGGGCGGGTCAGTAGTCTCACCCGGCACACAGGAACTCCGACAGGGCTTGCGCGCGCTGCAGAAAGTCTCAAGCGTCGGCGGTCAGCTCCCGAAGCTCGGCCAGGGCGAGACGGATGCACGCGGGAAAGTCGCCCGGCGAGTCGTCGCCCACCCAGGTGTCGAAGCCGATCGAGAACACGCTGACCCCCGTGTGCCCGGCCAGCCGCGCGGTGAGAGGAGCGACTCCGCGTTGCCGGAGCGCGTCGGCGGCCGACTCCCCGAGCGCCGAGAGTTTCAGCAGTTCGCGCTCCATCAGGCTGGGGTTCGCCGCGAGCAGGGCAGCGCGCTGCCGCGACCAGCCCCGGTTGACGCCGATCAGGGCGGCGCCCGCGAACATCCCCGCGAGAACGGCGTCGAGGGGCGGAGCCGTGGTCGGCGCATCCACAATCGCCTCGAGAACGACCCGCCTGAGCTCCACCGCACCGCCGAAGAGCACCTCGCGCTTGTCGGTGAAGTAGCGGAAGAACGTGCGTTCGGTCACGCCGGCCCGCTCGGCGATCTCCGCGGCCGTGGTCTGCTCGAACCCTCGCTCCACATAGAGCTCCATGGCACTCTGCATCAGGCGGCCCTCGGCGCCCGGTTCCCATCGTCCCATGTGCCCATTCTAGCGAGGGCGGAGAAAGTGATGTCGGTGACTGACATGGTGTGCTACGGTTTTGATGTCAGCAACTGACATGGATGCTCCGGCCCACGAGCCGGAGGAATGGAGCTCTGCATCATGCATGTATTCGTCACCGGCGCTTCCGGCTGGATCGGCTCGGCCGTCATCCCCGAACTTCTGGATGCCGGTCACCGCGTGACCGGTCTCGCCCGCAGCCAGGCGTCGGCCGACGCCCTCACCGCCGCAGGCGTCACCCCGCTCGCGGGCAGTCTCGACGACCTCGACAGCCTGAGGGCGGGGGCCGCCGCCTCCGACGGAGTGATCCACCTCGGCTTCAAGCACGACTTCAGCGACATGGCCGGGGCCGGGCGCACCGAACGGGCCGCCGTCGCCGCCCTCGGCGACACGCTCGCGGGCTCCGACCGCCCGCTGCTGTTCGCGGCCGGCGTCGCCGGGCTCACCCCGGGCCGCGCCGTCACCGAGAACGACGCCTCACCGGCGGTCGGCCCCGATGCCCCCCGCGGGGGCGGGGAGAACTTCGCGTTCGAATACGCCTCCCGCGGAGTGCGCCCCGTCGCCCTCCGCTTCGCGCCCACCGTGCACGGCGAGGGTGACCATGGCTTCATCTCGACGATCGCCGGAGTCGCCCGTGACCGCGGCGTCTCGGGGTACGTCGGGGACGGCGCCAACCGCTGGGCAGCCGTGAACCGCGCCGACGCCGCCCGGCTCGTGCGGCTGGCACTGGAGCAGGCCGAAGCCGGCGCGATCGTGCACGCGGTCGGCGAGGAAGGCATCAGCACCCGCGAGATCGCGGCGGCCATCGGCGACGCCCTCAGTGTTCCGACAGAGTCGGTGGCTCCGGATGCCGCGGCCGACCACTTCGGCTGGATCGGCATGTTCTTCGGCTTCGACATGTCCGCGTCGAGCGCCCTCACCCAGGAACGGTACGGCTGGACGCCGACCCACCCGGGACTCCGGGAAGACCTCGCCGCGGGGTACTACACCCGCGGCGCCTGACGCTCGTACTCGCCCGAGAAGTACTCGATCGAGTCGACGGCCGGCCCGAACGGCACCGCCTCCGCGCCCAGCCGGAACGCCGCAGGCACCGCGCGCCCGAACTGGCGGAGCGCCCGCCGCCAGAACACGGCGGGAGGGAGCCCGAGGGAGCGCATCGCCGGCCCGTGATCGAGCGCGAGCACAGTGGCCGCTCCTACAGCGACCAGCCAGGCGGCGCCCGCCGCGAGCATCCGTCCCGCCCGGGGCGTGTGTTCGAAGCCGGCCCGCAGCTGGTCGACCTGGAACTTCACGTGCTCGACCTCGTCGGTCAGCACCCGCCGGGCCACCCCGTGGATGACCGGGTCGGCCGACCGGCTGAGAGCGCCGAAGTACTCCATCGCCGTCGTCTCCGCGATGAGGAAGAGCATCACCTCGGTGCGGAGCCCGAGCATCCGGCGCAGTACGACAAACGCGACATCCGACCAGTGCGAGGTCAGCCGGCTCTCGCCGAACCGTTCGAGGGCGGCGGCGAAGAGGGCGGAATGCTTCTGCTCCTCCCCGATGAAACGCACCAGGGCCGAGTCGTAGGCGGGGTCGTTCCGTCGCGCCGCCTTGCCGAGCAGGCCCTTGCCCTCGCCGCTCTCGCCGAGTTCGAAACGTTGCAGCGAACGCGCGATCGCGACGACGTCGGCGGGTGGGAGGAGGCAGACCGACTGCCACGGGATCATCGCGTCGAGGCGCGTGTGGCGCGCCGTATTGGCTTCGAAGTAGGCGTCCCAGACGGCGAAATCCGGGTTCTGCGGTGTTGGCATGGGCATCCGATCTCTCTTTGCGGTAGTCTTGCGATCGTTAACGTATCGAATATCGATACCTATTGCACGCTTTTCGATATGGAGTGCCGATGTCCCGTTCGAGTCTGCTCACGCTGCGGGTGCTGCTGGTCCTGCTCTTCGCCGGTGCCCTGGCCGCTCAGGTCACCTCGGTCGCGCTCGCTTCGGAGACCCTGGAAGGCCTTCCAGCCGGCGTGCTGGCCGCACTCATCATCGCGGGAGCGGTCGCGGTCGAAGTCGTCCTGCTGAGCGCGTGGATGCTCGTGGCCCTCGTTCCGGGTGACGCCATCTTCGACGACCAGGGCCGAACCGACCCCTGGGTGAGGATCGCTGTCGGCGCACTCGTGGTCGGCGCGGCGCTCGGAGCCGCGGGCTTCGTGTTCTTCGCCGCCCTGCAGGGGGTGGCTCCGATCTCCGCCGGACCGTCCCTCCTCGTCTTGTGCGGCGCTGCGGCGGGCGTCGGCGCCGCCCTCGCCCTGCTCGTCGGCGTGATGCGCCGACTGCTGCACACGGCCATCCGCCTGCAGAGCGAACTCGCCGAGGTGATCTGATGCCGATCGTGATCAACCTCGACGTGGAGCTTGCGAAGAAGAAGATGAGCGTCACCGACCTGGCCTCGGCGATCGACCTCGCCGTGGCGAACGTGTCGATCCTGAAGAACGGGCGAGCCAAAGCGGTGCGGTTCTCGACGCTCGACGCCATCTGCAGCGTGCTCGGCTGCCAGCCGGGCGACATCCTGAGCTACGTGCCCGAGACGGAGTGACGCGGGCGGCGGCGGCTCAGGATGCCCGCGGTGCCGTCACCCGTCGGACCAGGTCCTCCCAGGCATTCGCCACCCGCTCCATCGTCACGTTCTGGCTGCGGTTCTCGTAGAGCACGAGGGTCGCATCGAGACTGGCGAGCAGGGTGAACACCAGCACCGGGGTGTCCCCGTCGTAGCCGGCCTGGTTCAGCAGGATGTGGAGGTGCAGCGCACTCGCCGCGCGCGGGGCCGAGGCGTAGCGTTCGTCAGGTCGGTCCTCGGCCGCACGCAGCAGGTCGCCCTGCAGCTCGAGCATCGCGATGCGCTCCCGGCCGAACGCGACCAGCCGGTCGGTCGCCGGTGCCCCCGGCCCGAGCGGCGGCGGGCCGCTCATGAACCGTCGCTGGAAGTCGGTCTCAATGTCGTTGACGAGGGCGAGCATCAGCCCGGTGCGAGTTCCGAACCGCCGGAAGACCGTTCCCTTGCCGACACCGGCCTCGGCCGCGACCAGGTCCATCGTCAGCCCGTCGACCCCGCGGCCTTCGAGGAGCCGGCGCGCGGCGGCCAGGATGAGGGCGTGGTTCCGCTCGGCGTCGGCGCGGGGCGGCCCCGCAGGTGCACCCAACAGCAGAGGCCGAGGCGGGTGTGGCCGGGCATCCATCCCCCGACCGTAGCACTGCGGGAATAAACGGACCACGGTCCGGTTGCATCTCCTGACAGCAACACCCCCGACCTCTCAGGAGAAACCATGTCAGACACCTCGATCCTCGTTCTCGTCGGTAGCCTCCGCGCCGGCTCCACCAACCGCCAGCTCGCCGAGGCCGCCATCGGCGTCGCACCCGCGGGCGTCGACCTGACCATCTACGAAGGCCTCGCCGACATCCCCTTCTACAACGAGGACATCGACGTTGAGGGCTCGGTTCCCGCCGCCGCCACGGCCTTCCGCGACGCTCTCGCCGCAGCCGACGCCGTGCTCGTCGTCACCCCCGAGCACAACGGAACCATCCCCGCCGTGCTGAAGAACGCCATCGACTGGGCCTCGCGTCCCTTCGGTGCGAGCCCCATCACAGGCAAGCCGCTGGCCGCGATCGGCAGCGCCTACGGCCAGTTCGGTGGCGTCTGGGCCCAGGACGAGGCCCGCAAGGCCCTGACCATCGCCGGCGCCTCGGTGCTCGAAGAGATCAAGCTCGCGATCCCCGGCTCCGTCGTGCGCTTCGCTGAGATCCACCCGAAGGACGACGCAGAGGTCGTCGGCCAGCTCGAAGCCGTCGTGCAGGGCGTCGTCGCGGCCGTCTCCGAGAAGGCTGCTGCGTAACCGCCCGGCAGCCTTGTGCAAGCTGAGCCCGGTCACGCTCCTGGCGCCCTACGAGGGGTGGCAGAGGTGGGCGTGACCGGGTCGCTCGTGTAGCGTCGCCTCTCGACGAGATGTTCACGGAGAGGTTGCGGATGCTGTTCACCATCGTTCCCGGCAGCGGGGGCTCTGGCCCCGACCATTGGCAGACGCTCTGGGAGGCAGAGCTGCCCGTCGCCGTGCGCATCGCGCCGCCCTCCTGGGACGATCACGACCCGGCGGACTGGAGCCGCTCCCTCGACGTCGCGGCCGACGCCCACGGCAGCGAGCGCGCGGTGCTGGTCGCGCACAGCTTCGGCTGCCTCGTGGCGGTGGACTGGGCCGTGCGGAACTCCTCCCGCGTGGCCGGGCTGTTTCTCGTGGCACCGCCCGACCGGCGCGGAATCGCCCGCGACATGATCGCGGGCCTCGACCACACCGATGACATCCGGCTCGACGTGCCGGCGGAAGTGCTGATCAGCACCGACGATCCGTACTGTTCGAGTGAGCGTGCCCTGAAACTCGCTCGTGCGTGGAGGGCGGTTCCGCGGGTACTGGGTGCCCTGGGCCACATCAATGCGTCGAGCGGGCTGGGTGCCTGGCCCGACGGTCGGCAGATGCTCGACGAATTCGTCATCACGGCGGCCGGGCGCCCGGCGGTGCGGCCGTCGTTCCGCACTTCTCCTCCCCAGAGCGCGTCCTGACCCGGTTGTCCACAGATCCTCCGCGCGGCCCTTCGGACGGTGGATGACCGGGGCATCCTTCTCGGTATGAACACTCTCCTGGCCGCCACGGCCACCCACACCCCGCTGACCACTGATGCACAACTCGAAGACCGCGTGCTCGCGCTGATCGGCACCGCCGGTCACCGCCAGCTCTGGCTGATGTTCCTCGACAACGACGACGACCAGCTGCCGGTGGTCATCCCGCTCGACGACCTGCCCCGGCAACCGGATCGCGCCGAGACCGACGTGCTGGTCGGGCACCTCGCCGGCATCCTCCAGCAGGTCGCAGCCGTGCAACTCGTGCTGGTGTGGGAACGCCCCGGAAAGGGGAAGCTGACCGAACCCGACCGGGCGTGGGCGAGTGCCATCGCCCTGAACTGTGCCCGCCGGGGCGTTCGCCTCCGCGCGCAGCTGCTCAGTCACACGCGCGGCGTGACGATCCTCGACCCCGCGGACTACGCCGTCACGCCGACAGGCGCTTCCAGTGCGGCCTGAACTGGAAGCTGATGCGCGGGCCGACGGCCTGCTTCGTCTTCAGGATCGCGTGCTCGTGCGTGCGCTGACAGCTGCCACCCATCACCAGGAGGTCCCCGTGGCCCACCGGGAACCGTTGCACGTCTCCCCCGCCCTTCGGCCGGAGCGAGAGCGTTCGGGCGGCCCCGACAGACACGATCGCCACCATCGTGTCGCGGTCGATCGCCCTCCCCACCCGGTCACCGTGCCAGGCCACGCTGTCGTCGCCGGTGCGGTAGAAGCAGAGACCGGCCGTCTCGAAGACCTGGTCTCTCGGGCGGGCGTAGTGATCGTTCAGGTCGTTCTGCGCCTGCTCCAGCACCGGGTCGGGGTACCTCGCCTCCGGTCCAAACCACGACACGAGCCGGGGCACCTCGACCACCCTGTCGTACATCTCCCGCTTGTCGGCCTGCCACGGAACATTCTGGGCGAGCCTCTCGAACAGCGCGTCGGAGTTGGTCACCCACCCCGGCCGGATGTCGAGCCACGCGCCCTCGCCCAACTCGATGCGGTGCACCGAGGAACCCAGGGGCTCGAGTTCGGGCTCGGCGTCGATGTCGTCGAAGAGAGAGGTCTGGAATGCGATGCTCATACGTCGAGCCTACCGACATTCGAACATATGTTCTACAGAACTCCTAACAGGCCTGCCGACCGGCGATTTCCGAACGAAGACACGGGGAAGTTCCGACTGGGCTGACCGTCAGCATGTACTCGACGCTACTGCTGCCACCCTCGTTCGTAGCGGTGAGCCTGAAGCTGAACGGGCCTGGGGTAGTCGGCTTCCCGGTGAGCGCGCAGCCAGCGGAAGCCAGTACGATTCCGGCTGGCAACCGGCCACTCGTAACGGAGCAGGTCACACCCAGCGGAGAAACTCCGACCGGGTTGAAGCGATAGTACGTCCCGACTCTGGCAACCGGCAGTTCATCAGAGGTCACCAGGGAAGGGGGCGGCGGGGTCACGACGAAGTCGTACGAACGAACCACACCCGGCCCGACCCCGTTTGACGCCGTCAGCGTGAAGGTGCTGTGCCCGACAGTCGTCACCCGTCCGCTGAGCGTACCTGCACTCCAAGCGAGACCCGGAGGCAGGGTGCCCCCGAAGGAAAGCGAAGGCAGGGGGTTGCCGGTTCCCGAAAAGTAGAGATCGACCCACGACCCGACAGCATAGATGTTCACACCGACTGGCATGATCGCCGGGGACGTGGCAGGGAGCGGTACAACCTTCCAGATAGTGTCGAAGGAGGTCATCGGCTCAGATCGGATCGCGTAGACGTGACCGCCCTTCGGATCTGCGGCCACAAGGTGGAGGTATCGCACGGGGTACGGATCGGCTGTCCCGTCCAGCAGCAACGGGGCGTCAGCTCGGCCGTCGAAATATCGCACGGTGTATCCGTCGGCCACGTAGACGAGGTGGTCGATGGGGTCGACCGTGAGGCTGAGTGCCCCCCTGACACTGACTACCTTCTTTGAAGTCGGAACTGGATCCCGCCCATCGAAGGAGTGGATACTTCCGTCGTTCCGGCTCGCCACGAAGACGATGTGGGTCGACGTATCGATGGCGATGTTGTCCGGGTAGTAGGCCGTTGCCACGGTGGCCGTCACGCGTCCGCTGGCCAGGTCAATACGACTGACTGTGTTCGACTGAACATTGCCCACGAAGGCCGCGCCTGCTCCCGGATCTATAGCTATCGACGAGGGGCCAGCAGGAACTGCCAGGGCAGACAGGGTCGGATTCACCAAGGTGCCGTCGAATGAGTAGACCGTGTCCGTTGTCTGACTGGTCACGAGAACAGTGTGCGTGACCGGATCGACGGCTATTCCCGTCGGAATTGAGCGGAGCGGGATTGTCGCGACGACCGGGCTGCCGACCGTGCCGTCGAATGCTGAAATAGTCTTCGATGCCGCGTTGGCCACGAACACTCGATGCGTCACCGAGTCGACAGCCACCCCGATCGGCTCAGCGCCGACGGTCACCGTTCGGGTCGACCCTTCGGGCGCGGCCTCATCGAACGAGGTCACGAGATTGTCGTGGTCGCTTGTGACATACACCCGGCCAAGACCGGAATCCACACTGATCGCCGACGCGTGGAGCCCAAGGGAGACACCGGGCGACTCAGCCAGGGCTCCGGGGGCTGCCAATGTTCCGCCGGCCAGCGCGGCGAGAACAACTCCGGTACTGATTCGAGCAGCAAGGTGAAAGCGCATCCCGCAACTGTACATGAGAATACTTCACTTATGAGCGTGCGATGAACCCTGGGCGCCGAAGAAGGTGAAAGGGGTTACGCCCGGCCCGCCAGTGGGATAGACCGGAGGAATGACGAACCCCGGTTCCGACAGTCAGCCCGAATCCGACCCCACCAGAGTCACCAACCAACCCTCACTGACCACCTCGACGGGTCGGATCTGGCTCGTCGTCGGCGGGCTCTTCGCGCTGATCGCAGCCGTGATGCTGTTCGCGCTGATGCCGTTCGCCCCGCATGGCCTCGCGGCCGTGGCGCTCGTGGTCGTCGTGCTGCTGTACGTCGCGATGGTGATCACACAACTCCTCACCCGCCGGGGCCGGCCGCGCCTCGGCATCCTCGCCGCCCTGATGATCCTGATGGCGGTCGTCTCGCTCGGCAGTGTGCTCGTGCTCGCCGCAACCCAGACAACGGTCTAGACACCGACGAAGCTCCTCCCCCGATGAAGCTCCAAGGAAGGTTCCCATGAACACCCCGAAGACCTGGCCGCGCCTCGACCCGCAGAAACTCGAGGGCGAAGAACTCCAGAGGGTCAATGCCTGGTGGCGCGCGGCGAACTACCTCTCGATCGGGCAGATCTACCTGCTCGACAACCCGCTGCTGCGGGAACCCCTCAGCCGCGACGACATCAAACCGCGCCTGCTCGGCCACTGGGGCACCACCCCGGGCCTGAACTTCGTCTACGCACACCTCAACCGCATCATCCAACAGCGCGATCAGGCGACGCTCTACATCACCGGCCCGGGTCACGGCGGCCCCGGGATGGTCGCCAATGCCTGGCTCGACGGCACGTACAGCGAGGTCTACTCGCCCATCACGCAGAACGCGAAGGGCATGAAGCGACTGTTCCGCCAGTTCTCGTTCCCGGGCGGCATCCCGAGTCACAACGCCCCGGAGACGCCGGGTTCCATCCACGAGGGCGGCGAGCTCGGCTACTCGCTCTCGCACGCCTACGGTGCCGCCTTCGACAACCCGGACCTTCTGGTCGCCTGCGTCATCGGCGACGGGGAGGCCGAGACCGGCCCGCTCGCCACCAGCTGGCACTCGAACGCGTTCCTGGATGCCGCACAGGACGGTGTCGTCCTGCCGATCCTCCACCTCAACGGCTACAAGATCGCGAACCCGACCGTGCTGGCCCGGATGCCCGAGGAGCAGTTGCTCGCCCTGATGCGCGGCTACGGGCACAACCCGCACTTCGTCTCGGGCGGTTTCGACGGGGAAGATCCTCTGCTCGTGCACGAACGGATGGCCGAGACCCTCGATCTCGTTCTGAATGAGATTGCCGCGATCAAGCAGCAGGCCGCCGAGGGAACCCTCGAGGGCGCGCCGAACTGGCCCATGATCATCCTGCGCACTCCGAAGGGCTGGACCTGCCCGGCCGAGATCGACGGCCTGCCGGTCGAGAACACCTGGCGCGCCCACCAGGTGCCGCTCGCGAACGCCCGCGACACCGAAGCCCACACGCGCATCCTCGAAGACTGGATGCAGAAGTACAAGCCCGATGAACTCTTCGACGAGTCGGGCAGGCCGCGGGACTTCATCACCGCGCTCGCGCCAGCCGGCGACCTGCGGATGAGCGCCACCCCGTTCGCGAACGGAGGCGTGCTGCGGCGGGAGCTCGACCTGCCCGATTTCCGCAGACACGGGGTCGACGTGCCCTCCCCCGGGGCGACCAGCGAATCGGCGACGAAGGTGCTCGGAGACTGGCTCGCGGGTGTGATCGAGCAGAACCCCGACAACTTCCGGATCTTCGGGCCCGACGAGACGGCATCGAACCGGCTGCAGGGCGTCTACACCGAGACCGACAAGCAGTGGAACAGCGCAATCTGGCCCGTCGACGAGCACCTCGCCCGCGCCGGCCGCGTCATGGAGATGCTCTCCGAGCACCAGTGCGAGGGCTGGCTCGAGGGCTACCTGCTGACCGGCAGGCACGGGCTGTTCAACTGTTACGAAGCGTTCATCCACATCATCGATTCGATGGCCAACCAGCACGCGAAATGGCTGAAGGTCTCCCGCTCGATTCCCTGGCGACGTTCGATCTCCTCGCTGAACTATCTGCTCTCGTCCCACGTCTGGCGGCAGGATCACAACGGCTTCAGCCACCAGGATCCCGGGTTCATCGACCACATGGTGAACAAGAAGGCCGATGTGGTGCGGGTCTACCTCCCGGTCGATGCGAACACCCTGCTCTCGACCTACGACCACTGCCTCCGTTCGGTCGACTACATCAACGTTGTGGTGGCAGGCAAACAGCCCGCCCCCAACTGGCTCACGATGGACGAAGCAGTCGCACACTGCACGCGCGGGCTCGGCATCTGGGACTGGGCCGGCACCGAGGTGCCGGGCGAGGAGCCCGACGTCGTGCTGGCCTGCGCGGGCGATGTGCCGGCCCTCGAGACCCTGGCGGCGGCAGCCATGCTCCGCGAGCATCTGCCCGATCTGGCGGTGCGGGTCGTGAACGTGATCGACCTGATGCGCCTGCAGTCCGAGACCGAGCATCCGCACGGTCTGCCTGACCGGGAGTTCGACACCATCTTCACGACGACGAAGCCGGTGGTGTTCGCCTACCACGGGTACCCGTCGCTCATCCACCGCCTGACCTACCGGCGCACCGGGCACACCAACCTCCATGTGCGCGGCTACAAAGAGGAGGGCACCACGACGACCCCGTTCGACATGGTGATGCTGAACGACCTCGACCGGTACCACCTGGTGATCGACGTGATCGACCGGGTGCCGGGGCTCGCCGTGCGCGCCGCCTCGCTCCGCCAGGAGATGCAGGATGCCCGGATGCGCGCCCGGGCATACACCCGCGAACACGGGGAGGACATCCCCGAGGTGGCGAACTGGACGTGGACGAACGACGGCGGCGGCGCGGGCATCTCGCAGCAGAGCACGATGGCTGACGACACCGGCGGGGACAACGCGGTGGCTTAGGGTCGGCGGCCTAGGGGCGGCGGCGCTCGACCAGGGCGCACAGCACGCCGAACACGCCCACCACGAGTGCAGCGCAGGCCGCGACCGTGAACGCGCTGAACGCCGTGCCGTGGTCGATCGCCGCGCCTGTCACCGCCCCGCCGAGCGTCACCCCGACCGAGAGTCCGATGGACGGCCAGGTCAGCGCTTCGGTGAGCCGGGCATCCTCGACCAGGCCGGCGATGAGCGAGGTGCCTGAGATGAGCACCGGCGTCGTGACGAGCCCGGCGATGAAGATAGCGCTCGCGATCGCCGCCGGCGTCTGCAACAACAGAAGACACGGCACGACGACCGCGTAGGCCACCGAGGCCGCGAGAACCCGGGTGGCCGGAGCCCACCGCGCGCTGAGCGGCCCGAAGGCGAACCCCGCCACGACACTGCCGAGGGCGAAGACCCCGAGGATCACCCCGGCCAGCCACGGCTGGCCCGCCTGCCGGGAGAGGCTGATCGCCCCCACATCGAACGAGGCGAAGACCACGCCGACACCGAGGTAGACGGGGAGCAACCCCAGCACTCCCGCGGGGAGACGGAAGCGCCGCCGGGGATGCGCCGCAGCTTCCGGCGGCGAGGCCCGCACCACGCGCGGCATGGTACTCCGCTGCAGCCACAGGGCCACTCCCCCGGCGACGGTCACGACGACTCCGGCCGCGAACCCGGACAGCGGGCCCGCCGTCGCGGCTATCAGCGTGACGGCCGGCGGTCCCACCACGAACACCAGCTCGTCGTTCACCGCTTCGAGGGCAAGCGACGTGTGGCGCTTCTCCCCCGTGTCGAGCACCCCGCGCCACCGCGCCCGCACCAGCGAACCCATGTCGAGGGAACCCGCTCCGAGTGCGAACGCAGAGACGAACCAACTCCACACCGGCGCGCCGAGCACGATCGTCAGGGCGAGAGCCGCGGCCGCGACCAGGGTGGCGGCGAGACTGAGCGGCAACACGACGGCCTGGCCCCGGGCATCCGCCGCCCGCGACCACAGCGGGCCCCCGACAGCGATGCCGAGCACGATGGTTCCGGCGACCGCACCGGCGAGTGTGAAGCTGCCCGTCTGGGCCGACACCAGCAGGATCGTCGCGATACCGCTCGTCGATCGGGCGAACCGTCCGAGCCAGCCGGCGAGCGTGAACCGCCAGGCCCCCGAGACGCCCAGAATGTCTGCATACGACCCGAAGATGCGGGTGCGACCGGGAATGCTCGCTGAGGACATCACCCTCGAACCTCACCGCCCTGCCCCGAAGGCAGGTGAGCCTGCCGGCCACTCGGAGCCACGCCACCAGCTTAGACGTCGGGGCCGGGAGCGGGCGAAGTAGAGTTGATCAACCGACAACGCCTGGTGGGAGTCTCATGGAGCGCGAAGAGCTGGTCATGTTCACGGTCGTGGGCGTGAGCTTCTCGCCGCCCGGCACTGCGTTCGACGTCGTCGTCCCGCGCGACGACAGCACCCTCTTCAAGGGTTACCTGAAGGTGCTTCCGGCCGTCGTCGACACGGTCGACTTCGAGGGCGGCGACTACGACCACCCGGGCGCGTCGCGCACCGTGAAGCTCTCCGACGGCGGGTCGTTCCGCGAAGAGATCGTGCGCTACGAGCGCCCGGGCGAGACGGCTCCGGATGCCCCGGGGCACTTCGACTACGACGTCACCCAGTTCACGGGCATCCTCAGCCGCATCGTCTCCGAGGGCATCGCCCGGTGGACCTATGCGCCGGGTTCGACGGGCCGCACCCACATCATGTGGACCTACGGTTACCGCCCGCTGCCCGGCCGACGGTTTCTCGTCAAGCGCATCATCGGCCCGCTCTGGATGCAGTACATGCGTCGTGGCATGGCCGCCGCCCTCACCGCCATCGCCGAGTCGCGCCCCTCGCCAGGCGCGTCGTGAGTGCCTTCGTCGACATCCCCTCCCCCGGCTGGCCGCTCACGTTCGGCGAGGCCGGCAACCCGTCGATCGTGATCATCCACGACCGTTTCGGCCGGCTGCCGTACCTCGAGTCGTATGCCACGGCACTCGCCAGCCGTGGCTTCTTCGTGGTCGTTCCCGACCTCTTCAACGGTCTCGCGACGATCGACGCCCCGAGCGCCGACGAGCTCCGCGACGCGATGGATCTGGGTTTCGCGCTGGCAACACTCGACGACGCCATCGCCCTGGGGCGGAACGGCACCTCGAAGGTCGGCATCATCGGGTTCGAGATCGGCGGCTGGCTCGCGCTCCAGGCCGCCCAGGCGGGGTCGGCGGATGCGGTCGTCTCCTACGCCGGCGGTCTCACCGAGAACGAGCCGGGCATCCTGCCGTGCCCGGTGCTGCTGAACTACTCCGACCTCGGCGACTGGGGCACCGGAACCGAGGCCGACCTGTTCGTCAGCAGGCTCAAGGAGATGGGCACCCCGGTGACGAGGCACACCTACGTCGGCACGAACGACATCTTCGCGAACGCGACCCTGGTCGAACGCCTCGACAAGAATGCCGCCGCCCTAGCTTTCGCGCGGTCGACGAACTTCCTGCAGGAGCAGCTGGTCGACTGAGACGGGCCGTCAGCCCTTCACGTCGTGGAGGTGGTGCACCGGGTCGTGGATGAAGTAGCAGGCGAGGCTCTCGACGGTGAACGCGGAACCGTCGCCCCGTCGGCCTGTGCGCTGCCGACTCCCGGCGGGCACGGCCTCGAAGGCGCGGGCAGCCTCGGCGGCGGCCTCGGTGAGCTCGCGCGCGACGGTCGCCGGATCCTGCTCGCTGTAGCGATCCTCGAGCGCCGTCGCGTCCTGGTCCCAGTTCGGGAAGGCCGGATCGTCCTCGGCCAGCATGAGTTCGAGCCGTGTGCGGAAGATCCGGAAGACGTCGCGCACGTGCGCCGCGTACTCGAGATCCGACCACGTCGATTCGTCCGGCCGCTCGCGCGCCTCCCTCCGCGCGAGCACGGCAGGCCAGGCCGCCGCGTTCGCCCGGATCAGGCCGGGTACGTCGTCGAACGCGATGGCGCCCGAGTCGAATCCGCATTCGGGGCACTCGCGTTCAAGCACCCAGGTCCAGTTCTTCGTGTCGGGAACGATAGCCATGCCGCCATCCTAGAAAGCCGCCGGGCGCCCCGCGTACCCGGTTCGAGCCAGCTCTCGACGACATCCTGCCAACCCGCACGAGCAACCGGTTTCCGCTACCGTTGCCCGCATGACTGCATTCGCTCCCGACGTCGTGGCCGCCATCCTCGCCCACATGAACGACGACCACCCCGAGGACAACCTCGTGATCGTGCGCGCCTTCGGTGCTCCGGATGCCGAGCGGGCCGCCATGATCGACCTCGACACGGTCGGGGGAACGTGGGCGGCGTGGCTGGTTCCCGAAGACGAGACGGTGCAGGTGGTCATCCCGTGGCCCTCCGGCACGATCGGGACGCGTGGGGAGATCCGGCGGGAGATCGTCGCCCTCCACGATGCTGCGAGCTCGGCGCTGGGTCTTCCTCCGCGTGACCACGTCGGGTAAGGTAAGGGCAACCTAACTCAGGAGTCGTCGTGACGAATGTGATCCCCTTCTCGCAGGCTCTCCGCGAGCGCACCTGGTCGGGCCACGGCGACAGCGAGGGTGCCGGTTTCATGACCGACCTCATGAGCGGCAAGGGCCACCGCGACGACTACATCGCGCTCGTCGCCCAGCACTACTTCATCTACGACGCCATCGAGGCGGCTGCCGAGCGGATGAAGAACGATCCCGTCGCCGCCGCCTTCCTCTCGCCGAAGCTGACCCGGCTGCCGGCGATCACCGAAGACCTCCGCTTTCTGATCGGCGACGACTGGGCCGGGCAGATCACGCCCCTGCCGACGACCGCCCGGTACGTGAACCGCATCAACGAGGTCGGGGCGACGTGGAGCGGCGGCTTCGTCGCCCACCACTACACGCGCTACCTCGGCGATCTCTCGGGCGGGCAGTTCATCCGCACCCTGATGCAACGCCAGTTCGGCTTCGAGACCAACGGGGTGGGTTTCTACCTCTTCGCAGACATCGCCCAGCCGCGCGAGTTCAAGGAGACGTACCGTGCACAGCTCGACGCTGTGGACTGGAGCGTCGAGGAGCGCGAACGTGTGATCGACGAGGTCATCAGAGCGTACGGGTACAACACCGACCTGTTCCGCGACCTCGCCCACGCCAAGGCGTCCGCCGCGGCCTGATCGCCGCCCGCGGGAGCTCCGCCCGCGAGAGCACCGCCCGGCTGTGTTCCGCTCAGCCGCGGCGCATGAAGCGCTGCACGTTGCTGTCGACGATGATGTCGGCCGGGCGGAGCGGTCTGGTGAGGTACAGCCCCTCCAGCGACGTCAACCTGCTGAGCGCCACATAGGTCTGGCCCGAGCTGAACACCCGGGAGCCGAGATCGACGATCGCCGAGTCGTAGGTCTTGCCCTGGGACTTGTGGATGGTGACGGCCCACGCGAGGCGCAAGGGGAACTGCGTGAACTCCCCCACGACGTCTTTCGTCAGCTCCTTGCTCGTTGCCGAGTAGGAGTACTTGTACTTCTCCCAGCTGACGGGCTCGACCTCGTGCACCTCCCCGTCCACCTCGACCCAGACGGAGCCTGCGATCTTGGTCACCGTGCCGACCGTACCGTTCACCCAGCGCTGGTCGGAGTCGTTCCGCAGGAACATCACCCGGGCGCCGGCCTTCAACTCGAGGCTCTCGTCGGCCGGGAAGGTACGGCCCGCGAAGTCGCCGGAGACCTCGGCCCGCGCCGTCTTCACCGGACCCTTCAACCGCTTGAGCGCCTCGGCGTTGATGCGGTTGACCGAATCGTTGCGCGTCGCGAGGGTGATGGTGCCGTCGTCCGGTGGCGTGCGGGCGCCTGCACCGTTCAGAACGTCGGCGATCTCCTTCGTCACCATGCCGTGCCGCACCGCGTTCAGCATGAACTTGAAGTCGTCGTCGCTCTGGCGATGGATCTCCGTCAGCTCGACGATGTTGAGCTGGGTCTCGCTCCAGACCTTCGCGTCGAAGAACCACATCGAGGCGTAGTGGTCGGAGAAGTAGGCCCGCTCGTCGGAATCGCCCGGCACCGGCGCGAGCTGGTAGGGATCGCCGAACAGCACGACCTGTACACCGCCGAAGGCCTCGAGCGGACGCTGCCTGGCCTGCCTGAGGCTGCGGTCGATCGCATCCATCAGGTCGGCATTCACCATCGACACCTCGTCGATGACCAGGGTGTCGATCGTGTTGAGCAGTTTTCGCACTTCGGCGTTCTGCTCGATGTCGTGGTCGGCGATCACCCCGATCGGCAGGCGGAACAGGGAGTGGATGGTCTGGCCGCCCACGTTGAGGGCGGCGACGCCGGTCGGCGCCGAGATCACCAGTTGCTTCTCGGTGTTCCACGAGAGGTGGTTGAGCAGCGTGGACTTGCCCGTTCCCGCCCGCCCCGTCACGAACACGTGCTTCTTCGTACCCTCGATGAGCTCGAAGACCTTCTGCTGCTCGGCCGAGAGCGTCTTCGCGCCGACCGGGCCGCTCACCGTCTCGTACCCAATCGCTCCAACATGCGGTTGTACTCGGTCAGCTCGGCGTCGTTCGTGCGGTCAGCGTTCCGGTCGAGCCGCTTCGTCTCCTTCGTGTCGCTCCGCCCCCACTGGATCGCGACCACGATGGCGAGAATCAGTGTCGGGATCTCGCCGATGCTCCACGCGATGCCGCCTCCGGCCTGTTGGTCGGCGATGGCGCTCAGCCCCCACGGCCGACCCATCGAGCCGTACCAGTCGGCCAGGAGCAGTCCCGAGCCCGTCATCAGCGTGAGGCCGAAGAAGGCGTGGAACGCCATTGTGGCGAGGAGCAGCAGCAGCCGGAACGGGTACGGCAGCTTGTACGGCACCGGGTCCACGCCGATGAGCGCCTGGGCGAAGAGGTAGCCGACGATCAGGAAATGCACGATCATCCACTCGTGCCCGAGGTGATCGGTCGTCGCCCAGCGGAAGAGCGGGGTGTAGTAGAAGGTGAGGAGGCTGGTGGCGAAGAGGGCCGCGGCCACGATGGGGTTGGCCAGGAACGTGCCGATCTTCGAGTGCACCGCGAGCAGGATCCACTCGCGGCCGCCCCGCGTACCATCCGTGCGCTTGTGAATGGCGCGGAGCGCGAGCGTCACAGGGCCCGCCGACACCAGCAGGATCGGGATCATCATGGCGAGGATCATGTGCCCCAGCATGTGGATGCTGAAGAGGTACTTCTCGTAGACGTTCATGAACCCGTTGGTGACGAAGAGCAGCATCAGCATGCCGAGCACCCAGAGGATGGTGCGGTGCAGCGGCCACGAGTCTCCCCGCCGTTTCAGACGGACGACGCCGGCGATGTAGAAGAAGATGCCGAACCCGCAGATCAGGATCCAGAGCAGGTCGAAGTTCCACGCGGAGAGGAAGTTGCCGTAGGTCAGCTCGACCGGCAACGGGGAACCCGTCAGGATCTGGGCGGGGGTGGCCTCGGGGGGAACGGTCTCCGGAACGGGCGTCGCAGTGCGCGCCAGGGCAACGGCCACCCCCGAAGCGACACCCATGAACACCAGCTCCGCCGCAACCACCTTCCAGAAGGTGCGCCGGCCCGCGCCGTCGGCGAGGCGTCGGATGAGCATCCGGCGATACATCGCACCGATGAGGCCGAGTACGATCAGCGCCGCCACTTTGATGAGCACCAGCACGCCGTAGGGGGTTAGCAGCCTGTCGAGTGAACCGACCCGAAGCTCGGCGCTCACATAGCCGGAGGCGGCGACCGCGATGAAGCAGACCAGAGCCACGCTGGAGTACCGGGTGACGACGTCGACGAGACGGGCGTTGTCGAGCTGCTTCGAGAGCAGGGCGAGCACCACCAGGCCGCCCAGCCAGACCGCCGCGAAGAGGATGTGGATGAACAGGGCGGTCACCGCCGCGTCATGCCCGTCGGCTCCCGCGGCATGGCCCTGCTGCGCCATCGGCAGCAGCGTGACGACCGCAAGAACCGCCACGAACACCAGGGCGGTCAGGTTCCGCACAGCGAAGCAGAGCACCGTGACAGCCGCAGCGAGCAAGGTGGTCACGAGCCAGGCCTGGCCGAGAGGCACCGACACCAGGAACTGCCCGAGGATCTCCCCGAACTTCGAGTCGAGGCTCGCCGACGACGACGTCACGTTGAGGAAGCTCAGGAAGCCGGTGGCGGCGGCCGTCACGGTCAGCAGGGCCGCACCTGCCGCCGCAACGTCGAGGGCCCGGTTGAACTCGGGCCTGTCGGAGCGCAGGGCGAAGAGCGCCAAAACGAGCGCGCCGATGGTGAGGGCCGAGCTCAGGTTGACGAGCATGGTGGCGATCGGCAGGCCGAAGCGCACCAGGGGGCCCGGGTCGGAGAGCAGGAGGGCGGTCGCGCCTCCCCCGTACTCGAGACCGACGATGAGCGCGACGAAGGCCACCCCGACCAGGGCGGCCGGGCCGGCGACACGGATCATTTTCGGCACCCGTCAACCCTACGTCAGCACGGCTGGGAACCCCGCCGCGCCGGGGATTGTGGAGAACTCTCTCACAGCTGGCGACTGTGGAGGAGTAGCCACCCTCGACACGCGCCCCTGCAACGAAAAAGGGACCCCGGTGCGAACCGGGATCCCTCAGTCGTTGTGGAACGAACTACTTGACGGCTGCCTTCAGCTTGCTGCCGGCGCTGATCTTGACCGAGTTGCCTGCGGCGATCTCGATGGCCTCACCCGTCTGCGGGTTGCGACCGGTACGAGCGGCACGCGAGGTGCGCTCGACGGCGATCCAGCCCGGGATCGTGACCTTGACGCCGTTCGACACCGAGTCGGCGAGGGTTGCGAACAGGGAGTCGAGCACCTCGTTGACGGCGGTCTGCGTCTGGCCTGACGATGCGGCGACTGCAGCGACGAGCTCGGTCTTGTTCAGTGACTTGTCAGCCATTTAGTGTCCTCCTCGGACCATCCTGCTGCTGAAGCAGCAATTCGTGTGGATCTCATGAAACTGTCATGCGGGTGCGCCGCTTCGGAAGCGACGCGCGAGGGTAACCTACCAGCTTGACTTCGTGATGCCCGGCAATTCGCCCCGGTGAGCCATTTCACGGAAGCGGACGCGGGAGATCCCGAAGTTCGAGAGGTGGCCACGGGGGCGACCGTCGACAGCGTCGCGGTTGCGCACGCGCACCGGCGAAGCATCGCGGGGAAGCTTCTGCAGGCCCACGCGAGCCGCTTCGCGCGACTCGTCGGTTCCGTTGATGTCGACGAGGGCCTTCTTCAGTTCGAGGCGCTTGGTTGCCCAGCGTGCGACGATGACCTTGCGCTGCTCGTTCTTAGCGATCTTGCTTGTCTTAGCCATGTGTTACCGCTCCTCTCTGAAGTCGACGTGCTTGCGGATGACCGGGTCGTACTTCTTCAGCACGAGGCGGTCGGGGTTGTTGCGGCGGTTCTTGCGGGTCACGTAGGTGTACCCGGTGCCGGCGGTCGAGCGGAGCTTGATGATCGGGCGTACGTCTTGTGCTTTTGCCATTAGATCTTCACCCCACGAGCCAGGATTTCTTTGACGACCGACTCGATACCGCGGGCATCAATGACCTTGATGCCTTTGGCCGAGAGGGTCAGGTTCACGTTGCGCTTCAGCGAAGGAACGTAGTAGGTCTTCTTCTGCACATTCGGGTCGAAACGACGCTTAGTGCGTCGGTGCGAGTGCGAGATTGCGTGTCCGAAGCCGGGAACGGCTCCAGTCACCTGGCACACTGCGGCCATGGTTTTCCTCCAATTACCGTAGAGCGGATGCTCTACCCAAGTTTTCTTGTCGGCATGCGTCGCCTGCGAATTCTCGCGGTGCGCACACGAAGGCGGACGGAGATACCGTCGACCAGCGACCAACACTAGCATCCCCCTCGCGTACTCTGGTAATCGAGATGGGAAGCGAGTTGTGACCAGATGGCGACACCCGGCGTGAACACCCCCGGCGTGGCAACGCCCCTGAAGCCCGAGGTCAACGCCTACCGGCGCTGGTACTCCACGCTGCACCCGTCGCTCCAGCTGATCGGGCTGCAACTGTGGCTGCCGCTGTTCTTCATCGTCGCCTTCTGCCTCTGTTACGTCGCAGCTTTCCACGCTCCGCATCCGCACGACGTTCCCGTCGGAATCGTCGGTTCCGCCCAGCAGTTCGAGTCCGACCTCGACCGCACCGCGCCGGGCGTCGTCTCCGTCGAGAGCCTGGCGACGGTCGACGAGGCGAGGGCTGCCGTGCTCTCGGGCCGCGTCGCGGTGGCGTTCGAGCCCGCGACATCCACCATCTACAAGGCGAGCGCGCACCAGTACCAGGTCGCGGCACTGCTCCCGGTGATCATCACTCCCGCCCTGCAGTCCGAGAACATCACTCCGACGACGGTCGACCTGGCCCCCCTCCCGCCGTACGACGAGTACGGCACGGTGTCGATGTACCTGATGCTCGCCTGGTGCATCGGCGGCTACATGGTCGCCATGTTCATCGGCCTGATGGGAGCACCGCTCAGGCACCGGTCCCGGATGGCCGTGATCGTCGTCGGCGGAGCGCTGATCTCGCTCATCACCAACGTGCTCGCCGGCCCCGTGGTGGGCGCTGTCGACGGGCACTTCGGCGCACTCTTCCTCATCGCGTGGGGCTGGATCGTCGCGGTCGGCCTCGCCGTCAACGGCCTCAGTTACTTTGCCGGGCGATTCATCGCTGTGCCTGCGATGGTCATCTTCGTCTTCCTCTCGATGCCGTCGTCGGGGGCTGCGTACCCGTCCTGGTTCATGCCCGAACCGTTCGCCTGGCTGAACAACGTGGTGGTCGGCAGCGGGATCACCGAGATGCTGAAGCGGGAGCTCTACGGGGTGGGACCGGGGTTCGCCCGCGGATTCATCATGATGGCGGGCTACGCCGTCGTCGGCCTGGTGCTCATGTTCGTGGGAAAGCCCTACCTCGAGTGGCGGCGAGTGCGCCGGGTGATCTCCGGCCGCACGACCATGTTCGCCGATGCGAACACGGCGAACCGCGAGTTCCTGACCCGCGAGCGCGACGAGATCCTGTCACGCCACGGGCTGCTGACCACCGACACCGGAACGATCCACACGATCCCGGTCGACCAGCGTGAAGGTCTCGACGAGCCGACCGCCCCGGGAATGTTCTTCGGCACTCCGGGCGGGCTGGAAGCGGATGTCGAAGCCGACGACCAGCCGAAGGGGAGGCCGGCTCAGCCGACCGCCGGCACGCACGCCGAACAGTAACCGAAGACATCCACCACATGCTCGGCCTGCGAGAAGCCGTGCAGGGCCGCCACGTTCTTCGCCCACTGCTCGACGTCGTCGGCCTCGATCTCGACGGCGAGACCGCAGCCGCGGCAGATCAGATGGTGGTGGTGGCCGGTCGAGCACGCCCGGTAGAGGCTCTCGCCCTCCGGGGACTGCAGCGAGTCGGCCTCGCCCTCCGTCGCGAGGTCTCCGAGGGCCCGGTACACGGTCGCGAGCCCGATCTGCGAGCCGGTTCCCTTGAGGTTCGAGTGCAGGTCCTGGGCACTGACGAAGCCCATCTGGGTGCCCAGGGCGCTGCGGACGGCTTCCCGTTGCCAGGTGTTCCGCTTCATCGGGGTTCCTCTCCTGCACAGAGCCGTGCGTCGTCAGTTCTCCACAATTTTAGCTCCGGGCCGGCAGGAGATCGGCTGTGCGGCCACTATTGCCACGACGCTTCCGAACCGCAGCGATGAGGCGGCAGACCACGTAGATCAGAAAGGAGATCGTGGTCACGTAGGGGCTGATCGGCACCGACCCGCCGAGCGCGAGCATGATGCCACCGACCAGCGAGACCACGGCGAACACCGAGCTGAGCAGCGGCACCAGCACCGGTGACGACGACAGCCGGAGCGCCGCGGCAGCGGGCGTCACGAGGATCGACAACACCAGCAGCGAACCGACCACCTGCACGGAGACGGCCACTGCCAAGCCGAGGAGCAGCATGAAGTACAACGAGAGGAAGCGCGTGGGAACGCCTCGCGCGGATGCCACGTCGACATCGACGCTGGCGAACATGAGGGGCCGCCAGACCACGGCGAGGCCGATGACGACCACGATCGAGATCGCGATCAGCGACCCGAGCCGGGGGTTGTCGACGGCGACGATCTGGCCCGTGAGCAGGCCGAACTTGTTCGCCGAGCGGCCCGGGTACAGGGCGAGGCAGAGAATACCGAGGCCGAGGCCGAACGGCATGAGCACCGCGATGATCGAGTTGCGGTCCCTGGCGCGCGTGCCGAGCAGGCCGATCAGAGCCGCGGCGACGAGGGATCCGATCAGTGAACCTTCGACGACACCGACCCCGAACAGCAGGCCCGCGGATGCTCCCGCGAACGAGAGCTCACTGATGCCGTGCACGGCGAACGCCATGTCCCGCGACATCACGAAGACGCCGATCAGGCCTCCGACGACACCGAGCACAGCGCCCGCGATGATGGAGTTCTGCAGCAGCACCAGCAGGTCGCCGTAGTTCGCGAAGTTGAAGATCTGCGACCAGAAGTCGCTGTCGGCCGTCATCGTTCTGCCTGTCGGTCCGCGGCGGGCGGTGCATCGTGGTGGGCGGTGTCGCCCGCGGCATCCGGATGCCCGTGGCTGCCGTCGGGCGTTCCGACGACGATCACCCGGCCGCGCGTACGGATCACGTCGACCGGTGACCCGTAGAGCGAGGAGAGAACAGACGACTGCAGCACCTCGTCGGGCGTGCCGATCCGGAAGCGCCCGTTCGCGAGGTAGAGCACACGATCGACCATGTCGAGAATGGGATTGATGTCATGGGTCACGAAGAGAACGCCCAGATCGCGCGCGCGTCGCTGCGCGTCGATCAGCTCGCTCACCGTGCGCTGGTAGTTCAGGTCGAGCGAGAGCAGGGGCTCGTCGCAGAGCAACAACCTCGGATCGCCGGCTAGGGCCTGCCCCACCCGCAGGCGCTGCTGCTCCCCGCCCGAGAGGGAGGAGATCGGAGCGTCGGCGTAGCGCGTCGCCCCGACGGACTCGAGCAGGTCCGCCACGTGGCGGCGACGGGCCGCGGAGGGCAGGGGCACACCGAAGCGGTGACCGCTGATGCCGAGCCCGACGAGATCGCGGGCCCGGAGCGGTGTGCCGTCGTCTGCGAGCTTCTGCTGGGGGATGTACCCGATACGGCGGTTGCCCCGCCGGAGTGGGGCCCCGAGGAACGTGGCCGTTCCCCCGGTCAGGCGCTGTTGCCCGAGGATCACCTTGAGCAGGCTCGTCTTGCCCGAGCCGTTCGCGCCGATGACGGCGATGAACTCCCCGGCGGAGACCGTGAGGTCGAGACCGCTCCAGAGCGTGCGGCTGCCAAAGCCCAGCGTCGCGTCGCGGAGCGCCAACACCGGACCGGCCGACGCTTTCTGGGCGCCAGCCGGTGCACTGCGGGGATCAGGCGAAGTCATCTACCGAAGATTACTGCGAAAGGGCGGTTTTCAAAGCTTGCAGGTTGCCCGTCATCCAGTCGAGGTAGCTCTCACCCGAGCCGAGCGTCTCGGTCACCGGAACCACGGGAACGTTCCCCGCCTTCGCCGCCGCGAGCACGGCCTCGGTCTGCGGGCCGCTGGTCTGCTCGTTGTAGACGAGCACGCTCACCTGGCCACTGCTGAAGAGCGCG
Organism: Subtercola boreus; assembly: GCF_006716115.1. Lineage (NCBI taxonomy): Bacteria > Bacillati > Actinomycetota > Actinomycetes > Micrococcales > Microbacteriaceae > Subtercola > Subtercola boreus. Next base: position 3,196,576 of record NZ_VFOO01000001.1, on the reverse strand, counting down.
AGAGTCGAGGCCAGAACGTCGGGCGCGACATCCGTGCCGCCCTCGATCGCTTCGCTGAACTCGGTCGGGGTCTGGTCGACGAGGCCGACCGCGTCCAGCAGGTAGAGCGGTACGGGTTCGGTGATCGCCGCACCCTCGCCCTGGAAGGTCGACTTCAGTTCTGCTTCTGTGGCGATGAGGGCGTCGATCTTCGTGTTGTAGGCCGCGGCGTTCGCGGTGAAGGTGGAGGCTTCGGCCGGGTCGATGCGAGAGAACGAGGTCGCGAGCTGGTCGACGACCTTCTTCACGGTCGGGAAGTCGTACCAGAGGTGCTCGTTGAAGGCTCCGGTGCTGGGGTTCAGATCGTAACCCGACACGGTGGAGGCGTTCACCACGGTCGCTCCGGTGTTCTTCGAACTGGAGAGCATGGTGTCGACGAAGTCGTCGTACCCGCCACCGTTCTCCACGACGACCGATGCCTTCGAGAGCGCCAGCTGGTTCTGCGCATCGGCTTCGTACTCGTGCGGGTCCTTCGACGGGTCGTCGATGATCGAGGTCACCGTGACCAGGTCTCCCCCGACCTCTGCGGCGATCTCGCCCCAGACGTCGGTGGAGGCGACGACGGCGATCGGCCCGGAGGCGGCAGCACCGCTCGAGCCGGCCGAGGTCGCCGATGACCCGGAGGAGCAACCAGCGAGCGCCACCGATGCGAGAACGGCCGCAGCGACGGCAGCGAGGCGACGGGAAGAGGGGAAGGTGCGCATGGGCGAACGAGTCAATCTAGACGAGGGGATGCACCGCTGTTCGGGCACGTTCCGATGCTAGAGCTTATTGATAATGATTGTCAAAAGCGATAGCGGGGTGATGCTGGCAGCCCGCCGGCGGTTCGTCAGTCGAGCAGCAGCGCCGGTTCCTCGACGATCGCCGCAACATCCGCGAGGAAACGGCTTGCCACATCCCCGTCGACGACACGGTGGTCGAAGCTCGCCCCGAGGGTCGTGACGAATCGAGGGCGCACCTCACCGTCGACGACCCACGGCTTCTGCTTGATCGTGCCGAGGGCGACGATCGCGACTTCGCCGGGGTTGAGGATCGGGGTTCCCGTGTCCATGCCGAACACGCCGATGTTCGTGATCGTGATCGTGCCGTTGGCCATGTCGCTCGGACTCGTGCGGCCCTCGCGCGCTGTCAGTGTGAGGTTCTCGAGTGCTGTGGCAAGCTCGAGGAGCGTCATCGACTGCGCCTCCTTGACGTTCGGTACGAGCAGGCCCCGGGGGGTCGCGGCCGCGATACCGAGGTTCACGTAGTTGCGCACAATGATCTCTTTGTCGGTCCAGGCCGAGTTGACCATCGGGTTGCGGCGCACCGCCCAGATGATCGCCTTGGCGAGGATGAGCAGCGGCGACACGCGCACTCCGGCGAAGTCGGCCGAGTCCTTCAGCCGCTTGACGAACTCCATCGTGCGCGAGGCATCGACATCGACGAAGAGGCCGACGTGCGGCGCTGTGAAGGCGCTCGAGACCATGGCGCGCGCGATCTGCTTGCGCACGCCCTTCACGGGAATGCGCTCCTCCCGTTCGTCCGCCCACTGCGGCGTCTCGATGTTGTGGAAGACCTTCGCCTGCGAGGCGTGCCTGATCACGTCGTCGCGGGTGATGTCACCGATCAGGCCGGAGGGCGTGACCTCGTTCAGGTTCACGTCGAGGTCTTTGGCGAGCTTCCGGATCGGCGGCTTGGCGATCACCGGCAGGCCCGTCACAGCAGGGGAGGAGATCCCGACGGGTCGGGTGGCCACGGGCGCGGGGCTGGTGGGAGCAACGGTACGGGGCAGGGCTGCCGCCGGGGGAGCAGCGACCGGAGGGGGAGTCGGCGCACTCACGGCCGGGGCAGTCCCGCGGGGCCTCCGCCTGCTCGTGACCTGGCCCTTCGTTCCGTAGCCGACGAGCACTGCGCCGGCGGCCTCCTCCGGCGGGGCAGCCGCAGCCGGTGGTGCTGCCGCTGCCGCTGGAGCTGCTGCAGCCGGCTGCGTCTCGGCCGCGACCTGCGGGGGCGCTGCCGCCTGCTGGGGCGCTGCGCCCGAGGGGGCACCGGTCACCCGGATGATCGGGGTGCCGACCTCGACGGTCATCCCTTCGCTCACCATGAGCTCACCGACGACACCTTCGAACGGGGACGGCAGTTCGACCAGCGACTTGGCCGTCTCGATCTCGACGATGACCTGGTTGACCTGGATGGTGTCACCGGCCGCCACGCGCCAGGAGACGATCTCCGCCTCGGTCAGGCCTTCGCCCACATCGGGCAGCCTGAACAGTGAATCAGTCACGGGAACTCCTGGGATCGGCGGGTGGGGATTGTCAGCGGGTGGGCGTCAGAACGACAGCGCCCTGTCGACCGCCTCGAGCACGCGGTCGGCGTCGGGAAGGTAGAACGACTCGATCTTCGACGGCGGGTAGGGAGTGTCGAAGCCCGACACCCGGAGCACGGGGGACTCGAGCGAGTAGAACGCCCGTTCGGCGACCGTGGCGGCGATCTCGGAGCCGACGCTCGCGAACCCTGTCGCCTCCTGGCAGACCACGAGCCGGCCCGTCTTCTCGACCGAAGCGATGATCGGAGCGTAGTCGACCGGGCTGAGCGAGCGGAGGTCGAGTACCTCGATGCTGATGCCCTCGTCGGCTGCCACCTGCGCAGCCTGGAGCAGGTTCGCCACCATGGCCCCGTGACCGATGACGGTCACGTCGGTTCCGGTGCGCACCACGCGGGTCGAATGGAGTGCCGCCGCACTCAGGTTGAAGTCGACGGGTCCCTTCGGCCAGTACCGGCTCTTCGGTTCGAAGAAGAGGATCGGGTCATTCGAGGCAATGGCCTCCTGGATCATCCAGTAGCCGTCATTCGGGGTGCTCGGGCTCACGACCCGGAGTCCCGCGGTGTGTGCGAAGTACGCCTCCGGGCTTTCTTGGTGATGCTCGATGGCGCCGATGTGCCCGCCGTAGGGCACCCGGATGACGACGGGCATCGGAACGGCGCCTGCCGTCCGTGCCGTCATCTTCGCCAGCTGGCTCGTGATCTGGTCGAAGGCCGGGTAGATGAAGCCGTCGAACTGGATCTCGCAGACCGGGCGGTATCCGCGCATCGCAAGGCCGATGGCCGTACCGACGATGCCGGACTCCGCCAGGGGCGTATCGATGACGCGCTGCGTGCCGAACTCGGCCTGCAACCCTTCCGTCACCCGGAAGACGCCGCCGAGCTTGCCGATGTCCTCGCCCATCAGCAGCACACGGTCATCCGCTCTGAGTGCGGCGCGGAGCCCGGCGTTCAGGGCTTTCGCCAGGGGGAGTTCTTCTGCCACCGCGGCCATCAGGCACCTTCCACGAGCGAGGATTCGTAGGCTTCGAGCCACGCCTTCTGTTCGTCCATCAGCGGATGCGGTTCCGAGTAGGCGTGGTCGAAGATGGCCGACAGGGCGGGAGCCCCGAGTTCGAGCGTGCGGCGTCGGAGGTCGGCAGAGAAGTCCTCGGCTTCGGCCTGGACGTCGGCAAAGAACGCATCGTCGGCACCCTGCCCGCGCAGGTAGGTGGCGAACCGGATGATCGGGTCGCGCGCCACCCAGTGGGCGAGCTGCTCGGGGGTCTGGTACCGGGTCGGGTCGTCAGAGGTCGTGTGCGCACCGATCCGGTAGGTGAGCGCCTCGACCAGCTGGGGGCCACCACCGGCGCGGGCATCGTCGAGGTGCTTCCGCGAGGTCGCGTAGCTGGCGAGCACGTCGTTGCCGTCGACCTGGACGCTCGGGATGCCGAACCCCTGTGCGCGAAGGTACAACGGGGTGCGTGACTGCGTCGTGACGGGCACAGAGATCGCCCAGTGGTTGTTCTGCAGGAAGAAGACCTGCGGGTTCTGGCCGCTCGCCGAGAAGACGAAGGCCTCACTCACATCGCCCTGGCTCGTGGCGCCGTCGCCGAAATATGCCATCACGGCTATATCCCGTTCAGCGTCACCGGTGGCGTAGGCACCATCGAACTTGACGCCGGTGGCGTAGCCCGTGGCGTGCAGTGCCTGCGAGCCGATGACCAGGCAGTAGTTGCGGAAGTTGCCGTTCGCCGGGTCGGTCGCATCCCAGCCACCCATGCTGACGCCGCGCATGACCTTCACGACGTCGACGATGTCGATACCGCGCACCAGCGCCACGGCGTGCTCGCGATAGCTCGGGAAGATCACGTCCTGCGGTCGAGCAGCGCGGGCGGAACCCACCTGCGCGGCCTCCTGCCCGTGGCTCGGCGGCCACAGGCCCATCTGGCCCTGGCGCTGGAGGTTCGTGCACTCCTCATCGAAACGGCGGGTGACGGCCATGTCCCGGTAGAACTGCCGATGATCCTGTTCGGTCAACTCCTCGAGGTACGGCAGATACTCTTCCGCGGCTTCATTCGGGGCGAAAACGCCTTCGACCGAGAGGAACTGTACAGCTGGCGGGACTTCTGCCACGTGGCTTACCTCGTGCTTCTGTAGTGGGGCCAGCTTCACAGTATCGGCTGGGTGGCGGGCCGGTTTGAGAGGAATTCCACAATCTCCTGCGTGGAAGTCAGGACTTTCTCCACAGATTCCGACTCCCCGATGGAAATACGGATCCCCTCCGGGTGGAAGGGCCGGGCCATGATCCCGTTGGCGAGGAGGATCTCCGCGGCGGCCTCGGTGTGCTCACCGGTCGCCAGCCACACGAAGTTGCCCTGGGGTTCGGGAACGGACCAGCCCTGCGCCAGGAGGCCGTTCCAGATCGTGGTGCGGAGTGTGGCGATGTGCTCGACCCTCTCGAGCAGTTCCGCCTCCTGGTCGAGGGACGCCATCGCCGCAAGCTGGGCGTGGTGGGTGACGGAGAGCGGGATGCTCGCGCTCCGCGCGGCATCGATGACCGCCACCGGTCCGACACCGTAGCCGATGCGGAGCCCCGCGAGCCCGTACGCCTTGGAGAAGGTGCGGAGCACCACCAGGTTCGGGTAGCGCGCCAGCAGCGGCATACCACGGACGGCATTGGGGTCGGTCACGAATTCCGCATATGCCTCATCGAGAATGACCAGCAGGTCATCCGGAACCAGGGCCATGAATTCAGCGAACTCGGTCTCCGTGACGATCGTGCTCGTCGGGTTGTTCGGCGTGCAGACGATGATCAGCCGGGTTCGGCCGGTGATCGCACGGGCCATCGCGGGCAGGTCATGCCCGTGGTCGGGCCGGTTCGGCACCTTCACGCTGGTCGCGCCGCTCATCACCGGCAGCAGGGGGTAGGCCTCGAACGACCGCCACGAGTAGAGCACCTCGTCGCCCGCCCCAGCGGCTGCGATGACGAGCTGCGCGAGCACCGCCACCGACCCGGCGCCGACGATCACCTGTTCCGGGGCGACACCGTGACGCTCGGCCAGCCGCTCCGAGAGCTCGGGTGCGTGCCCGTTCGGGTAGCGGTGAAGCACCGCCGCGGCATCCTGAGCGGCCTTCAACACACCGTCGAGCGGCGGGAACGGATTCTCGTTGGACGACAGTTTGAAGCCACCTTCGACCGTCTTCCCCTGGCGGTAGGCCGGAAGGGCGACGATCTCCGGGCGCAGCTTCACGGGGGAAGTGTCGGGTACATCCATTCCGCCAGTTTATTGGGTACGCCGCTTCGAAGCTCCCCTTCCCCCCAACGGGGCATCCAGTCGGTATTCCGAGGCTTGTCAAGGTGTTGCCGGTTGTCTGCCGGGTGCGCTTCACTGGAGTGCGTTTACGCACGAACCGAGGGCACTATGGATCTTGAACAGACACTCCTTGACCAGACACTGGCGCGGCTGCACGAGACCCCGTTCATTCTCGACGTCCTGCGGTCGGCTGACGGCCTCGCCGACGCGGTCGATCGTTTCGGCGACGACTCGGTACCGGCACTCGTCCGGTTGATCGCCGAAGAGGCGGATGATTCCCTGACGGCCATCACGGCCGTGCACGCACTCGCCCGGATCTACGATGAGGAAGCGGAACTCGCCCTCTCGGAGCTCCTCTCCTCCGATCGCGCCTATCTCCGCGAGCATGCCGCCTGGGCGTTCTGGACCAGGCTTCCCCGCCTCGATGCGGTCTCCCGTCTGGTGCGAGGGGTCATCGGGGGCGGTTTCACCGGCGCCCTGGCGGAGCGCACCCTGCAACAGTGGGCGCTCACAGCTCCCGACCACATCGCGCTCGCTCTCGAGGGCGCGCTCGCCGGCGGTGCTCCGGCGGATGCCCGGGCGCGCCTCGCCGAGACGCTCGGCCTGATCCCCGGCAGTGTCGCCGGCCGCGCCCTCTGCGCTCTGGCCGCCGATGCCCAGGAGCCCGAGGTGGTGCGGGTCGCCGCGATGGCCGCGCTCGGCGACCGGTCCTCGGATGCCCGGGCCCTCGCGCTCGTGCAGGAGTACGCCGAGCAGCCGGGGCTCCTCGGTGACGTGGCACGCCTCGCCGCCTACGACATCGAACTCGCCCTCGACCCGGCGGGGCCCTGGGCCAGTGTCTCGCCGGCCCGGCCCACCGGAACCGGCCTGGCCGGCCGGAAGGGGTTGACGGTCGCGCAACTCTTCCTGCATGCCGACATCGACCGTGGGCTCACCCGGGCGGGTGCCGGAGACAACGGAGGAATCGCGACGCTTCTGGTGCGACTCGGGGACTCCCTGCTCGCAGAGCCCGGGATCGACCGCGTGATCACGCTCTCCCGCGGCAGTGCCGCAGCGTCCCTGGCCGTGCTGCCCGGGGCGCACACCTGGCTCTCCGACGGGCAGGACGCCGACGGCGACGCCCGGCACATCCTCGCCCCGGTGCCGCTGCTGGCAGAGGCGACCTCGACCGCGAGCGCCTGGCCGGCGCGCGTGGCGGCGGAACGCGGCATCCGGCGCGCGCTCCTCGCCCTCGGCCCTGTCGACGTGCTGCACCTCCGGATGGCGGACGTCGGCAGTATGGCTGCCGCCACCGTCGCCGCGCGCCTCGGCATCCCGGTCGTCTTCACGCTCGCTCCCGACCCGCACGGCGTCATCCATGCGCTCGACATGGCGGGCACCCTGACCCGCGCGTCGTTCGGTACCGTGGACGAGCACGAGCACTACTGGTTCCGCACGCGCCTCGTGCAGCGGCTCGCCGAGCAGGCGGTCCACACGGTTCTCTTCCCCCGCCCCGACCTCCGGAACGACCTCCGCGAGTTGCTGGGAATCGACATCGACGGCGAACCCGGCCGGTTCACGGTCGTACCGGAAGGGATCGACGTCTCGGTGATCGAGACCGCCAGCCGAGAGGCGCGTGAACGAGCCCAGGGGTCGTCCGGCGCAGCCGCATCCACCGCCCCCTTCGAGCAGCTCGACGAGCTCGTGGCGGCACTGCCGCCGCACCGGCACGGCCTCCCGCTCGCCATCACGGTGGGGCGCCTGCACCACGTGAAGGGCATGGCCACGATCGTCGAGGCGTGGGCGGCTGATCCCGCGCTCCGGACGGCGAGCAACCTCATCATCGTCGGGGGCGACCTCGGTCATCCGTCCGCCGATGAGCAGGGCCAACTCGACAGGATCGAACGCACCCTGCTCGAGCACCCCGAAGCGCGTGACGGCCTGATTCTCGCCGGGCACCGGCCCAATGACGTGGTTGCCCGCTGGCTCGGCGTCGCGCGGTTCGGAAGCGCGCCCACGGCTGGCGGCCCCCTCGTCGCACCGCGCGGCGTCTACGTGTGCGGCAGCCTCAAGGAGGAGTTCGGCATCGCCCTGCTCGAAGCCCTCGCCGCCGGCCTCATCGTGATCGCGCCGAACGGCGGCGGCCCCGCGACCTACATCGCCGACGGCATCACCGGGTTCCTCGTCGACACCCGTTCCGCCGACGGCATCCGCGCCGGACTCCACGGGGCCTGTGAGCTCGCCGCCGCACCCGGTGAAGCCGATGACGCGCGCATCTCCCGTGCACAGCACCTGGTGCACTCCGAGTTCACCGTCAGCGCGATGGCACACGCCCTCACCGCGGTCTACAGCGAGGTCGCCGGTCGCTCCCACGAGTCCGCCGTCACGGAGTACGCTCCGTGACCCTGCTCGTCATCAGCCCCGACTACGCCTCACACCTTCTGCCACTCGCCACTCTCGCCACAGCCTGGCAGGAACGCGGCGAGGAGGTGATCGTTGCGACGGGCCCGGCCACCGCCTCCATCGTCGCCGACTTCGGGTTCTCACGGGTCAACCTCCAATTGGGCCGGGGCTCCAACCCCGGGGTCATTCGCGCGGAAGACCAGCCGGCGGGCGAGGACGACGCCCTGCGGGGCTTCTTCGACGCCACCCGTGCCGGGATGGTCGAGACCCTACGATTCCAGGCCGAGGCACGCAGCAGTGACCTGCTCTACGAACCTGTGGAGAAGGCGCGCGAAGTGCTCGCTGTGGTGGAGAGGACGCACCCCGACCAGATCCTCGTCGACCACCTCGCGTTCGGCGCGCGGCTCGGGCTCGACTCCGCGGGCATCCCCTACGGAGACGTGGTCCTCGGGCATCCGAGCGCCCTTCCCATCGGTACCGAGGTCTACGGGCATCCACCGTTCTGGCCGGCGGCCTTCGAACCGCCGCAGAATGATCTCGAGGCGCTCCGCGCCCTGAACGAGAGCGTGCGAGACAGTTTCACAGCCGAATGGAACGCCGCACTCGCGATCCTGAACCCGGATGCTCGGCCCTCGGAAGACGCGTTCGCCGAGCACGGCACCCTGCTGATGCTGAACTACCCCGAGGCGCTTCATCCGCCGGCCCGCACAGCAACCCTTCCGACGCATGTCTTCCTCGGCTCCGCGGTGCGCACAGAGCCAGCCGACCCCGAAGTGGAGGCCTGGCTCGCTGCGAGCGCCAAGCGGGTCGTCTACGTCAGCTTCGGCAGCTTCCTCTCAGTGCGCTCTGACGTGCTCCGCCGGGTCGCGGATGCCCTCCGGCCCCTCGACGTGCGGGTCGCCCTCGCCACGGGCTCGTCCGACCCCGCGGCCTTCGCCGACGCCCCGGCGGACTGGCTCGTGCGCGGCTTCCTGCCCCAGGTCACCCTGCTCGAGGGCGCCGCCCTGATCGTCACCCACGGCGGCAACAACAGCGTCACCGAGGCGGCGACCGCGGGCGTGCCGCAGCTCGTGCTGCCCTTCTCCACCGACCAGTTCGCAGGTGCTGCCGGAGTCGTCGACGCGGGCGTCGGGATCGCCCTCGCCCCGAACACCGCCACCGTCAGCGAGTTGCGCGAGGCGAGCATCCACCTCCTGGAGGAAGGCGGGGCCGGCACTGTCGCGGCCCGCGCCCAGAGTCTCGGCGAAGCCCTGAGAGCCGAACCCGGACGCCGGCGGGCCTACGACTTCCTGACCGGGCAGACACCCCCGGCTTCCCCCTCCCGGCAATAGCTGGGATAGTGGGGGGCATGCGCAGATTCCTTGTCTCCCTTGTGGCGAACGCCATCGCCCTCTGGGCCACCGTGCAGATCGTCGGGGGCGTGAACCTGGTCGCCTACGACACCGGCGTGTTCGCCGCGATCGTCTCGTATCTCTTCGTGGCGCTGATCTTCGGCATCGTGAACGGGGTCATCGGCACGGCGATCAGGGTGGTGGCGTTCCCGCTCTACATCCTCAGCCTCGGCCTCATCTCCCTGGTCGTGAACGCGGTGCTGCTGCTGCTCGCCGGCTGGATCACGAGCCTCTTCGGTTTCGGCCTCGAGGTCGACGGGTTCTGGTGGGCCGTACTCGGTGCCCTGGTGCTCGCGGTGCTCTCCGCCATCATCGGTGCGATCCTGAAGGCGATCTTCCGCGTGGGGCGTCAGGGCGCTCGCGCCTGAGCCCTGTTCCACCGGCTCAGGCAGATCCGCCCTCGGCACTGCCCGGCGGCTGAGACAATGGACTCATGCCCGCCGACACCACACCGCCCGCCGACGGCGTGTTCCGCGTCTGCATGGTCTGCACCGGCAACATCTGCCGCTCCCCGATGGCCGAAGTCGTGCTGCGGGAGCTGGTGCGAAAAGGCGGCCTGGATGATCGGATCGCCGTCACCTCGGCCGGAACCGGCGACTGGCACGTCGGCGAGCAGGCCGACCCCCGCACGCTGGTCTCCCTCGCCCAGCGCGGCTACGACGGGCAGGCGCACCGGGCCCGCCAGTTCGACCCGGCCTGGTTCGACAGCCTCGACCTCGTCGTGGTGCTCGACCGCAGCCACGAGCGCGTCGTGAAGGACTGGGCCGACAACGACGCCGACCGCTCGAAGGTCAGGCTGCTCGCGAGCTTCGACCCCGACGCGGGCGGCCAGCTCGATGTGCCCGATCCGTACTATTCCACCGCGGCGCTGTTCGACGAGGTGCTCGTCACGATCGAGCGTTCCTGCCGCGCGCTGTTCGCCCAGCTCGAGCCGGCGCTCCGGCACACCCACCACTCGCCCATGCCTGCGACGCCCCCACGCCCACCCCTGCCGCCGACGCGGCCCCAGCCCTCCCCGGAGCCTAGAACATGACGCTTCCCCTCCAGCCCCTCAGCCCCCTCGACGGGCGCTACCGCCAAGCCGTCTCCGGTCTCGGCGAGTACCTCTCCGAAGCGGGCCTCAACCGTGCCCGCGTCGAAGTCGAGGTCGAATGGCTGCTCTACCTCACCGACCATGAGTTCTTCGGGTCATCCAGGCTCGACGAAGACCAGCGCCGTGCCCTCCGCGACCTCGTCACCTCGTTCGGCCAGCCCGAGATCGACGAACTGGCCGAACTCGAAGCCGTCACCCGCCACGACGTCAAAGCGGTCGAATATCTCGTGCGCAACAAGCTCGAGCAGCTCGGCCTGACCGCCGTCGAAGAACTCACCCACTTCGCCTGCACCAGCGAGGACATCAACAACCTCTCCTACGCGCTCACCATCCGCGAGGCGGTCACCGGGGTCTGGATGCCCGCCCTCCGCCGCGTCGTCGCCGAGCTCCGGCGCCAGGCCTTCGAGCACCGTGCCGTGCCGATGCTCGCGCGCACCCACGGCCAGCCCGCGACCCCCACGACGATGGGCAAAGAGCTGGCGGTGTTCGTCTACCGACTGGAACGCATCATCCGCCAGCTCGAACAGACCGAGTACCTCGCGAAGTTCAGCGGGGCGACCGGAACGTTCGCCGCGCACCTCGCGGCGTCGGAGTCGACAGACTGGCCGCACGTCTCCGAAGAGTTCGTCACCTCGCTCGGACTCACCTGGAACCCGCTCACCACCCAGATCGAATCGCACGACTGGCAGGCCGAGCTCTACCAGCGCGTCGCACACGCCAACCGGGTGCTGCACAACCTGTGCACCGACGTCTGGACGTACATCTCCCTCGGCTACTTCACCCAGATCCCGGTGGCAGGTGCGACGGGATCGTCCACGATGCCGCACAAGATCAACCCGATCCGGTTCGAGAACGCCGAAGCGAACCTCGAGCTCTCGAGCGCGCTGCTCGACTCCCTCAGCCAGACCCTCGTGACCTCACGCCTGCAGCGCGACCTCACCGACTCCAGCACGCAACGGAACGTCGGCGTCGCGCTCGGCCACTCTCTGCTCGCGCTCGACAACATCCTCGGCGGCCTCGGCCAGATCTCCTTGAACGCCGACCTGCTCGCCGCAGACCTCGACGGCAACTGGGAGGTGCTGGGTGAGGCGATCCAGACTGTCGTGCGCGCCGAGATCGCGGCCGGTCGCAGCTCGATCACCGACCCCTACGCCCTGCTGAAGGACCTCACCCGCGGCAAGCGGATCGGGCAGGCCGAACTCGTGGCGTTCGTCTCCGGCCTCGACATCGGTGCGGAGGCTAAGGCCCGTCTCGTCGCCCTGACTCCGGCGACCTACGTCGGTCTGTCGAGCGAACTGGTCGACTACCTCGGCGCCTGAACGAACGGGCGAACTTCAGGCGGCACGCGTCTGTCCACGCCGTCGTGTCGGCCCAGCTCCGCCGATTCGCTCGGTCAGTGACCCTTCGGCCCCGGGCCGAGGTAGGGACCGGCCACGCCACCGGCGCCGGCCTCGTCTTCGCCCTGCAGCTCCTGCTGCTCGGCGGCGTTCGGCTTGAACGTCAGCGTGAACATCGCGATCACCACCAGGGAGACGATGAACGCGATGCCGAAGAAGACCACGGCCAGCAGCGGTTGGCGCGTCGCCAGCAGCACGGTCACGCCCACGAAGACGGCGAGGCCCGCAGACAGCAGCACCAACTCGACCGGCTTCAGGATCTCGCGGCGGGTGGGCGGTTTCGGATCTTCAGAAGTCACGAGGTCGTTTCCTGGTTCAGCGGAGCAGTGTGATCGACCTGGTGTCCCCAGCGGAGGGACAACCCACCGATCACGAGGAAGATGGCGAGGATGACGGCGTACCCGCCGAACAGCCCGACAGCGGTCACGACGTCGAGCGGGAGCACCAGGAACACGAGCGCGAGCACGGCAGTGAACCCGCCGACGGCCAGCCAGTCCTTCGAGGCGAGCGCATCGGTCGCGCGCTCATCGGGCGCGCCACCCGCCGCACCCCGGTCGACGACCGCGCGGCGCGGCCGGCTGCGGAGCCCCGCATAGAGCTCCAGGAAACCGGTGAGCGCCGCGAAGAGCGTGACGAGGTAGAGGAAGTACGGGACCCCGCCCTGGTTGAACACCAGCGCGAGCACGCCGACCACGATGCCGACGACACCCTGCGCGACAAAGAGCCGGCGGGTGACCCGCACGGCCACCTGTCGCGGCGAGAGCACCAGTACTAGCACGCCGGAGACCACCGCGTAGGAACCGAACACGAACAGTCCCACCTGCGCTGAGTGGTTGAGGCTGAAGGCGAGGAACACTCCCACGACGAGCGCAGGGATGGCCCGGGCGACCGGTACGCCCCAGTAGGGCGATCGACCTTCCGCGCGTGCTGCCTGGCTGCTCACCTGAAATGGCCTCTTCTCGAAGTGTTGACCCTCCATTGTATTGCGCGCGGCCTGTGAGCTCCCCGCCCGCCCACCCGGCCCGCGTCAGGCGTGCGGCATGTCCGCGAAGCGCGAGAAGTGGCCGTGGAAGCCGACGGTGACCGTGGCGGTGGGCCCGTTTCGGTGCTTGGCCACGATGAGGTCGGCCTCGCCGGCGCGCGGGTTGTCTTTCTCGTAGGCGCTCTCACGGTGCAGCAGGATGACCATGTCCGCGTCCTGCTCGAGGGAGCCCGACTCACGGAGGTCGGAGAGGGCGGGCTTCTTGTCGGCGCGCTGCTCGGGGCCACGGTTCAGCTGGGACAGGGCGATGACCGGCACCTGGAGTTCCTTGGCCATCAGCTTGAGGGCCCGGGAGAACTCACTGACCTCCTGCTGACGCGATTCGACGCGCTTGCCCGACGTCATCAGCTGCAGGTAGTCGATGATGACCATCTTGAGGCCCACACGCTGCTTCAGGCGCCGGCACTTGGCCCGGATCTCGACGAGCGTCATGTTGGGGCTGTCGTCGATGTAGAGCGGCGAGTCGTTGATGCGCCCGCGGGTGGCCGCGATCTTGGTCCAGTCGTTGCTCTCGACCGTTCCCTTTCGCATGTTCTGCAGGGGAATGGATGACTCGGCGGAGAGCAGTCGCATCGCGATCTCACTCCGCCCCATCTCGAGCGAGAAGAAGATGGAGGGCATGTCGTGTTTGATGGATGCCGCGCGCGCGAAGTCGAGGGCGAGCGTCGACTTTCCGAGCGCGGGGCGGGCAGCGACGATGATGAGCTGCCCGGGGTGCAGGCCGTTGGTCAGCATGTCGAGTTCGGCGAAGCCGGTGGGCACGCCCGTCATCTGGCCCTCGCGACCCTTGGCCGCCTCGATCTCGTCGATGGCCGCGTTCACGGCGGTCGTCAGGGGAACGTAGTCCTCGGTCTCGGTGTTGCCGTTGACCGCGTAGATCTCGGCCTGGGCGTTGTTCACCAGGTCCATCACTTCGCCCTCGCTGGCGTAGCCCATCTGCACGATGCGCGTACCGGCCTCCACGAGGCGCCGGAGGATCGCCTTCTCGGCGACGATGGATGCGTAGTACCCCGCGTTCGCCGCGGTCGGCACGAGGCTCGTGAGCGTGTGCAGGTACTCTGCCCCGCCCGCACGGGTGAGGTCGCCCGACTTCGTCAGCTCGTCGGTCACCGCGATGACGTCGGTGGGCTCGCCGTGCGAGTACAGGTTCAGGATCGCGTCGAACACGAACTCGTGCTTCGGAATGTAGAAGTCCGCACCGCGGACGACTTCGACGACGTCTGCGACCGCGTCTTTGCTGAGCAGCATTCCGCCGAGGGCACTCTGCTCCGCGAGCAGGTCGTGCGGGGGAGTGCGCTCGTGGCCCCGGGTCTCGCCGATCGACCGCGTTTCGCCGGTCAGGCCGAGATGCGCTATCGACACCGGGACTCCTCTTCTCGTGGTCTCAGGCTTACCGTCACCGTCTGACATCCGGGCGACATGACACGCGAGAGCTGCGGGCCAAGACTAGGAAGCCTTCGGAACCCGGCACAAATCGTCCTGTGCACAACTCTGTGGAATTAAGACGGGAAACACGGCGCGTCTTGTGCACAACCTGTGGAATCGGCTGTGTACAACAAACTAATTTTTCTTGGCAACAGCCTCTTGACCAGCCATTTTGTCTTTCCCCTACCTGTGGACTGACGGATGTCTGAACACACGGTTGAACGTTGAGATTGCGACACGCCCTGTGTACAAAACACTTGACAAAAACGCCAAAGGAGGGAGTCGCATTCCAGCGACTCCCTCCTTTGGGTTACAGCTTATTTTGCAGCCACGACCTGGATGGTGATGGTCGCGCTCAGGTCGTCACGGAGGCGAATGGAAGCCTCGTGGGTGCCCGTGGCCTTGATCGGCGAGGTGATCTCGACCTTGCGGCGATCAATCGATCCGAAGCCGGCAGCAGCCACCGCGTCGGCGATCGCGCTCGTCTTGATGGACCCGAACAGGCGCCCTTCCTTGCCGGCCTTGACGGACAGCTTGACGACGTTGTTCTCGAGAACCTGCTTGAGGTGCTGGGCCTCTTCGATGGTCTTGAGTTCACGTGCGGAGCGGGCAGCCTTGATCGATTCGATCTGCTTCTCGCCACCGCGGCTCCACGTCACCGCGAAGCCCTGGGGGATCAGGTAGTTGCGTGCGAAGCCGTTCTTGACCTCGACCACATCACCTGCTGAACCGAGGCCGGAGACCTCGTGCGTGAGAATGAGTTTCGACATTGTGGATTCCTACCTGCCCGAGCCGGCGTACGGCAGCAGGGCCATCTCGCGGGCGTTCTTGACTGCACGGGCGATGAGGCGCTGCTCCTGCACGGAGACGCCGGTGATACGACGGGCACGGATCTTTCCGCGCTCGGAGATGAACTTGCGAAGGGTGTTGACGTCTTTGTAGTCGATGACGCCGACGCGGATCGACTTCGCGGGGGCGGCATTCTTGCCGTCCTTACCCTTGCGGATCGGCTTGCGGCGATCGCCGCTGCTCTTTCCAGCCATGGTTGGTCTGCTTTCTGAAAAAGGTGAAGTTTAGAAGGGGGTTTCGTCGCTGTAGCTGCCCGGAGTGTTCCAGACATCAGCGCCGCCACCGGAGGTAGCCGTAGCGGGCGCGCTTGCGGCCCACGGCTCGTCGCCGCCACTGGCGACCTGGCCACGACCGCCGCCACCGCCACCGGCGTTGCCGGAGGAGGAGGCACGGGTGACCTGGGCCGTCGCATAACGGAGGCTGGGACCGATTTCGTCGACCTCGAGCTCGATGGAGGTGCGCTTCTCGCCCTCTTTCGTCTCGTAGGAGCGCTGGCGGAGGCGACCGGTCGCGACGACACGGGAACCCTTCGTCAGCGATCCGGCCACGTGCTCGGCGAATTCACGCCAGACACTTGCACGAAGGAACAGTGCTTCGCCGTCTTTCCAGTCGTTCGACGCACGGTCGAAGGTGCGCGGCGTGGAAGCGATGGTGAAGTTGGCAACCGCCAGCCCGTTCTGCGTGTAACGCAGCTCGGGGTCGCCGGTGAGGTTGCCGACCACGGTGATTACGGTTTCGCCAGCCATTGTCGACTACTCAGCGGTTGCAGCAGCGGCAGGGGCAGCAGCCGGCGCCGCGTCAGCGGCAGGCTTGCTCGAAGCGGCCTTGACGGCAGCAGCAGCGCGAGCGGCCGGAGCGGCAGCAGGTGCGGCGGACTTGCCGGCGGGAGCCGACGACGAGGACGCGGAGGGAGCCGACGCAGACGGAGCCGACGACGGGGTCTTCGGGTTCGCGGCAGCACGGGCAGCCTTGGCCTCGGCGAGCTTCGCAGCTTCGGCGACCTGGGCGATGGCCTCTTCGGCACGCAGCACCTTGGTGCGCATGACGGCTTCGGACAGCTTCAGCTGGCGGTCGAGCTCCTTGGTGGAGTCTGCCGTTGCAGTCAGCTTCACGACGGCGTAGATACCTTCGGTCTTCTTGTTGATCTCGTAAGCCAGGCGACGGCGTCCCCAGATGTCGACGTTGTCGACGGAGCCGCCATCCTTGCGGATGACGTTCAGGAACTTGTCGAGGCTCGGAGCCACGGTGCGCTCATCGATTTCTGGATCGAGGATGACCATGAGTTCGTATTTGTGCGTCACTAACCCACCTCCTTTGGACTAGATCGGCCACAGAATTTCTGTGGCAGGAGGGTGTGTGCAGCAGTCACGACCCGCGTGGGAGAACCCCACTGGGTGTAGACAACCTGTAGAGCCTACCAGATCGGGTCTCCGAACGGTGGGTCGCCGATAGAGTGACCTCCGTGGGTCTCAAGCGCGTAGGTCTGGTGTCGTTGCACACCTCTCCTCTGGAGACGCCCGGATCGGGTGACGCCGGAGGACTGAACGTCTACGTGGTGGCGGTGGCCGAGGAGCTCGCACGACTCGGACTCGAGGTCGAACTGCTCACGCGGGCGGCCAGCCCCGATCATCCGGAGACCGGGTACACGGCGGCCGGGGTGCCCGTGCGCTTCCTGCGGGCCGGACCACTCGAGCCGGTGCCGAAAGACGAGCTGGCCCGTCACATGTATGCGTTCCGGGATGCCCTCCGGGCGCTGCCCCGCTTCGACCTCCTCCATTCGCACTACTGGTTGTCGGGTGCCGCCGCACTGACGGTGGCCGAGGAGCAGGGCATTCCGCACATCCAGAGCCTGCACACCGTCGCCGCCCTGAAGAACGAGCACCTCGCTCCCGGTGACCGGCCGGAACCCGCCGAGCGCCTCTGGGGCGAGCAGCGGCTGGTGCTCGAGTCGTCAGTCACTCTCTCGTCGACCGCCGAGGAGCGCTCGGCCATCCTGCGGGCGTACGGCGCCGAGCCCGGGCGGGTGCTGGTGGTTCCGCCCGGGGTCGACACGGGGCTGTTCCACCCGGGGCCGGAGAAGGGGGCAGAACGACGGCGCGGCTCGCGCCCGCGCATCCTGACCCTCGGCCGCATCCAGCCGCTGAAGGGGCAGGATCTCGCCATCCGCGCCCTGGCCACCATCCCCGCCGAGCGCCGACCGCTCCTGACCATCGCCGGTGCGCCGACCCCCGGGGAGAAGAAGTATGAACGGTCGCTGCACACCCTCGTCGACGAGCTCGGGCTGGCGGACGACGTGGTCTTCGCCGGCACCCAGGCCCGGGATGTCGCGGCCCTCCTGATCAGGGAGTCCGCCCTGCTGCTCATCCCGTCGCACTCCGAGACCTTCGGGCTGGTCGCGCTCGAGGCCGCGGCGTCGGGCACCCCCGTCATCGCGTCCCGGGGCACCGGAACGGGGAGTTCGGTCATCCATCTCTCGACCGGCCTGCTGCTCGGCACCCGCGACCCCGCCGTCTGGGGCGAGACCATCGACCGGTTGCTCGGCGACTCCGTGCAGCTGGAGGAACTCTCGGCGTCGGCAGCCCGGCACGCGGCGCTGCACACCTGGCGGCTGACGGCTGAGCTCACCCTCGCGGCATACCAGCATGCGCTCGGAGAGAGTACCTCCCGTTCGGAAAGCTAAGCTGTTCAGCGCTTGCCACACGTCAACAGTCGAGAGAAGTACGGGCTCCATGGGTATCAAAGTCGCAATCGCCGGCGTCGGAAACTGCGCGAACTCCCTGGTGCAGGGCGTCACCTTCTACCGGGACGCCCCCTTCGACGAGACCGTTCCCGGGCTCATGCACGTGCAGTTCGGCCGCTACCACGTCGGTGACATCGAGTTCGTCGCCGCGTTCGACGTCGATGCGGCCAAGGTCGGACTCGACCTCGCAGACGCCATCTGGGCGAGCGAGAACAACACGTTGAAGTTCGCCGATGTTGCCCCCTCGGGCGTGACCGTGCAGCGAGGCCCGACGCTCGACGGCCTGGGGGAGTACTACCGCCTGGTGGTCGACGAGTCGGATGCGCCCGAGGTCGACGTGGTCGCCGCGCTTCGCGAGAGCGGTGCCGACGTGCTGGTCTGCTACCTCCCGGTCGGGTCCGATGACGCCGTGAAGACCTACGCGCAGGCCGCCATCGATGCCGGTGTCGCGTTCGTGAACGCCGTGCCGGTGTTCGTGGCGAGCGATCCGGTCTGGGCCGAGAAGTTCCGCGCTGCGGGCGTGCCCATCGTGGGCGACGACATCAAGAGCCAGGTCGGGGCGACCATCACCCACCGGGTGCTCGCACGGTTGATGGAGAGCCGCGGCATCCAACTCGACCACACCTACCAGCTCAACGTGGGCGGCAACATGGACTTCAAGAACATGCTCGAGCGCAAGCGCCTGCAGTCGAAGAAGATCTCGAAGACGCAGGCGGTGACGAGCAACATCGACATCGAGCTGCCGGAGCGCGACATCCACATCGGGCCGAGCGACCATGTGCCGTGGCTGGATGACCGCAAGTTCGCCTTCGTGCGGCTGGAGGGCCACGGGTTCGGCAATGCGCCGATCAGCCTCGAGTACAAGCTCGAGGTCTGGGACTCGCCGAACTCGGCCGGCGTCGTCATCGACGCCCTGCGGGCTGCGGCCATCGCGCGTGATGCGGGCCTCGGCGGGCCGGTCGAGTCGGCGTCGGCCTACTTCATGAAGTCCCCGTCGGTGCAGCACCCCGACGACGAGGCCCGGGCCCTGCTCGAAGCCTTCATCGCCGACAACTCCGGCTCCTAGCGGCTAACGGCTGGCGTGTGCGCCGCGCTGGGGCGGACGGCCGTTCAGGCCGGTCGCGCGCTCGCCCAAGCGAGCAGGCGGCGGGTCGCCTCCTCCTCACCGAGCGGCCCCTCCTCGAGGCGCAGCTCCAGCAGGAACCGGTAGGCCTCGCCGACCTCGCGGCCGGGTGCGAGCCCGAGGATCGCCATGATCTGCTCACCGTTCAGGTCGGGGCGGGTGGAGTCGAGCTCCTCCTGCGAGGCGAGTTCGGCGATCCGCGCCTCGAGGTCGTCGTAGGCGAATGACAGGCGGTCGGCCTTCCGCACGTTGCGGGTGGTCACATCAGCCCGCACCAGGATGTGCAGGCGTTCGAGCAGGGGCCCTGCATCCCGAACGTAGCGGCGCACCGCCGAGTCGGTCCACGCACCGTCGGTGTAGCCGAAGAACCGCAGGTGCAGCTCGATCAGGCGGGAGACCGCCGCGATCGTGTCGTTGTCGAACCGCAGCGCCTTCAGCCGCTTCTTCGCCAGCTTCGACCCGACCAGGTCGTGGTGGTGGAACGACACCACGCCACCGGGTTCGAGGCGCCGGGTCGCCGGCTTGCCGATGTCGTGCAGCAGCGCGGCAAGCCGCAGCACGAGGTCGGGCGCGCCGTCGAACTGCCGCGAGCGCTCCAGGTCGATGGCCTGGTCGAGCACGGTCAGGCTGTGCTGGTACACGTCTTTGTGGTGGTGGTGTTCGTCCATCTCCAGGCTGAGCGCCGGGATCTCGGGCAGCACGAAGGCGGCCAGGCCCGATTCCACCAGAAGTTCGATCCCGCGGCGGGGGGCGGGGGAGAGCAGGAGTTTGCTCAGCTCCTCGTTCACCCGCTCGGCGCTGATGATCTCGATGCGCCCCGCCATCTCGTCGAGGGCGAAACGGGTCTCGTCGTCGACCGTGAAACCGAGCTGCGCGGTGAAACGCACGGCCCGCAGCATGCGGAGTGGGTCGTCGCCGAACGAGACTTCGGGCGTCGACGGTGTTCTGAGCACACCGGCCAGCAGGTCATCCATGCCGCCCGACGGGTCGACGAGCACCAGCTCGGGCAGCTTCAGCGCGAGAGCGTTGACGGTGAAGTCGCGGCGCAGCAGGTCGGCCTCGAGTGAGGTGCCGAACTCGACGGAAGGTTTACGACTGGCCTGGTCGTAGACATCCGAACGGTACGTCGTGATCTCGACGGTCTCCCCGCCGATGCGGGCACCGATCGTGCCGTAGGCCCGGCCGATGTCCCAGTGCGCGTCGGCGAGCGGTTTCACGATGCGGAGGATCTCGTCGGGCGTCGCATCGGTGGTCAGGTCGAGGTCGTGCACGGCCCTGCCGAGGAACGCATCGCGAACCGGCCCGCCCACGAGCGCGAGGTCGTGCCCCGCCGCGTGGAAGGCCTCTGCGAGCACGGAGATGGGCGGCCTTCCGGCCAGGTCGGCCAGGAAACTGAGGGAGTCTGCCACGGAACGCACCCCGTTACCCTACTGGCCGAACCTGCCGGCCAGCGAGGCGCACCCGACCTCTTCAGGCCGACACCCTAGAATCACAGGCATGGATGCGGCGTTAGATTCGGGCGTCCGCCGCAGCCCGAGACGTGACTTCCGGCTGG
Organism: Subtercola boreus; assembly: GCF_006716115.1. Classification (NCBI taxonomy): domain Bacteria; kingdom Bacillati; phylum Actinomycetota; class Actinomycetes; order Micrococcales; family Microbacteriaceae; genus Subtercola; species Subtercola boreus. Next base: position 3,175,943 of record NZ_VFOO01000001.1, on the reverse strand, counting down.
CCCCGGCGGGCCGGTCCCGACGTCTCGCCGCGGTTCTCACCATCGTTCTGCTCACGCTGCTCTGGATGCTCGGCGGCACCCGCCCGGCGGACGCCGCCCCCGCACCGGCACCCACAGAGACCGCGGTCACCGAGGGAACGGCCACCGAGACCGCCGCAGCCACGGGCACCGTCGCCGTCGCGCTCGCGCCCGACAACAACGGCGTGCTGGCTCCCGGCGCAGACCTGGCCGTCTCGGTGAGCATCAGCAACACGACGGCCGACGCGCTGTTATCGGGGAGCATCCACCTCTGGCTCGATCGTGCCGAACTCGGGTCGCGGGACGCCCTGGACAACTGGCTGACCCCCTCGACGGGCGCCACGCAGTCGCGCGATTCCGTGGCGGCGGATGTCGCGACCCCCGCACTCGCCCCCGGGTCGACCGGCACCTTCCGGGTGTCGCTGCCTGCCGCCCAGCTCGGGCTCGGCTCCTTCGGCGCCTACGGCATCGAGGCGGGCTACACCGCCGGCACCACCGTCGTCGACGCGCGCAACACCATCGTGTGGTCGGCCGACGCCCCCGCGCGCGAGACAGCCGTCGCCGCCATCATGCCGCTCACCGTGCCGGCCGGCAGCCAGGGCCTCCTCACCGCGGCGCAGCTCGAGAGTTACACGGCCGCCGGCGGAGTGCTCACCCGCAAGCTCGAATCGGTCGTCGACCGACCGGTGACGCTCGCGATCGACCCCATGGTCATCGTGTCGATCCGGGTGCTCGGCACCGCGGCCCCGCAGTCGTCGCTCGACTGGCTGGCCCGGCTCGCGGCCGCCGCGAATCCCACCTTCGCGCTCTCCTACGCCGACTCCGACATCGCGGTGGAACGCCAGGCGGGTGCAGCGTCCCTGCTCACGCCGTCCTCCTTCGACTACGCCCTGCAGGCCGCGAACTTCCAGACCCTGCCGACGCCCGATCCGTTCACCCTGCCCGGCCAGGTGGCTGCCACGACCACGGAGGATGGAGTCGCGGCCGGCTCCACGGCGGCGACGTCCCCCGCCGATCCCGCCGCGGCGTCCCCGACACCGAGCCCCACCTCGACCACGGTCCCGACCGCCGGCACTCTCCCGACCTTCGCCGCCCTGACCGCGTGGAACTACACCCGGACCGACCTCGCCTGGCCCGCTGCCGGCACCGTGACGACAGACGACCTCAACTTCTTCGCAGCCGGAGGGCTCAGCACGAGCATCCTCAGCTCCGACAACGTCGCCCTGCCGGCATCGGAAGACGGGCTGACGCCCAGTGCCCCCGCCACCATCGGCGACAAAAATGCGGTCATCGTCGACGCAGGGCTCTCGGATGCTCTGCAGAAGGCCACCGCGGCGACCACCGACACGGGGCTCGCCGCCGCGTTGGCCGAGGTCTCGGGAATCCTCGCGATCGTCAGCGCACAGGGCGGATCCACGGCCCCCGCCCTCGTGGTCGACCTCGGCCGGGAGGTTCCCGCCACGGCGTTCGGGGTGGCCAGGGCCCTCGACCTCGTCGAGTCCCTGCCCTGGGCCTCCGACCGGGGCCTCGCCGACGTGCTGAGCGTACCCGCCCTCGGCGTCAGCGTGAAGAACAGCGACGAACCGGCCGCACGGGTGCAGACCGTGATGGCGATGCTCGACTACGAACGCCAGGTCGGCGAGTTCGCCACGGTCCTGGCGCAACCCGATCTGCTCACGGGCAGGCAGCGCTCGACCCTGCTGGCCGTGCTCGCCCAGTCCTGGTCGGCCGACCCGACCGGGCGCACCGCAGCCGAGGCCGACTACGCAACCCTCACCCGCACGACACTCGACTCGGTGAAGATCATCGACGGCAGCAACATCAACCTCTTCGCCACCAGCAGTGAAGTTCCGGTGCTGATCAGCAACGACCTCAACCAGGCGGTGACCGTCGAACTGCAGGTGACCCCGTCGAACGGCCGGCTCGTCGTCGAGCCCGGGCGCATCGAGGTCGTCGTCGAGGCGAAGTCGCAGAAGACAGCGCGAGTCCCGGTGAAGGCGGCGGTAGCGAGTGGCCAGGTCGACCTGCGCCTCGAACTCTTCAGCCCGTCGGGCATCCCCATCAACCAGGCCGCACCGCGCCAGATCAACGTGAGTGCCGACTGGGAGGGCATCGGAACGATCGTGATCGCCATTCTGGCGGCCGCGCTGCTGGCTTTCGGCATCGTACGCCAGGTACTGAAGCGGCGGCGGGCGAAGGCAGCGCAGGCCGCTGGCGAGCCGGCCCCTGCCGAGCCGGGCCCCGACGATCGTTCCGCTGCCGAGCCGGCCCCCACCGACACCTCCGAGGAGCACCGTGGCTGAGCGCAGCATCGGCCGTTCGAGCGCCCTTCTCGCCGGCGGAACGATCGTCTCCCGCATCCTCGGCTTCGTGAAGACCATCGTGCTGATCCAGGCGATCGGCGTCTTCGCGATCGGCGACGCGTTCGCTGCCGCCAACCAGCTTCCGAACACCATCTACGTCATCGTCGCAGGCGGTGCCCTCAGCGCTGTGCTGGTGCCTCAGATCGTACAGAGCGCCCTGCACCTCGACGGCGGCAGGGCCTACATCAACAAGCTCGTCACCATCGCCCTGGCTGTGCTGGCCGTCGCGGCCCTCGTCGCCACCCTGCTCGCGCCGTGGCTGGTGTCGATCACGGTGCACGACTTCGCCCCCGAGCAGGCCGCCCTCGCGACATCCTTCGCCTACTGGTGCCTGCCGCAGATCTTCTTCTACGGGGTCTACACGATCCTCGGCGAGGTACTGAACGCCCGCAATTCGTTCGGCCCGTTCACCCTCGCTCCGATCGTGAACAACGTAGTCGCCCTGGCCGGGCTCGTCGTCTTCCTCAGCATCTACGGCTCCGATGCCGCAGGTCTCCGCCCCTACTCGTGGTGGACACCGGACTCGATCGCCCTGCTCGCAGGTTCCGCCACCCTCGGCATCGCCATCCAGGGACTCATCCTCTTCGCCTTCTGGCGGCGGGTGGGCCTCAGCTACCGGCCCGATTTCCGCTGGCGGGGCGTCGGTCTCGCGCAGACCGGGCGCATCGCGGGCTGGTCGTTCGGCATGATCCTGGTCACCACCGGGGCAGGGCTCGTCGAGACGAACGTGGTCTCCACCGCCTCGGGCAGCGACGCCTCGGTGGCCGTGCTCCAGTACGCGTGGCTGATCTTCATGCTCCCGCACTCGATCGTCGCCGTCTCGATCGCCACGGCGTACTTCACTCGGATGAGCGAGAACGCCAGCGCCAAGCGGCTCGACCTCGTGCGGGCGGACATCGGGGCATCCATCCGCCAGATCACCGTCGTGATGGCCCTCGCCGCCGTCGTGCTGCTGGTGGCCGCGTATCCGTTCGGCCGCGTGTTCGCCGAGGACTACGCGGGCGCCCTCGCGATCGGCAACGTTCTCCTCGCGTTCGTCATCGGGCTGCCGGCGTTCAGCATCCTCTTCGTGCTCCAGCGGGCGTTCTTCGCCTTGGGCGACACCCGCACGCCGTTCTTCACCAACCTCTTCCAGTCTGTGGTGTTCGCGCTCGGCTGCCTCCTCGTGCTCTGGTTCGTGCCGAAAGACCTGGTGGGCTCGGCCGTCGCCCTGACACTCTCGATCGCCGGTGTGATGCAGGCGCTGCTCGTCGGCATCCTCCTGCACCGCAGGCTCGGCGGGGGGCTCCGGCGCACCGTCTCGAGCTTCGGCAAGGATGCTCTGGCCGCCCTCCCCGCATCGGCTGCCGGCGTCGTGGTCTTCCTCCTGCTCGGCGGCAGCCTGGACGGCGGTTTCGCCATGTCGGGCCGAGTGCAGGCGATCCTCTCGATGGTGCTGATCGGCGCAGTGATGCTCGGGGTGTACGCCGTCGCCCTGCGGGTGGTGCGGTCGAACGAGCTGAGCGAGGCGCTCGGCCCGATCCTCCGCCGGGTGCGGCGCTCCTAGACCGGCTGCTCCGCCAGAAAGCCCTTCACGAGCTCCAGCACCGGACCCGACGGGAACAGCGTGTCACCGTGCCCGCGGCCGGGCAGCGGCTCGAACCGGGCGTTCGGCATCAGCCCCGCAGCACGCTCGGAATCGAGGTAGCGCTGCCGGTCATCCGTACCGGCCAGCAGCAGTGTCGGTGTGCGGATGCCCGTCAGCCTCTTCTCCTCCACACCCTGTTCCACAGCCAACTGTCGGAAATACGCCTGGAGGGCGACCGGGTCGTTCGCGAGGAAGGCGTTCGTCGTCGCCGGATCGATGGTGACGCCCGCCTGAGCCTCCCAGCCATTCACGAACGCCCGCATCCCGCCCGATTCGAGGGCTTCGTCGTACCCCGGGAAGAACAGGGAACTCACCGCGCCCTCATCGATCCGGTAGGTACCGCCGGCCGAGATGAACGACAGCATCCGCTCGGGGTGGGAGTCTGCGAGCGAGAAGCCGACGCGCGCGCCGAACGAGTACCCCATGAAGTGGGCCGCAGGGATGTCCGCCGCCTCGTAGACCGCGAGCAGATCCTCGATCACGAGCGACATGGCGTAGTCGGCCTGCCCGTGAGGCTTGCCGCTCAGGCCGTGGCCGCGCATGTCGACGAGGATGAGGCGGTGGTCGTCCCGGAGCGCCTTCACATAGCCGAACCCCCGCCAGATGGCCCGCGAGAGGGCAGAACCGTGCACCAGGACGATTGGGCTGCCGGTGCCGGTCTCCTGGTAGGCGATGCGGGTACCGTCGACGGGATTGAAGGCTTCGCTCACCCTCCCATCATGCCGCTGTGCCGGCTGCTCCGTGCCTGTGGACAAGCCCATGGCGCTGGAATACCCGGCGGATAGGATGTGTTGAACATCTCAGTAGTAGAGAAGCCGGTGACGCCGTCACCGCAACCAAGGAGCTTGTCGATGCGTCAGATCATCATCATCGGGTCCGGTCCTGCCGGGTTCACCGCCGCAATCTACGCCGCGCGGGCGGGCCTCGAGCCCCTGCTCATCGCCTCCAGTGTCGAGGCCGGCGGCGAACTGATGAAGACCACGGAGGTCGAGAACTTCCCGGGCTTCCCCGAGGGCATCCAGGGTCCCGACCTCATGACGAAACTGCAGGAGCAGGCTGAGAAGTTCGGCACCGAGGTTCTGCTCGACGACGTGACCAGCGTCGACTTCTCAGGTGACGTCAAGAAGGTGAGCACCGGTTACAGCGGTGACTTCGAAGCCCCGGCCGTCATCTTCTCCACAGGGTCCGCCTACCGCAAGCTCGGTCTCGAAGACGAAGAGCGACTGAGCGGCCGCGGCGTCTCCTGGTGCGCCACCTGCGACGGGTTCTTCTTCAAGAAGAAGACCATCGCCGTCATCGGTGGTGGCGACTCGGCGATGGAGGAGGCGACCTTCCTGACGCGTTTCGCAGACAAGGTGTACCTCATCCACCGCAAAGACACGCTGCGGGCATCCAAGATCATGCAGGAGCGCGCCTTCGCGAACGAGAAGATCGAGTTCGTCTTCAACACGGCCGTCGTCGGCATCAACGGCGAGAACACGGTCGAGAGCCTGAAGCTCGAGAACACGGTCACCGGTGAACGGAGCGAGCTGCCGGTGCAGGGCCTCTTCGTCGCGATCGGCAACGACCCGCGCACGCACCTGGTGCACGGCCAGCTCGACCTCACCACTTCGGGCACCATCGCCGTCGCGGGTCGCTCCTCGAAGACCAACATCGCCGGTGTCTTCGCGGCCGGTGACGTGATCGACGACACCTACCGCCAGGCCGCCACTGCCGCGGCCTCCGGCACCGTGGCCGCCCTCGACGCCGAACACTACCTGGCGGGTCTGGCTGAAGCTTCCGCCATCGCCGAGCTGCGTGAAGCCGAGGCGGAGATCGAGCTCGTCGAGTCGCTGCAGTCGACTCGGTCCTGAGCTGCCGCCAGTCCTGAAACCTTGATCTGAAAACCCTGATCAAAAGCCTTTTTCTGTCAACAAGAAAGTGAGAACACCATGTCAAGTGCCTCCGCAGTAACCGATGCCAGCTTCGAAGCCGACGTTCTGAACTCCGACGAGACGATCCTCGTCGACTTCTGGGCCGAATGGTGTGGCCCGTGCCGCGCTGTGTCGCCGATCCTCGATCAGATCGCCTCCGAACACTCCAGCAAGATCAAGATCGTCAAGCTGAACGTCGACGAGAACCCGCAGACCGCGGCGAAGTACCAGATCACCTCGATCCCCGCGATGAAGGTCTACCGCGGCGGTGAGGTCGTCAAGACCATCATCGGCGCCAAGCCGAAGGCCGCTCTCGAGAGCGACCTGGCCGCCTACCTCGCCTAGAGCGAGGGTCACGACAGCACCACAGGCCCGGGGGCCGGCAGCACAGCTGCTCCCCCCGGCTCCAGGGTCCGGACCACACGATGTGGGTCCGGACCCTTTTTCTTTTTCGATAGCATGGAATTTCGCCTCTTGATGGAAGTGCACGTGAGCAGCCAAAACACCCCGTCGTCATCGGGAACCAACCTCGATCCCTGGTACAACAACTACGCAGAACGGGCCGCCGGCCTCTCTGTCTCCGAGGTGCGGGCCCTGTTCGCCGTGGCCTCGCGGCCCGAGGTCGTCTCCCTGGCCGGCGGGATGCCCTACGTCTCCGCCCTCCCCCGCGAACTCGTCATCGATGCCATGAATCGTGTCATGGTCGAACAGGGGCCCGTCGCGCTGCAGTACGGCTCCGGGCAGGGCGTACCGAAGCTCCGCGAGCACATCCTCGAAGTGATGGCTCTGGAGGGCATCCGGGGCAGCGTCGACGATGTCGTCGTCACGACGGGTTCCCAGCAGGCACTCGACCTGATCACCAAGCTCTTCATCAATCCGGGCGATGTGATCCTCGCCGAAGCGCCGAGCTACGTCGGGGCCATCGGCGTCTTCCGCTCGTACCAGGCCGACATCGAGCATGTGCTGATGGACGACGACGGGCTGATTCCGGATGCCCTGCGGGAGGCGATCGCGCGCGTGCGCGCGTCCGGTCGTACGATCAAGTTCCTCTACACGATCCCCAACTTCCACAACCCCGCCGGCGTCACACTCTCCGCGTCCCGCCGCGAAGAGGTTCTGCAGATCTGCCGGTCGGAGGGCATCCTGGTGCTCGAGGACAACCCCTACGGCCTGCTCTACTTCGATGGCCCGCCACCCCAGTCCCTCCGCAGTACCGAAGACGAGGGTGTCATCTACCTGGGTTCGTTTTCCAAGACCCTGGCACCCGGATTCCGCATCGGATGGGCAATCGCACCGCATGCGATTCGGGAGAAGCTGGTTCTGGCCGCAGAATCCGCGATCCTCTGCCCTAGCTCCTTCAGCCAGCTCGTCATCTCCGAATACCTCGAAACGGCCGACTGGAAAGGTCAGATCAACACTTTCCGGGGTGTCTATGAAGAGCGGAAGAACACGATGCTCTCCGCTCTCACCGAATACCTGCCGGAGCTCAGCTGGACCAACCCCAACGGCGGTTTCTACGTCTGGCTCACCCTGCCCGACTACCTCGACACCAAGCAGATGCTCCCCCGCGCGGTGAAGGAGCTCGTCGCCTACACGCCGGGCACCGCGTTCTACGCAGACGGCGGAGGGCGGAACAAGATCCGGCTGTCGTACTGCTACCCGACACCCGACCAGATCAAACTCGGCATCCGTCGGCTCACCACCGTCATCAACGGCGAGATCGACCTGCTCGAGACATTCCACGCGACGGGTCCGCTCGCGACCATCCGGACTTCCCCCTCGTTCTCTGCCCCACCACCAGACATGGACTGACAATGACCGACACCACAGCACCCCGAACCGTCGTCGTACTGGCCGGGGGACTCTCCCACGAACGTGACGTATCGCTGCGGTCCGGGCGGCGGGTTGCCGATTCGTTGATCTCTCGTGGTCACCGGGTGACCATGCGCGAGCCCGACTCCACCCTCCTCGCGTCGCTGGCCGCGCAGTCTCCCGACCTGGTCTGGCCCGCGCTGCACGGTGCGAGCGGCGAAGACGGGTCGCTTCGAGCGCTTCTGGATGCCCAGGGCCTCGCCTACGTCGGATCTGAGGCCGCGGCCGCCCAACTGGCTTGGCACAAGCCAACCGCGAAAGTGCTGGTGGCTCGCGCCGGGTACCAGACGCCTGAGTCGATCACCCTTCCTCGTGAGACGTTCCGCGAGCTCGGTGCGACGCAGGTTCTCGAAGGGGTACTCCAGCACCTCGGCACACCCGTCGTCGTGAAGCCGGCGATGGGTGGTTCAGCGCAGGGTGTCACCGTGGTCACCGAAGCGGGAGATCTGCCGCGTGCGGTCGTCGACGCCTACACCTACGGCGAAACAGCGCTCATCGAACGCAAGGTCTTCGGCACCGAAGTCTCGATCGGTGTCATCGACACCGGGTCGGGTCCGTTCGCTCTTCCTGCTGTCGAAATCGTGCCCCGATCAGGGGTTTACTCTTTCGAGGCGCGGTACAGTGCCGGCGAGACCCAGTTCTTCACGCCCGCGCGGTTGGATGATTCGGTGGCAGAAGTGGCATCCGAAGCGGCCCTCGCCATCCACCAGACGCTCGGCCTCCGGCACCTTTCCCGAATCGACCTGATCATCGATTCAGAGGGTACCCCCTGGTTCCTCGAGGCGAACGTGCTCCCGGGTCTGACGGAGACTTCTCTCGTTCCGCAAGGGATCCTCGCTGCTGGGCTCGACCTCGGCGCGGTGTATGAGGCGATCGGCGAGGTCGCGATCCGCGACGCCCGCTGACCCCTCTACTGGAAGCGTGGTCCCCGAGGTTCCTGCGTTCCGAAAGTCGGTTCGCCCATCTCTTCGAGGATCCGGTTGAGATCCTGGATCGTCGCGAAGTCGATCACAATCTGACCCCTCGTCGCCCCGAGGCTCACTTTCACCCGCGTGTTGAGGCGATCTCCGAGGCGCTCGGCGATCTCGTCGAGGTGATCGTTGCGGCGTCCGGCGGTGGGGCGCACCCGCTTCGACTTCGGCGCTCTGGATGCCACGGCCTCCGCGGCACGAACGGAAAGATCCTCGTTGACGATCTTCTCGGCGAGACGGTTCATCTCATCGGCGTCGACCACCGAGAGGATCGCACGCGCATGGCCCGCGCTGAGAACACCCGCTGCCACTCGCTTCTGCACGGCGGTGGGGAGCTTCAGGAGCCGGATCGTGTTCGTGATCTGCGGGCGGGACCGTCCGATGCGCGTTGCGAGCTGGTCCTGCGTGATGTCGAAGTCCGCCAGGAGCTGCTGGTAGGCCGACGCCTCTTCCAGCGGGTTGAGCTGCGACCGGTGTAGGTTCTCGAGCAACGCATCCCGCAGCATGTTCTCGTCCGCGGTCTCTTTGATCACCGCGGGAATGGTTTCGAGGCCGAGTTCCTTGCTGGCCCGAAGCCGGCGCTCCCCCATGACCAGTTCGTACTGCTGTTCGGCCGCGCCGACCTTCGTCAGTTCGCGTACGACGATCGGCTGGAGCACGCCCACCTCGCGGATGGACGCGACAAGCTCGGCGAGGTCATCCGCGTCGAATTCCGTGCGGGGCTGCTTGGCATTCGGAACGATACTCTGTGGGTCGAGGCTCGCGAGGCGTGCGCCCGGCACGGACACCAGTTCCGGCTCAGCCTCGCCCCGGTCGGCGAAGAAGACGTCGACTGGGCTTCCGGAGCGCGATTCGTCGAGTGTGGGGATGAGGGAGCCGATTCCCCGACCGAGTCCTGTCCTTTTGGGGTTAGCCATGTTGTTCTGCTCCTCTTCGTGCAATTTCTGATGCGGCTTCGAGGTACGAGAGTGCACCTGTCGACTGCGGATCGTAGCTGATGACCGTCTGTCCGTAGCTGGGCGCCTCCGAAATGCGCACAGTACGGGGGATGATCGCTGTGAGCGTCTCGGAGGGGAAGTGATTTCGCACATCCTCTGCAACCTGTGTGGCCAGGCGGGTCCGACCGTCGTACATGGTCAAAAGAATGGTCGAAACCCCGAGGTGCGGGTTGAGGTGCTTCTCGATGAGCGCGATGTTGGAGAGAAGCTGGCTCAATCCTTCGAGCGCGTAGTACTCGCACTGGATCGGGATGAGCACTTCCCGGGCGGCCACGAAGGCATTGATGGTCAGGAGGCCGAGCGATGGCGGGCAGTCGATGAACACGTAGTGGTAGGGATCGCCAGCCTCTTCTGCGCGCCGGAGGTAGCCATCGAGACTCTCCCTCAGGCGCAGTTCGCGGGCGACCATGGGTACGAGCTCGATTTCGGCGCCCGCAAGGTGGATCGTGGCCGGCACACAGAAGAGTCGTTCGAACTCTGCACTTCTCTGCACGACATCTTCGAGCGGAGTGTCATGGATGAGTACGTCGTACACGCTGGGTATTTCGGCGCGATGGTCGGCTCCGACAGCTGTCGAAGCATTGCCCTGAGGATCAAGATCCACCACCAGTACTTTCGCACCCGATTTCGCCATTGCAGCCGCAAGATTCACCGTCGTGGTGGTTTTACCGACGCCGCCCTTTTGATTCGCGATCGTGAGCACGCGAGTCTGGCGGGGGAGAGGATACTCTGCGGCTGCGGCAGCCTTACGGCGGCGCGAGAGATCGGCGATTTCACGCGCGAGCGGTGTCGAGGCGTCGTAGCCGATCGGTTCGCTTGTCATGTGGTCTCTCTGTGGAACGGGTGGTGATTATGGAACGGGTGGTAGCTATGAGGATTGGTAACGACGAGCGGGTGGAAGCGGTTTGTTGCTATGTTCCACGTGAAACATGCCTCAACCAAGGTACCGGCTGTGTCCGTAAACGCGTAGTCGGGCGGCGTGTCTGGCCGCACTGTGCACACGGTGCAACGAAGGCAGAAGCACTCGTCAACGCACCGTAGCCGTGATCACCCGCGTCACATCGTCGAGCACGCCCGTACCGAGTTCCCGCACTTGGACGTCGGTCAGCTTGAATCGCTTGATCTGCTTCGCGGCGGCTTCGATTTCCGCCGCAGCGCCAGCACCCTTCATCAACACCAGTTCACCGTCAGGACGGAGCAGGGGAGCGCACATCGGGATGAGCTTCGCAAACGCACTGACCGCACGAGCAGTGATCTGATCCAGTCCACCCGTGAAGCCGACATCCTCGGCCCGCCCGCGCATGACAGTCACGTTGCCCAGCTCGAGTTCGGCTGATTGGTCGTTCAGCCACTTGACCCGGCGCTCCATGGGCTCGATGAGTACAAAGTCGACATCGGGTCGCGCTATTGCCAAGACCAGACCCGGTAGACCCGCGCCACTGCCGATGTCCCCAACCCGACCCGGGTTGAGGAGGGGAGCCACGAGCACGCAATTCAGAATGTGCCTGGTCCACAGACGCGGCAGCTCCAGGGGACCGATGAGTCCGTACTCTTCCCCGTGCACAGCGAGGTTTGCCGTGAAACGACGTGCCTTCGCGATCGTGTCACCGAACAGGTCAGGGGCAACGCTGGGTTCTGCTTCGAGGTCTTCAGGAAGCTCAGGCATCGATCACCGACGACCTTTCATATCTGACGACCCAGGTGGCGCTGCGGTGGGTCGGGGCAAGAATCTGTCGGGCCACAGTCTCTCGGATCAACTCAGCCTTTTGAAGCGACTCAGATTCTTGAAGCAAGCCAGACTGTTTCACGTGAAACTATTGAATTGGAAAATCCAATTCAGGCCGCAGTGATCACCGTGTGGCGATCGCGACCTTCGCCCTCCGAGTTCGACACGAAGCCGCGCTCGGCAACGAGGTCATGAACGACCTTGCGCTCGTAGGAGGACATCGGGTCGAGTGCCACGCTGGCCTCGCCACCGACTTCGAGGCGATCGACGGCTGAGGCCACCAGGCGCGCCAGTTCTGCTTCCCGAATCTTGCGGCTCCCACCGACATCCAGGATCAGCCGCGAGAAGCCGCCAGTTTTAGTCTGCACTGCGAGACGGGTCAGTTCCTGTAGCGCCTGCACGGTGTCGGGCTGGGAGAGCAGACGGAGATTGCTGTCTTCCGATGAATTGACCGAGACATAGGCTCTGCCGCCCCGGGCATCGATGTCGATGTCACCGTCGAGATCGCAGATGTCGAGCAGCTCTTCGATGTAGTCCGCCGCGATGTCGCCCTCGTCTTCGAGAGCGTGCGGGTCAGCATCCGACTTCGCAGAACCCGGCTCAGCCGCACTGTCCAGCTCAGCCGTACCATTCAACTCAGCCGCACCATCCACCGCAGCCGCACCGTCCACCACAGCGGAGTCATTCAGTCCAGCAGCGCCGTCGGACACGACGTCCTGCTCGATGTCGGTCGTGCTGATCTCGCTCACGTCGCTCACTTCTTCTCACCCTGCTTCTTCGCTCTGGTCTTGCCGACCGGCTGCTGACGCTGCGTCGTCTTCGGCGCCTCGAGAACAACATGGTTCACGGTGCCGTCAGCGGCGGTCGCGATGTTCAATTTACCCTTTTTCGCCAACCGCATTTCGCGGGCCTTGGCAGCCTCACTGCCCGGTGTCGGCATGTTGCGGATCACCAGGAACTGCTGGCCCATCGTCCAGAAGTTCGAGGTCAGCCAGTAGAACATGACACCGAGCGGGAAGCTGAAGCCGGAGAACGCGAAGACGAGCGGAAGGATGTACAGCAGGATGCGCTGCTGCTTGAACATCGGGCTGTTCTTGGCCTCCGGGGACTGGTTGCGCGACATGATCTGCAGCTGCGTGATGAACTGCGAACCGGTCATCAGGACCACCATGATGACCGCGATGATCATGACGGCGACATCACCCGTCACGGTGGCTTGCTGGAAGCTCTCGTGCAGAGGTGCAACACCGAAGAGCTTCGCGTTTCCGAACTGCAGGGCCAGGTCGGAGTTCAGCCAGAAGACGCCGGCCGTGCCCTTCTGGGCGTCATTCAGCACAGAGAACAGTGAGAAGAAGATCGGCATCTGGAGGAGCAGCGGAAGACACGAACTCAGAGGGTTCGTACCGGTCTTCTTGTAGAGCTCCATCGTCTCGCGCGACATGGCCTCGCGGGAGAACTGGTCCTTCTTGCCCTTGTACTTGTCCTGGATCTTCTTCAGCTGTGGCGCGACTTCGAGCATCTTGCGCTGGCTCTTGATCTGGCGCACGAAGATCGGAATCAGGGCAGCACGGATGACCAACACCATTCCGACGATCGACAGAACCCAGGTGAGACCCTCGGCAGGATCCATCCCGAGCCCTGTGAGCACGGTGTGGAAGAGCACGAGCAGTCCCTCGACGACCCACTTGATGGGCCAGAGGATGGTGCTGATGAAACCGGGGATGTCCATGCTTCGGATTAGCCCTTTCCGTGGCTACTGGCTACGACGAAACCGAATCTGGTGACACGGAAGTGTTGCGTGCGGGGGCGGGGAACATCATCGATCCCGCCGGCCGCCCACGGGTGGCAGCGCACGAGGCGGTACAGACCGAGGGCGATTCCCAGCAGGATTCCCCGCTGTTGGATCGCTTGCAGGGTATACGACGAACATGAAGGGTAGTACCGGCAGACATCACCGTAGAGCGGCGAGATGACCGCCCGGTAGAGCTTCAACAGCAGAACGGCAGCATTCCGCGGCAGGAGATAGACGCCGATCGCCAAGAGACGGATGACCGACAGGGCCGACACGCCCTGGCCAGCCGCTAAGGAACTCACGACAACACCTTCGCCTTGGCGAACGAACGGGTCACTTCACGTTCGAGCGAGGCGAAACTGGATGTCGCGGCACTCGGAAGCGCCCGGATGACGATATCGATGCCCGGCTCGACCGTGGACTGGAGCGAATAGCAGACCGCCTTCAACCGTCGCCGAATGCGGTTGCGTGTCACTGCGACACCAACCGCTTTCGAGACGATGAAACCGAATCGTGCCGGCGAACCATCCCGATGGCCGGCCGAATCTTCACGGTGCACGTATGTCACCGTGTTCGGCCCCGAGAATCTGGCACCGCGACGGACGGCAGAACGGTATTCGTCTGCTGTCGTCACGCGAGCGGTTTTGGCCAGCACCGGGAGGGGGGATCGTCTGGAAGGTCTTCGCGCTACGAACTACGCGGAGAGCTCGGTACGGCCCTTGCGACGGCGAGCCGAGAGGATCGCGCGTCCGGCACGGGTGCGCATACGCAGGCGGAAGCCGTGCACCTTGGCGCGACGACGGTTGTTCGGCTGAAAAGTTCTTTTGCTCATGATGTGTTCTCCGTGGCCCAGCCATGTGCGCCGGGAAGCTTCGTAAGGTGTGCTGCTGCACACAAGTCAACTGATTAAAACTACGGCTTGAGATGCGAATGGTCAAACTCAAACGGCGCAAACGCCCAATTATCCACAGTCGATTACCAGAGGTCCGCAGTGACACGCGGAGGTGACCCACAATCAACTTGATCTGCGTCTGTGCAGTCACTAGCTTAGATCCCTAGGTTTGTGACAGTGGTCTTGGGGAATCGGTCACGCACTTCATGTGATCTCCCTGGCATCCGCTTGGACTCACTCAGCCCTTTCGACAGGAGTTCCATGGCCGACGATCCCGGTTCACCGGAAGCCAACTGGCGCACCGTCCTCGATGCTCTGTCGACTGACGAGAGAATAACGCCGCAACTCCACGGTTTCCTGGGGCTGGTGGTGCCGAAGGGCATCATGGCCGGGTCGTTCTACCTCGAGGTCCCCAACGACCTGACGAGAGGGATGCTCGAGCAACGCATCCGCGTCCCGCTCCTGTCGGCTCTCGGCCGGCTGGATGAGTCCTACGGTGTCAACAACTTCGCCGTGGTCGTGAACCCCGACATCAGCGGGAACGACTACCTGCAGCAGGCCGAGGTCATCGAGATCGTCCCCACGCCGCCCGCGGGATACGTCGAGACGACTCCTGTGCAGGAGACGGTCGGCCCTCTCCGCAACAACGACACTCGGCTGAACCCGAAGTACAGTTTCGACAACTTCGTGATCGGCGGCTCCAACCGCTTCGCCCACGCTGCGGCCGTCGCCGTGGCTGAGGCTCCCGCCAAGGCCTACAACCCGCTCTTCATCTACGGCGACTCGGGGCTCGGCAAGACCCACCTCCTCCATGCCATCGGCCACTACGCCATGAGCCTCTACCCGGGCGTTCGCGTGCGATATGTGAGTTCTGAGGAATTCACGAACGACTTCATCAACTCCATCGCCAACAACCGCGGTGCGGCCTTCCATTCGCGCTACCGCGACATCGATCTGCTTCTGATCGATGACATCCAGTTCCTGCAGGGGAAGGCGGAGACGCAGGAAGCGTTCTTCCACACCTTCAACACCCTGCATGACCACAACAAACAAGTCGTGATCACCAGCGACCTGCCTCCGAAGCACCTGACGGGCTTCGAGGACCGGATGCGTACCCGGTTCGAATGGGGTCTCATCACCGATGTGCAGACGCCCGACCTCGAGACCCGGATCGCCATCCTGCGCAAGAAGGCGCAGAGCGAGCGACTCCAGGTGCCCGACGAGATCCTCGAGTACATGGCGTCGAAGGTCTCCTCCAACGTGCGGGAACTCGAAGGCACACTGATCCGGGTGACGGCGTACGCGAGTCTGACCCGGAACCCGGTCGACCTCTCGCTCGTGCAGACCGTGCTCAAAGACCTGATCACCCTCGACGACGACAACGTCATCGCGCCGGTCGACATCATCGGCCACACCGCCGAGTACTTCAAGTTGTCGGTGGATGATCTCTACGGCTCCTCCCGCTCGCAGGCCATCGCCACAGCGCGCCAGATCGCCATGTACCTCTGTCGGGAACTGACCAGCCTGTCTCTCCCGAAGATCGGCCAGCTCTTCGGCGGACGTGACCACACCACGGTCATGTACGCCAACAACAAGATCGGCAAGCTGATGACCGAGAAGCGTTCGATCTACAACCAGGTCACCGAGATCAGCAGCAGAATCAAGCACAACCAGCGCTACAAGGGCATCTGAGACCCAGTTTCCACATGTTGTGCACAACCCTGTGCATAACACGCTCCGAATTGTTGACGGGCTGTGGGGAGTTGTGGGATGGGGTCACTCGCCCACTCCTCCACACTGGCCGAATGACAAGAGTTCTCCGCAGAGTTTCTACATCTCACACCGTTGTAGTTCCCTGTCGAATACTGTGATCCGAAGCAGTTGTCCACATATCCACGTCGGTTAAGAAGATTAATCTTTAAACCTTTAATCATTCCGCCCAACAACTTCTACCGCCGATCGTGCGGCCCAGGCAGAGCGCACACGCAACACCCCTCCACGGGCTAGCATTGACCGACCAAGACACGTACAAACTGAGGTGAAGAGTGAAGTTCCAAGCCAACAGAGACGTTTTCAGCGAAGCCGTATCCTTCGCCGTCAAGCTGCTGCCGCAACGAACCACCCTGCCGATCCTGAGCGGCGTACTGATCGAAGCCAGCGGTGACGGGCTCACTCTGTCGTCGTTCGACTACGAAGTCTCCTCGCAGACGCAGATCACGGCCGACGTCGAAGAGCCCGGTCGGGTCCTCGTCTCCGGCCGGTTGCTCTCCGACATCGCCAACCGCCTGCCGAACGCACCGGTGCGCTTCTACACCGAAGACACCCACATCATCGTCACGGCCGGCTCGGCCAAGTTCACCCTGCTGAACATGCCCGTCGAGGAATACCCCAGCCTTCCCGTCGTCGGAGAACAGTCCGGGCTGTTGAAGTCCGACGACTTCTCCGCGGCGATCGCCCAGGTGGCCGTCGCTGCGTCGCGCGACGATGTCACGCCTGTCATCACCGGCGTGCAGCTCGAGATCTCGAACAACAGCCTCTCCCTGGTGGCCACCGACCGCTACCGTGTCGCGGTGCGCAACATCGACTGGGATTCCGGAACCTCCGACATCGGGACGGCCACGGCACTCGTGCCGGCGAAGACCCTCCAGGAGATCGGCAAGACCTTCGGCAACAGCGGCACGATCTCCGTCGCCATCACGAACACCGACGACCGTGAGCTCATCGCGTTCAGAGCCGACAAGAAGACCGTGACCTCCCTGCTCATCAAGGGAAACTTCCCGCCGGTCAAGCGTCTCTTCCCGGAATCGGTCGAGAACTACGCGGTCATCAACACCGCCGACCTCATCGAGGCGACGAGGCGTGTCTCCCTGGTGCTCGAGCGGGAGGCTGCGCTTCGGTTCACGTTCACCATCGACGGTGTAACCCTCGAAGCGATCGGCTCCGAGCAGGCACAGGCCTCCGAGTCCATCGATGCTCTTCTCACCGGCACAGACACCGTCGTCTCGCTGAAGCCGCAGTTCCTGCTCGACGGTCTGGGGGCCGTGCACTCCGAGTACGTCCGCATCTCGTTCACCAAGACCGACAACCCGAACAAACCGGGCCCGGTTCTGATCACGAGCCAGTCATCGAAGGACCAGCCCGGTTCAGACGACTACAAGTACCTGCTCCAACCGAACCTACTTCTGCGCTAAGAGGAGACATCATGAACCTCGGACTCATCGGCCTGGGCAAAATGGGCAACAACATGCGCGAGCGTCTTCGCGCGGCGGACATCGACGTCGTGGGCTACGACCGCAATCCCGCCGTGAGCGACGTCGCCGACCTCGCTGCACTCGCCGCAGCACTGCCTGCACCCCGCATCGTCTGGGTGATGGTTCCCTCCGGCGTGATCACGGATTCGGTCATCAACGACCTGGCCGGTGTGCTCGACGAGGGCGACCTCATCATCGACGGTGGCAACTCCCGCTTCACCGAAGACTTCAAGCACGCAGAGCTCCTCGCCCCGAAGGGCATCAGCTTCGTCGACGCGGGCGTGTCAGGCGGAATCTGGGGACTGAAGAACGGCTACGGCCTGATGGTCGGCGGCAAGAAGGAGGATGTCGACCGCGCCATGCCGATCTTCGACGCGCTCCGCCCCGAGGGGCCGCGCGATGAGGGCTTCGTGCACGCCGGTGAGGTCGGTGCCGGCCACTACGCCAAGATGGTGCACAACGGCATCGAGTACGCCCTGATGCAGGCGTATGCCGAGGGGTACGAACTCCTCGACACCAAAAAGGACATCATCAAAGATGTCACGGGCACCTTCAAGGCCTGGCAGCGCGGCACGGTCGTCCGTTCCTGGCTCCTCGAGCTGCTGGTTCTCGCCCTCGAACAGGATCCCGAGTTCGAGGACATCGAAGGGTACGTCGAGGACTCCGGCGAAGGTCGCTGGACCATCGAGGAGGCCCTCGCGAACGCGGTGCCGGTTCCGACGATCAGCGCATCGATCTTTGCTCGGTTCGTCTCACGCCAGGCGGATTCCCCGTCGATGAAGGCCGTCGCCGCCCTCCGCAACCAGTTCGGTGGCCACGCGGTCAAGAAGGCCGACTGAGCGGAGGAGCGAGACCGCGCGCGTCAGCGCGCGGCATCCACTCCCCCCGGAGCTTTCCGTGCAGGTACGACACCTCAGTCTCTCCGACTTCCGCAACTACTCCGTGGCGGAACTGGAGCTGGGTGCAGGTCCGAACCTGTTCGTGGGCAGCAACGGCCAGGGCAAGACGAACCTGGTCGAGGCCCTCGGCTACTTGAGCACGCTCGGCTCGCACCGGGTCTCGAGCGACCAGGCCCTGATCAGGATGGGGCAGCAGGCGGCGATCATCCGGGCCCGCCTCGAACACGCTGGCCGCGAGGTGCTGGTCGAGGTTCAGATCAATCGTTCTGAGGCGAATCGCGCGCAGGTGAACCGGTCGGTCACGAAGATCCGTGAGATTCCGAGGTTCTTCTCGAGCGTCCTCTTCGCGCCTGAAGACCTGGCGCTCGTGCGCGGCGACCCGTCCGGCCGTCGCCGGTTCATCGACCAGCTGCTGTTCGCGCGGAGCCCTCGGCTCGCTGGAGTCGCGACCGACTACGACAGGGTGCTCCGCCAGCGCAACACCCTTCTGAAGTCGGCACGCAACTCGGGCGTCAAGGCGAACCAGCTCTCGACGCTCGAGATCTGGGATGATCGGCTCGTCGTGCTCGGTTCCGAACTCATCGCCGAACGCGACGCCCTCGTCTTCCAGTTGCGGCCCTACATCGAGAAGGCCTACCTCGCTGTGGCGGGGTCGGACCACTCACCGAAGATCAGCAGCCGACTGAGTATCCTCTCCCTGTCGTCGACGTCTTCGTCGGATGACGAGTTGGATGACCAGCCGGGCGCATCCGCAGAGCGACTCGGTTCACCCTTCCGTCGCGCCGATGTCGAAATCCAGTTCCGCACGGCGCTCGCCGACCTCCGCCGCCAGGAGCTCGACCGGGGGATCACGCTCTGCGGCCCCCATCGCGACGACCTCCTGTTCGAGCTGAACGGTCTTCCCGCGAAGGGCTACGCGAGTCACGGCGAATCCTGGTCGTTCGCACTTGCCGTGAAGCTCGCGTCGGCCGACCTGCTCCGCACCGATTCGGCGTTGGGGGATCCGGTGGTCATCCTCGACGACGTCTTCGCCGAGCTCGACAAGGCGAGGCGTGCGCGTCTGGCCGCTGCAGTGGCCGACTACGAGCAGGTGCTCATCACCGCCGCCGTCTTTGGGGATGTTCCTGAGCAACTCACCGCACACACGGTTCACATCTCTGCGGGAACCATCGTCTCCGAGCCGGCCGATGCCTGAGGAGACCCGCGGCGAGACGCCGAGCGACAAGCCCGTCGAGGCTTCCGCCGAGACTTCCGCCCTTCCGGAGAACGAGTCGCAGTCGGTGTACCTCCGGTTCAAGAAGGTCTTCGGCGATTCCCGCCTGATGAGTCGCACGCGACTGCGGCAGCGTAGACAGCCGACGGGTGAGACCGTTCCGTATGGGCTGGGGCGCGACCCGAAGGGCATCAGTTCGGTGATGGATGCCCTCACCAACGAACTCGGCTGGTCGGGTTCCCTGGCCAAGTCCGACCTCATGCTGGCGTGGAAGGAGATTGCCGGCGAGGAGACCGCGGAGCACAGTCGACCGGTAGGAATTACAGACCAGGTTCTGAGCGTTCAATGCGATTCCACGGCGTGGGCAACTCAGTTGAGATTGATGCGAACGATGATCATGACACGCATCGCCCAGGAGTACCCGGAGGCGGGAATCGAGTCAGTGCGGTTTTTGGCCCCTGACGCCCCGTCCTGGAAAAGAGGCTCCAGATCAATTCCAGGGCGGGGCCCTCGCGATACCTACGGGTAGCAAGGCAAAACAGGTCACCGGGCAGAAATAAACGCCCCAGAAGGGCTTCAAAGCCGCCGGGCGAAGCATTGTTTTGGTAGAATGAAGGGTCTGCCAATCTGCTTTGGAGCCCATATATCCATGACATCCCCACTTGACCAAGCCGACTCCGAAGATGAATACGGCGCCGACGCCATCCAGATCCTCGAAGGCCTCGAAGCGGTTCGTAAACGTCCCGGAATGTACATCGGTTCGACCGGTCCACGGGGGCTCCACCACCTTGTCTATGAGATCGTCGACAACTCTGTCGACGAGGCGCTGGCCGGGTACTGCGACACCATCCTGATCACCATCCTCAAAGACGGTGGGGTGCGCGTGGTCGACAACGGCCGGGGCATCCCTGTCGACCTGAACAAGCACGAGAACAAGTCCACCGTCGAAGTGGTGTTGACGATCCTGCATGCTGGCGGCAAGTTCGGCGGCGGCGGATATTCGGTTTCAGGCGGTCTGCACGGGGTGGGCAGCTCGGTGGTCAATGCGCTCTCTGCCGAATTGGATGTCGAGGTCCGTCGCCAGGGTCATGTCTACCGACAGAGCTACAAGCATGGGATCCCACAGGCGCCGCTCGAGAAGGGCGAGACATCGACAGAGACCGGAACCACGATCTCGTTCTGGCCGAGCCGAGAGACATTCGAGACCGTCGAGTTCGACTACGAGACCCTTCGAGCGCGATTCCAGCAGATGGCCTTCCTGAACAAGGGGCTCCGCCTCACCCTGACCGACCAGCGCGGTGACGAAGACGTCGTCGTCAGCTATCTCTACGAGAAGGGTCTCGTCGACTACGTCGAGTACCTCAACCGGGCCAAGAAGAACGAGCTGGTGCACGAGGAGGTCATCTCCTTCGAGAGCGAAGCTCCCGATCGCAAGATCTCGCTCGAAGTGGCCATGCAGTGGACCAACGGGTACACAGAGAGTGTGCACACCTATGCGAACACCATCAACACGCATGAGGGCGGAACGCACGAGGAGGGGTTCCGTGCTGCGCTGACCTCGTTGGTGAACAAGTACGCCCGCGAGAAGCAGATCCTGAAGGAGAAAGACGAGAACCTGACGGGTGACGACGTCCGTGAGGGTCTGACCGCAGTCGTCTCCATCAAGCTCGCCGAACCGCAGTTCGAGGGCCAGACGAAGACCAAGCTCGGCAACACCGAGGCCAAGGCCTTCGTGCAGCGCGTGGCAGGCAAGGAACTCGCCGATTGGTTCGACCGCAAGCCGACCGAGGCGCGCGAGATCATTCGGAAGGCCATCCAGGCCTCACAGGCGCGGATGGCCGCTCGCAAGGCACGCGAGCAGACCAGGCGCAAAGGCCTCCTCGAGGGCGGCGGTATGCCGGGCAAGCTCAAGGACTGCTCGAGCCGTGACCCCGTCAAGAGCGAGATCTTCATCGTCGAGGGTGACTCGGCCGGCGGGTCCGCGATCCAGGGCCGCAATCCCGAGACCCAGGCGATCCTGCCCCTCCGCGGCAAGATCCTGAACGTCGAGAAGGCGCGACTGGATCGGGCCCTCGGCAACAACGAGGTGCAGGCGATGATCACCGCGTTCGGCGCGGGCATCGGTGAGGACTTCAACCCCGACAAGGCCAGGTACCACAAGATCGTTCTGATGGCGGATGCCGACGTCGACGGTCAGCACATCACGACCCTGCTGCTCACGCTGGTGTTCCGGTACATGCGTCCGCTGATCGAACTCGGTTACGTCTACCTGGCGATGCCGCCGCTCTACCGTCTCAAATGGTCGAATGCGCCGCACGAGTACGTGTACTCCGACGCGGAGCGCGACGCGTTGCTCACCCATGGCCAGGCGGCGGGAAAGCGCATCCCGAAAGAGAACGCGATCCAGCGGTACAAGGGTCTCGGTGAGATGGACTACCGCGAACTCTGGGACACCACGATGGACCCTGAGACGCGCACCCTCCGCCAGATCACCCTCGATGACGCCGCGGCGGCCGACGAGATCTTCTCGACCCTGATGGGCGAAGATGTCGAGTCCCGACGCAACTTCATCCAGAAGAATGCCAAAGACGTTCGTTTCCTCGACATCTGACGCTCCCTCGACCGCTGTCTACCTTCCAACTGATCGAAGAGACCTATGACTGACGAAACTCCCACGAGCGACCCGGGCGTACCTGCCGACTCCATCGCACCCGATTCGCGCGGCATGACGACCGACCGCATCGAGCAGGTCGACCTGCAGCTCGAGATGCAGCGTTCGTATCTCGACTATGCGATGAGCGTCATCGTCGGGCGTGCGCTGCCCGATGTGCGCGACGGACTGAAGCCGGTGCACCGCCGCGTGATCTACGCGATGTACGACGGAGGCTACCGGCCCGATCGCGCATTCTCGAAGTCGGCCCGCGTGGTCGGCGAGGTGATGGGTCAGTTCCACCCGCACGGCGACACCTCGATCTACGACGCGCTGGTGCGTCTGATCCAGCCGTGGAGCCTCCGCTATCCGCTGGCCCTCGGCCAGGGCAACTTCGGTTCGGCCGGCAACGACGGCGCTGCCGCCCCCCGGTACACAGAGACGAAGATGGCTCCGCTTGCGCTCGAGATGGTGCGCGACATCCAAGAGGAGACCGTCGACTTCCAGGACAACTACGACGGCCGTACGCTCGAGCCCGTCGTTCTGCCGTCGAGGTTCCCGAACCTGCTGGTGAACGGGTCGGTCGGCATCGCGGTCGGCATGGCCACGAACATCCCGCCGCACAACCTGCGTGAAGTGGTCTCCGGTGCCGTCTGGTACCTCGAGAACCCGGACGCGACGCGCGAAGAACTGCAGGACGCATTGATCCAGCGCATCAAGGGGCCCGACTTCCCGACGGGCGCCCAGATCCTCGGTGTCAAGGGCATCCACGACGCCTACCGCACCGGTCGCGGTTCGATCACGATGCGTGCAGTCGTGAACGTCGAGGAGCTGCAGGGTCGCACCTGCCTCGTGGTCACCGAGCTGCCCTACCAGGTGAACCCCGACAACCTCGCGATCAAGATCGCCGAACTCGTGAAAGACGGCAAGATCGGCGGAATCGCCGACATCCGCGACGAGACGTCGGGTCGAACCGGACAGCGCCTCGTCATCGTGCTGAAGCGCGACGCCGTGGCGAAGGTGGTGCTGAACAACCTCTACAAGCACACCTCGCTGCAGGAGAACTTCGGCGCCAACATGCTGGCGATCGTCGACGGCATCCCGCGCACGCTGCCGATCGACGGGTTCATCACCGAGTGGGTCGCCCACCAGATCGACGTGATCGTGCGGCGCACGCAGTTCCGTCTGCGCCGGGCCGAAGAGCGCATGCACATCCTGCGCGGGTACCTGAAGGCTCTGGATGCTCTCGACGAGGTCATCGCGCTGATCCGCCGTTCGCCGACCGTCGACGATGCGCGTTCGGGGCTGATGGAGCTGCTCGACGTGGACGAGATCCAGGCCGACGCCATCCTCACGATGCAGCTTCGGCGCCTGGCAGCTCTCGAACGACAGAAGATCGTCGACGAGGCAGCCGACCTGCAGGTCGAGATCGACGGTTTCCACGTCATCCTCGGCAGCCCGGAACGCCAGCGCGAGATCATCATCGAAGAGGTCACCGACATCGCGACGAAGTTCGGCGACGACCGGCGCACCGAGATCATGTTCGGCTTCGACGGCGACATGAACATGGAAGACCTCATCCCCGAAGAGGAGATGGTGGTCACGGTCACCCGAGGCGGCTACATCAAGCGCACCCGGAGCGACAACTATCGCAGCCAACACCGCGGCGGCAAGGGCGTCAAGGGCGCCCAGCTGCGGGCGGATGACGTCGTCGACCACTTCTTCGTGACCACGACCCACCACTGGCTGCTGTTCTTCACCAACACCGGGCGGGTCTACCGCGCGAAGGCGTATGAGCTGCAGGAGGCCGGGCGGGACGCGAAGGGCCAGCACGTGGCCAACCTTCTCGCGTTGGCGCCGGACGAGCAGATCGCGCAGATCCTCGACATCAGGGACTACAAGACGGCGACGTACCTCACGCTCGCCACGCGTGACGGTCTGCTCAAGAAGACGGCGCTCAGCGAATACGACACGAACCGCTCCGGGGGGATCATCGCGATCAACCTCCGTGAAGGCGACGAACTGGTCTCGGCGCTGCTCGTGGAAGAGACGAGCGATGTTCTGCTCGTGTCGAAGAAGGGCATGAGCATCCGGTTCACCGCCTCGAACGACGCGCTCCGGCCGATGGGACGCTCGACGGCGGGAGTGATCGGCATGAAGTTCCGTGACGACGACTACCTGCTCGACGCCTCGGTGGTCTCCGACAACGGATTCGTCTTCGTGGTGACAGAGGGCGGCTACGCCAAACGCACCTCGGTCGACCAGTACCGCCTGCAGGGCAGGGGCGGTCTCGGCATCAAGGTGGCGAAACTGCAGGAAGCGCGAGGCGACCTGGCCGGGTCCCTGATCGTCGACGAGGAAGACGAGGTCTTGGTGGTTCTTGCCAGCGGCAAGGTGGTACGCTCCTCCGTGGCCGAAGTCCCGGCCAAGGGCCGAGACACCATGGGTGTTGTCTTCGCACGATTCGCTGAAGACGATCGGATCATCGCGTTGGCCAAGAACACCGAACGCACCGTTGTTCTGGAGGAGACCACCGACGCGGAAGCGGCGGAAGAACCGACAGGCGAAGCCGCGGATGCTGGAGAGGAAAGCTAGACCCATGAGTAATGTGGCCGAGAAGCTCGCCAAGAAATCATCACGCCCCGCCCAGGCCAAGCAGGTGCGCCTGCGCCTGGTCTACGTCGACTTCTGGTCGATCCTGAAGCTGTCGTTCCTCTGGTCGATCATCCTCGGTATCGTGACCGTCGTGGCGACATTCCTGATCTGGTCGCTGCTCAACCAGACCGGAGTCTTCGACTCGATCAACAAGGTGCTGACAGAGATCGCCGGAACCGCGAGTGGCTTCGACATCAACCAGTTCGCGTCCCTGGGCCAGGTCATGGGATTCGCGATCATCGTGGCGATTCTCGACGTGATCGTCATCACCGCCCTCGGGGCAATCGCAGCCGTTCTGTACAACCTGACGGTCAAGATCACCGGCGGAGTGATGCTCGGTTTCACAAACAAGTAGGTTTTGGGTAAGATCGTAAAGTTGCGTTTCCCGGAAAGTCCCGGGAGGCGTGACAGCCCAAACGGGGGTATAGCTCAGTTGGTTAGAGCGCTTCACTGATAATGAAGAGGTCCCAGGTTCAAATCCCGGTACCCCCACCCGATCCATCCGGGGCCTTAGCTCAATTGGTAGAGCGCCTGCTTTGCAAGCAGGAGGTCAGGAGTTCGATTCTCCTAGGCTCCACTCGAATACATGCTGGCTTCGCCCGTCCCTGCCGGGCGAACGCTGAAAATGACCGACGAGAAGTCGGTCATTTTCTCTTTGTGCCATCGTGCGCACGAGAAAGGCCCGGCACCTTACGGTGGCCGGGCCTTTCTTTGTGAAGATCAGGCGGAGGGGGTGTCGATCTCGTCTTCGCTGATCCAGAGCTCGTCGTCGGCCCGGAAAGTCTGCCAGACGGCGTAGCCGATACCGACGAGGGCGACCGCGCCGGTGACGAGCGCGACATAGGTGCCGGCATGCGACGATTTCTTCGCAGCCTTCGGGCTCACCTTGGCGATGGCACTCCTGACGGTCTTGTTGTCGCTCAGGCCGACCGCGCCCGCAGCGGAAGCGAGCCCGCCGCCGATCGCGGGGAGCACATCGGAGTTGAAACGCTTCTTGGCCTGGTCGCTTGCGACCTTGACCGAGGCGAGGCTGTGAGCCGTCGACTGGGCGATCGTGTCGGAGGCGCTCTTGGTGGCAGTGCGCACGCGAGGAACGACCTCCTCCTTCGTCAGCTCACCGAGCTGAAGCTTCGCCTCGCGAGCGACGTGGTTGGCACGATCCAGAATTTCCTGCTGGTCGTTCCAGAGCTTGTCTGCACTCGAACGCAGATTTTTGAGCGCCTTCTGGCGTTTACGGGTGAGACTCATCAGAAACCTCCATAGGCTGAGAACGCGGTCGGGACAATCTTGCCACGCAATGGAGTCCGGCCCGACATCGCGACCTGACTATCATCCGACTTTACGCTGACCCTTGACTGTGTGCGCCAGCCCATGTGTGAGAATTGAGCCATGGCCAAGCACACCCACGTCGCGACCCTCCACACGAACCTCGGCGACATCACCGTCAACCTCTTCGGCAACCACGCTCCACAGACTGTCAAGAACTTCGTCGGGCTCGCTGAGGGCTCGCGGGAATGGACCGACCCGAAGACGGGAACGGCCACGACCGCCAAGCTCTACGACGGCAGCATCTTCCACCGCATCATCCCGGGCTTCATGATCCAGGGTGGCGACCCGCTCGGCAACGGCACCGGCGGCCCCGGCTACCGGTTCAACGACGAGATCAGCCCCGACCTCGACTTCACGCAGCCCTACATCCTCGCGATGGCCAACGCCGGCATCCAGGGCGGGCAGGGAACGAACGGCTCCCAGTTCTTCATCACCGTCGGTGCCACCACGTGGCTCCAGGGCAAGCACACGATCTTCGGCGAGGTGGCCGACGACTCGTCGCGTCGTATCGTCGACAAGCTCGCAGCGGTGGCCACGGATTCCTACGACCGCCCTCTCGACGCCATCGTCATCGAGAGCGTCGAGGTCGCTGACGCGTAAGTGACGAAGGATCGAAGCCGGCGAAGCGCCGTGACGGTCTCGCTGTGACATCCGTTCCCGAGACGTCGTCGAACGTCTGCTACCGCCACCCCGACCGGCAGAGTTACATCCTCTGCCAGCGCTGCGGCAAGACGGTCTGCCCGGAGTGCTCGGTGCAGGCGGCGGTCGGTGTGCACTGTGTCGACTGTGCCCGGAATGCCAGGCAGGGCGGCGAGTACAAGCGACGCCCCGCGTTCGTGAGGGCTGTGAGATCGGCCGGCCGATCATCCGGAACACCCGTGGTGACGTACGCGATCATCGCCGTCACGGTCTTCGTGTTCATCCTGCAGGCCATCCCCGGACTCGGCGTCACGGGCGCCCTGCAGTTCGCCGGTGCCTACGTGCAGCCGGACCCCGGCTATGCATTCGGCTTCGAACCGTGGCGCATGCTCACCTATGCGCTGGTGCACACCCCGTTCTCGATCAACGCGCCGTTCTCGATCCTGCACATCCTCTTCAACATGTATTCGCTGTACATCTTCGGCCGGATCCTCGAACCGATGATCGGGCGGTGGCGGTTCCTTGCTCTCTACATCATCTCGACGGTGGGCGGCGCGCTGTCCGTCGATCTTCTCAACGACGCGGGACAGCCGGTCATTGGCGCATCGGGTGCGATCTTCGGCCTGATGGCGGCCTTCTTCATCATCGCCCGGAAGCTCGGCGGCAACACGTCACAGCTGCTTGTGCTCGTCGTGCTGAATCTGGCGATTGGTTTTCTGGTTCCGGGTATCTCGTGGCAGGCCCACGTCGGCGGACTGATCGCGGGCGGCCTGGTGGGGCTGATCTACATCGAGACGCGGAAGCGGCAGTTGCAGCCAGCGCAGATCCTGCTCACCGCCGCCGTCTTCGTCGTCATCGTTGCGGCGACGCTCGTGCGATCTTTAGTCTGAGTTATACACAAGGCCCTGTGCACTCAGCTGTGGAAAGAGACGAGTTATCCACAGGGTTATTAACACTGGGGATAATTACACCCGTGTAATTAGCGCCGAGGATCGACTAGCGCCAGCGCGTGGTCATCAGGAAGCCGATGAAGGCGATCCCGAAGCCGATGAGGATGTTCCAGCTGCCGAGGCCGGGAACGGGCAGAACACCCTGGCTCACGTAGAACACGATGATCCAGGTCAGGCCGAGCAGCATGAAGCCGAACATCACCGGCTTGAACCACACCGGGTTCGGGCTCGACTCATCGCTCGTTCGCTGAACGACTTGCTGGGAACGGGTCTTTTCGCGGGCCATGCCGATGATTCTAGCTGGGAATACTGGCGGCCTGCAGTATGGGGGCCCTTGATACGCTGGGGAAGGATTCAGCATCCCGCGATCCACTTCTCCTAAGATGGCCGGCGTGACAGACATATTCTCACTTTATCCGGACGAGCCGGAACCCCAGGACACCGGCCGATCTGCCGTGCCTGCCGAGGCCGGCGAGGGTCGGCCCGGCGACAGGCGTCCCCGTGACAATCGACGGGGCTCGAAGTCGATCGTCCGTGGCGTCATCGGCGTAGCCGGTGAGCTTCTGATCACCGCAGGTGTGCTGGTGTTCCTCTTCCTCGGCTGGCAGCTCTGGATCCAGGGCATCGCGCTGAACAGTGCGCAGACGAACGAGGCGTCGGGGTTATCCCAACAGTGGAATGCCTCGCCGGTCGGCCCTGTCTCTCCAGGCAGCACCGACCCTGCCGCCCCGGCAACGGGCGCCGCGCCCGCGGACGGCTCGAACGGTGCCGCCCCCGTCGTGATGGCGGCACCCGCTGAGACCAAACAGTTCGCGGTGCTCTACGTTCCGCGCTTCGGGGCGGACTACAAGCGCACGATCGCCGAGGGTGTGGACGCGAAGGCGGTGCTGAACGCGGGCGGCGCCGGTCATTACGAACAGAGCGCGATGCCGGGTGCCATGGGCAACTTCGCGATCGCGGCCCACCGTGACGGCTGGGGCAGTCCGTTCATCAAGATCAACGAACTGAAGATCGGCGACCCGATCTACGTCGAGACCCAGGACGGCTGGTACACCTACCGCTACCGCGACACCGAGTACGTCACCCCTGAAGGTGTCGACGTACTGAGTGCGGTGCCCCAGGTTCCGGATGCCGCACCGACCGACCGGCTCATCACCCTGACGAGCTGCAATCCTCTCTACATAGCTTCGGAGCGGATCATCGCCTACGGTGTGCTCGACTCGTTCACCCCGCGGAGCGCGGGCGCCCCCGCCGAAATCGCGGGCCTCACCGGAAAGGGGGCCTGAGCATGTACGTCTCCCTCTGGCGGGTGCTCCCCGGGCCGGTCTGGCTGCGCATCCTGATCCTGGTCGTCGCTCTGGCAATCATCCTCTTCGCCCTCTCCACCTGGGTCTTCCCCTTCGTCGACGGGCTGCTGACGCCTAGCCAACCGGTTACGGTTAACCCATGACCCACGTGCTCGTCATCGACAACTACGACAGCTTCGTCTACACGCTGAACGGCTACCTGCACCAGCTGGGCGCCGAGACGACAGTCGTTCGGAATGACGCGTTCTCGATCGAGGATGCGGCAGCCGCGCTCGAGCGTTACGACGCCGTGCTCATCTCGCCCGGCCCCGGCAAGCCGGCAGACGCCGGTGTGTCGATCGCGGTCGTGCATGCCGCCATCGCATCCTCGACACCGCTGCTCGGCGTGTGCCTCGGTCACCAGGCGATCGCCGAGGCGATGGGTGCCACGGTGACGAATGCCGAAGAGCTGATGCACGGCAAGACGTCCGTGATCGTGCACGACGCGAGCCCGTTCTACGAGGGGGTCGACCAGAACTTCCTTGCCACCCGCTACCACTCACTGGCGGTCGTCGACGGTACGGTCCCAGAGGTGCTCGTGGTGACCTCCCGCACCGAGGGCGGGGTCATCATGGGGCTCCGCCACGCGAACGCCCCGGTCTTCGGAGTGCAGTTCCACCCCGAATCCGTTCTGACAGAGGGCGGCTACCGGATGCTCGCGAACTGGCTCGCGGTGGCCGGACTCCCCTCGGCGCAGGCGGCCGCCGACGGGCTGAGCCCGCTCGTTCGCATCGGCTGAGCCTACAGACGACAGCCGGAGGCGTCAGTCTCGCGCGCCGGTCAGCCCTAGGGGGTGGCTGTCGGCGTGGGCGTCGGTGTCGTCGGGGGAACGACGGCCCCGGTGCAGTAGGTGAGCGTGATCTCCGCGGCCTGGGCGCCGTCTCCCGCTGGGATGGACTGATTTGTGACCGGGTTCTGCCCGCTGGTGGGGCAGGTGTCGTCATTGGTGGTGTTGACGGTGTAGTTGATTGCGCGGAGGGCCACCGTGGCCTGGTCGAGCGGCACGTTCACCACGTTCGGCACCGTGACGAGGCCGTTCGAGACGACGAAGTTCACGGTGTCGCCCGCAAAACTCTGCGCACCGGCGGCCGGGGTGGTGCTGATGATGACATCGGCTGCGACCGTGGCCGAGTTCTCCTTGGTGGTGGCGCCGATCTTCATGCCGAGTGCCGTGATCGTCGGCGTCGCCGCGGCGACAGAGCTGCCGACCACACTCGGCATGGCGACAGGCTTCGGACCCAGCGAGACGTAAACGCTGATGAGGGTCTTCGGCTGGACCACTGTTCCCGCGCCGGGGTCCGTGCGCACGACCTCGCCCACCGGAACGGTCGGGTCGTTGACGTCGTAGCGTTGCGTCACGAGGTCAAGTTGCTGGAGAGTCGCGTTCGCACCGTCGTAGGTCTGGCCGGCGGTGACCGGGATGACCCGGGAGGCATCCGGGACGATGTTCGTCTCCTTGAGAGTGAACACCCAGAACAGGATCGCGATCAGGATCACTGCGACGCTCGCAATGCCGGCCCAGATCCAGATCACCGGCGGGCGGGACTGGGTGCGCACCGCATACTCGTCGTCTCCGGCGAGCTGGGTCAGTGCAACATCCGACCCCGAGGTCAGCGTGGGGGGTGCACCGAAGAGCGAGGACTGGAAATCCTCCCGCGGCAGGCGCTTCGAGGGGATCTTGCCGGCACCCGCGATCTGCAGGTCGACCTTGAAGTCTGCGGCACTCTGGAAGCGGGCGAAGCGATCCTTCGCCAGGGAGTGGGCGACCACCTGGTCGAGCGCCGGTGAGACCTTCGGATTGATGGAGCTCGGTGCGACCGGTGCCTCGCTGACGTGCTGGTAGGCGACAGCCACGGGGGTCTCGCCCCGGAACGGCGCACGACCGGTGAGCAGTTCGAAGAGCACGATGCCGGTCGAGTAGAGGTCGGTGCGGGCATCCACCGATTCGCCCCGCGCCTGCTCGGGTGAGAAGTACTGGGCTGTGCCGAGGATCGCGGTGGTCTGCGCGACCGTGGCGGAGGAGTCGGAGATGGCCCGGGCGATGCCGAAGTCCATCACCTTCACCTGGCCCGAGTTGGTGAGCATGATGTTGCCGGGCTTGATGTCGCGGTGCACGACACCGGCGCGGTGCGAGTACTCGAGGGCCGTGAGGATGCCGTCGGTGATGCGCACAGCCTCGGCCGGATCGACCGGGCCCTGCCGGATGAGGTCTTTCAGCAGGATGCCCTGCACGTACTCCATCACGATGAACGGCACGATGGCTTCGCTGCCGCCCGCCTCGGCGACACGCTCCTCGCCGGCGTCGAACACCCGAACGATGGTGGGGTGCGCCATACGGGAGGCGGCCTGCGCCTCCTGGCGGAAACGCGTGCGGAAGATCGGGTCACCGGCCAGCGAAGACTTGAGGAGCTTGATCGCTACCGGACGGCCGAGGCGTTCGTCGCGGCCGACGTACACGTTCGACATGCCGCCGCGACCGATGATCTCACCAATGCGGTATCGCCCGGCGAGAAGGCGATTGTCATCGGTCACGGTGAGGCTCCATGCTCTGCTGGCGGGAAGCCAGTGTCGGGGGTCAGGTGGCGGAAGAAGGGGCGGGGGTGGGGGCTGCGCGGGCGGGGAGCCAACGGCTGGAAAGCAGCTTCACGGTGGGCTCTATCCGTCGGTGGGAGTCGGAGTCGGCGTCGGCGTCGACGGGGAGGCCTTCACGGTGACCGACACCGCAGGCGATGCCGCCGACGGTGCGGTCGAAGACGTGCAGGTGACCGTGTAGGAGATGCTGATCGTTCCGGCCGTGTCCGGAGCGGTGAGGGTCGCAGCCGGGTTCGTGCCCGGTGCGATGTCGACCGTCGCATCGCCCGCGTTCAGGTTGTAGCTCGTGAGGTTCGCACCGGTCGGGCAGGTGTACGCCCCCCACTTGACCTGGAACTGCGCGCCGGCGGCGACAGACGACGGGGTCGCCGTCGGGGTCGAGGTCGGTGTGGCGGGTGCGACGGTCTCGCCATAGACGGTGAGGCCGATCGTCGTACCCTTGGCGATGTTGCCGACGGGGCTCACGGTGTAGACGACATCGACGAGGTCGGGGCTCGGTGCCGCGTTCTTGGTGATGCGCTCGGCTCCGAGACCCTGGGCGGAGAGCACGGCGGCAGCCGCGTCGAAGGTCTTGCCCTTGAGATCGGCGTCGTTCACGACCACCGTGTTCGAGGTGGCCGTCGGGGTCGGCGTCGTCGGCGGGGGCGAACTGGGAGTCGCCGAGGTCGACGGAGTCGTCGTGCCTGTCGACGGAACCTGGTTGCCGGAGTTGTTGCTGGTGGTGAGGGCGTAGATGGTGCCGCCGAGAACCAGGACGAGGATGATGATGAGCACGATGAGGGGCCAGGTCCACGGGCTCCGGGACTTCTTTGCCGGCTCCTCGTCGCCTGCGGCGGTCGCGAGGGATGCCGTTCCGGGGCCGCCCGGCACGCCGGATCCGTTGGTCGGACCGCCCACGAGCGAGCCGAACGCGGCGCCGGCGCCTGCAGCACCGGCGGTTCCGAGCACCGTCGTGGCCTGGGTGGGATCAGCCGCGGCGTTGCCGGCCGTCGGCATGAGCATGGTCGCGGTGTCGGCCGGGACGGAGCCGCTGCCGATCACAGCGGGCACGGCGGCGGCCGCCAGCGCGACATCTCCCTGCCGGAGGGCTGTCGCCGCGCGGGCGAGAGCAGCGCAGGAGGCGGGTCGGTCGGCGGGCTTCTTCGCGATGCAGCTGAGCACGAGGTTCCGCACAGGCTCCGCGATCGTCGCGGGCAGGGGCGGCGGTGCATCGTTGATCTGCGCCATGGCGATGGCAACCTGCGACTCGCCGGTGAAGGGACGTTTTCCGGCGAGGGACTCGTAGGCGACGATGCCGAGCGAGTAGATGTCGGTGGTCGACGAGGCCGACTGGCCGCTCGCCTGTTCGGGCGAGAGGTACTGCACGGTTCCCATGACCTGGCCGGTCGCGGTGAGCGGAACCTGGTCGGCGATCCGGGCGATTCCGAAGTCGGTGATCTTCACCCGGCCGTCGGGTGTGATGAGGAGGTTGCCGGGTTTGATGTCACGGTGCACGAGGCCTGCGTTGTGGGCTGCCTGGAGGGCCGAGGCCGTCTGCGCGATGATGTCGAGCACCCGGTCGGTCGAGAGCACGTGCTCCCGCTCGAGGATGACCGACAGCGCTTCGCCCGGAACGAGCTCCATGACGAGGTAGGCGCTGCCCTCCTCTTCGCCGTAGTCGAAGACGTTCGCGATGCCCTCGTGGTTCACGAGGGCCGCGTGGCGCGCCTCAGCGCGGAAACGCTCGAGGAAACCCGGGTCGCCGAGGTACTCGTCTTTCAGGATCTTGATGGCGACGTTCCGGCCGATGACGAGGTCGGTCGCCTGCCAGACCTCGCCCATACCACCGATCGCAATACGCGTGGACAGCTCGTACCTTCCCCCGAAGGTGAGCCCTGCTGTGGGTCTCATTTGTTCAGCACCGCCTCAAGTACTTTTTTGGCGATCGGAGCAGCAACTTCGTTGCCAGAGCCGGATTCGCCTAGTCCGCCGCCATTTTGTACCACTACTGCAACTGCAACCTGTGGGTTGTCTGCAGGAGCGAAACCTGTGAACCAGAGGGTGTACGGATCGCCCGTCCCGTTTTCCGCTGTTCCCGTCTTACCGGCCACACTGACTCCATCTATTCTTGCATTAGTCGCTGCGCCGGAATTGACAGCCTCGACCATCCATGAGGAAAGTGTCGAAGCTGTTACCGACGTGATGGGCTGGGCGAGCGTCTTCGGCTCGAACTGCTTCAGCACCGTCAGGTCGGGGGCCCGGATGTCGTCCACCAGGTTCGGCTGCATGATGGTTCCGCCGTTTGCGACGGCCATCGACTGCTCGACGATCTGCATCGGAGAGGCCCGCACGCTGGCCTGGCCGAACGACGAGAGCGCGAGGCCGGCGTCGTCGGCGATCGCCGGGAACTGGCTCGC
The DNA here is from genome assembly GCF_006716115.1 of Subtercola boreus. Taxonomy (NCBI): domain Bacteria; kingdom Bacillati; phylum Actinomycetota; class Actinomycetes; order Micrococcales; family Microbacteriaceae; genus Subtercola; species Subtercola boreus. The sequence continues at coordinate 3,141,851 of NZ_VFOO01000001.1, read as the reverse complement.
CTCGACCGGGATCGGTGAGTCGAAGCCGGTGTTGTAGCCGTAGGCCTTGGCCATGTCGGTGAGGCCCTTCTCGCCCATCTCGACGCCGAGTTCGGCCATCGGGATGTTGCAGGAGAGCACGAACGCCGTCTTGATGCTCACCGTGTCTCCGGCGCCGCAGGTGCCGCCACCGGCGTTCTGCACGGTGTTGGTGCTGCCGGGCAGCTGGTACCGCGCCGGGTTCGGCAGCTGGTGGTCTGCGGTGAGACCGGCGTTCTGCAGTGCCGCTGAAGAGGTGACGATCTTGAACGTCGAACCGGGCGGGTCCAGGTCGCCCCCGAGCGTGCGGTTGATGAGCGGATTGCCGGAGTCGTCGAGGAGGGCCTGGTACTGCTGGATGACCGCCGCGGAGTCGTGCACCGCGAGCACGTTGGGGTCGTAGTCGGGCTTCGAGACCATGGCGAGGATGCGCCCGGTCTTCGGTTCCACGGCGACCACGGCGCCCTGCTGGTCGCCGAGAGCGTCGTAGGCGGCCTGCTGCACCTTCGGGTCGATCGTCAGCTCGACCGACGCGCCCTGCGGATTCTGGCCGGTCACGATGTTGTTCAGCTGGCTGAGGAACTGCGATCCGGAGGTGCCGCTGAGTTCTTCGTCGAGGGCGTCCTCTATTCCACTGGAACCCTGGTCGAGGGTGTAGTAGCCCGTGATCGCACTGTAGAGGGCACCGTTCGTGTAGGTGCGCTGGTACTTGTACTGGTCTGCAGAGGGCACGCTCTGGGCGATGGGCTGCCCGTCGACCAGGATCGCGCCGCGCTGGTTCGAGTAGCTGTTGTTGATGGTGCGGGCGTTCCGCGAGTCGCCGGCCAGGGTGTCCGCCGAGAAGAACTGGATGGTGGTCACCGACAGGAAGAGGGCGGCGAACATCGCCAGGATGACGATGGTGACGCGTTTGAGCTCACGGTTCATGGCGGCTACACCACCAGCCTGGGCTGGTTGCGCACGGTGTCCGAGAGCCGGAGCAGCAGCGCGACGATGATCCAGTTCGCGACGAGCGACGAGCCGCCCGCGGCGAGGAACGGTGTGGTGAGCCCGGTGAGCGGGATGACGCGGGTGACGCCGCCGATCACGATGAAGCACTGCAGCGCGATCACGAACGTGAGGCCGATGCCGAGCAGCCGGCCGAAATCGTCATTGCCCGCGAAGCTGATCCGGAGCCCGCGGGCGATGAACAGCAGGTAGAGCGCGAGGATCGCGAACAGACCGGCCATGCCGAGCTCCTCGCCGAGGCTCGCCACGATGTAGTCGCTCTGGGCGAGAGGGGTGATGTCGGGCTGCCCCTGCCCGAGGCCCGTACCGATGAGTCCGCCGTTGGCGAGCCCGAAGAGACCCTGCACGAGTTGGTAGCTGCCGCCCTGGGCGTCGTAGTTGGTGGTCGAGAACGGATCCAGCCAGTTGGAGAAGCGGTCGTTCACGTACACCAGCACCCGGCTGGCGATCAGGGCGCCACCGAGGAACAGGCCGACACCGATGATCACCCAGCTGAGGCGTGCCGTCGCCACGTAGATCATCACGACGAAGAGCCCGAAGTAGAGCAGTGCCGTGCCGAGGTCGCGCTGGAAGATGATCACCGACATCGAGGCGGCCCAGATGACGAGGATCGGCCCGAGGTCGCGCCCGCGCGGGAACCGCATGCCGAGGAACTTGCGCCCGACGGCCGAGAGGCTGTCACGCCGGGAGACGAGGTAGCCGGCGAAGAAGATCGCGAGGGCGATCTTCGCGACCTCGCCGGGCTGGAACGAGAGCGGTCCGATGCCGATCCAGACCCGTGCACCGTAGATCTCCTTGCCGATTCCGGGCAGGAGAGGGAGTACCAGCAGCACGCCCGAGAGGGCCATGAACACATAGGTGTACCGCTGCAGCACGCGGTGGTTGCGGAGCGCGACGATCACGACTAGCGCGGCGATGATCGCGATGGCGCTCCAGACGACCTGGCGCACGGCGGTGCTGTCCCAGCCCGTCGACCCGGGGATCTGGAGGTCGATGCGGTAGATCTCGGCGATGCCGATCCCGTTCAGGAGGGTGGCGATCGGCAGGATGAACGGATCCGCGTTCGGCGCGACGAACCGAAGCGCGATGTGGGCGCCGATGACCAGCACGGAGAGGCCGGCCCCGAGCAGGGCGACCTGCCCGTAGTCCACGGCCCCCTCTGCTCCGAGCTGCACGAGCACCACCGCGCCGGCGTTCACGAGGCAGGCGAAGAGCAGCAGGAAGAGCTCGAGATTGCGGAGCTTCTCGGGCACGTGGATGCGGCGCACCGGCTTCGCCCGGGTCGCTCCCTCTGTGGTGGATGCCACAGCGACACCGCCGCTAGCCACTCGGCACCGTGTCACTGATGCTCTGCACGGTGGCCCGCGCCGCATCGATCGTGTCCGCGCTGATCGTGTTCTGCACCTGGCTCTGCATGTACGCCGGAAGTGTGTCGACGCTGATGCCGGTGTCTTCGAACACGTGCGACAGGGTGATCGGCCCGATGGTCTGCTGAACGCCCTGGTAGATCGCGACATGGCCGTTCGTCTGGCCGACGAAGTAGCGCGACTGCGTCCACTGGTAGCCGAGCAGGAGACCGGCGGCGATGGCGAGCACCACGACGATGCTGCCGACGAGCCAGGTGATCCTGCGGTTGCGGCTCCGGCGGCGGTCTTCATCGATCAACTCGTCGAGGTAGTCATCGCCCTGCGCCTCGAAGTGCGACGGCTCCTGCGAGCCGCTTCCCCTGGGGTGCAGGCGGAGCCCGGGCATCCGCGTCGACTTGCGGTTCTGCGCGCCACCGTAGGCGACAGGCCGGGATGCCGCACCGACCGTCTGCGGGATGTAGGTGCTGCCCGTGAAGGACTCGCTGATGTCGACGACCACGATCGTGACGTTGTCGGGTGCCCCATGGTCGAGGCTCTGCTTCACGAGCAGGTCGGCGACAGCCTGCGGTGCAGGGTTGTCGGTGAGGGCTTTCGCGATGTCGTCGTTGTCGACCACGCCGGTGAGACCGTCGGAGCAGAGCAGCCAGCGGTCGCCGGGCCGGGTGTCCATCACCTGCAGGTCGACGTCGGGCGTCGAGTCGACGTCGCCGAGAACCCGCATGAGAACGGAGCGCCGCGGGTGCACCTTGGCTTCTTCGGCGGTGATGCGGCCGTTGTCGACGAGGCGCTGCACGAAGGTGTGGTCGGTGGTGATCTGGCTGAGCTTGCCGTCGCGGAACCGGTAGATGCGGGAGTCGCCGATGTGGGCAAGGGCAACACTGTGGCCGACCCGCACCAGCGCTGAGAGGGTCGTTCCCATTCCGGTGAGCTCCGGATGCTCGTACACGGCTTCGGCGAGGATGGCGTTCGCGCTGACGATGGCCTCCTGCAGCGCGAACTCCGCGTCGACGGCGGAACTGTACTCGCCGTCGATCTCGAGGAGCTTGTTCAGCGCGAGAGCGCTGGCGACGTCACCGCCGGCGTGCCCACCCATGCCGTCGGCCACGGCGAACAGGGACTGGCCGGCGTACCCGCTGTCCTGGTTGTTCGCCCGTACCCGGCCCACATGCGAGACCGCAGCGCTCTCCGTCACCAATGCCATGATGCCCCCGGTCGCCTAGCGCCGCAGTTCAAAACTGGTGGACCCAATTCTGACCGGAGTGTTGAGGGCGACGGGCGTGGGCTGGGTGACGCGCTTGCCGTCGAGGTAGGTGCCGTTGGTGGAGTCGAGATCCTGGATGACCCACTCGTTGTTCCAGTTGAGGAGGCGTGCGTGGTGGGTCGAGGTGTAGTCGTCGCGGATGACCACGCTCGAGTCCGTCGAACGGCCGATCGTGAGCGGGTCGACCCCGAGTTCGATCTCGGTTCCGGCCTTGGTGCCGGATGTGATGACGAGCTTGTGGGCGTTGCTTGTGGTGGCCCGCGGATGCACTCCCGCGCTCGATCCTTCGAGAGGGGTGAACACGGGGACCTTCGACTGCGGCGGCGGTGTCGGCGGGTGCGATGTGCCCGGCAGGCCGGCGGCCGATGCGGCGGCACCGACGACGATGCCCTGCGGTACAGACGGTGCGACGGGCGCGGCGGACGCCTGGGCCGGTGCCGCGCCGATGCCGGCGTTGGCCGGGGGCGGCGAGAAGCCCGGCGCGCTGCCGGCGGACGCTGTGCCCGACGGGTCGCGCATCTTGCGCACGCGCTGTCCGAACAGATCGGAACGCATCGCGTACACGATCACGAAGACGAAGACCCAGAGCAACGCGAGAAAACCGAAACGAAGGATCAGGAGGGTGAGCTCGCTCATAGATTCCACCGGAATCCGCCGGGCTCCGGCGGCTGGCCCTTTTCCGGTGCGGGGTCGTCGAGCGGGAAGGGCGCTGCCGCCCCGGGGGCCGGCTCGTCACGGGAGGCGCGTCGCGGCCGCTGGGGTGCGCGTTTCGCCCGTCGGGGGGCATCGTCGTCGTGGTCAGCAGCGGCAGCGGCTTCGGCTGCGGCGGCCCTGCGAGGCGATTCTGCGGGAGCGGGTGCGGGAGCAGGAGCGGGTGCAGGAACCGGCGGTGTCGCGGCCGGAGGAACGGCGGCCGGCGGTGCGGGACTGTGCGTGGCACCGGATGGGCTCGCCGCATCGAAGGCCTGCACGTCGGAGGCCTGCGCCAGCACACGGAACACGACGCGGGTGCGCCCGATCTGGATGACGGAGTCCGGCTCGACGACGGCCCGGGTGACCGCCTGGCCGTTCAGCTGTGACCCGTTCGTCGAGTCGAGGTCGCGCACCTCTGCGTGCCTGCCGTCCCAGAGGATCTCGATGTGCTTTCGCGAGATCCCTGTGTCTTCGACGGTGATGTCGGCTTCGCGGCCGCGGCCGATGATCGTGCGGGACCGGGTGATCGGGTAGCGCTTCCCCGCGACATCCAGAACCGGAGCCCAGACCACGTCGCGCTGCACCGTCGAGCTCTCGATCTCGAGGAGACCTGCGCTCAGGCGTGGCTGTTCGGCAAGGGTGACGCTGACGCTGCCGGCGAACTGGAAGCCCTGCGCACCCGCGTGCTTCTGCACCACCTGGGTGAGCTCGTCGACGAGTGTCGGGCCGAGGCTCTTCATGCGCTCGAAATCGCTCGAACCGACCAGCACGCGGAAGCTGTTGGGCACCAGGATGCGGTCACGCGAGACCACCGCCGCCTTGGTGTCGAGCTCGCGCTTGAGGGCGGAGCTGATCTCAACCGGCTGCAGCCCCGAGCGGAAGGTCTTGGCGAACGCGCCGTTCACAGCGCGCTCGAGACCTTTCTCGAAGTTGTCCAGTATTCCCACGCGTCTCCCATTTTCTGTGTGCCAGACGTCGCGTCGCGCACAAGGTGCCGGCATGAATGCTACGACAGATAGTACTGGCCCTACGTGTTAAAGGCCTGCAGTGAGTATCTTCCGGTCGATCTGCAGCCTGTGGACGAGAGGATGCCCGGCACGGCCGTTTTCGGATTCCGCTCTATCAGTGCTAATCTCGCTGAGTTGGCGCGAGTGGCGGAATTGGTAGACGCGCACGGTTCAGGTCCGTGTGTTCGTAAGGACGTGGGGGTTCAAGTCCCCCTTCGCGCACCAGCACAGAAGAAGGCCCCCGACCGGTAATCCGGCCCGGGGCCTTCTTCTTTTTCGGCGAGGGAGCCGAGGGCCGACGGAGTGCGTCGTCAGGGGCGGCGGGGGAAGAACGTGAGGAAGGCGCCGAAGGCGGCGAACATGCCGCCGAACGCGGCCAGCGCGAGGCCGAAGGAGACGATCGCGCCGTTGAAGACGAGGCCGAGAGTCGTGACCAGCAGGCCGAAGGCGAGGATGAGGAAGCCGTAGGCGAGCAGGGTCGCGGGGGCGGAGCGGCGCGGGGCGCCGGCAGGGTCGGAGTCGGTCATGGCTCTGAGCTTAGCTTCCGGCCTCGAACAGGTTTCTTGGGCTTGAGGCTCATAGACCTCAGGTGTATTCACTCTGGCTGCAGAATGGGCGGGCGGGTAGTCCTGAGGTATGGCCGAACCCCACTCCGAAGCTGCGCGCCTGGTCGGCGAACGCATGAGGGACACGCGGCAGCGCCTCGGGCTGAGCCAGGAGGATGTCGCGGAGCTTGCGGAAATGCATGTGACGAACGTGGGCAAGATCGAGCGGGGCCAGACGAACCCGAGCCTGTCGACGATCGTGGCGCTCGCAGGGGCGATGAACGCGGACCCCGGCCAGTGGGTGACGGGGCTCACGCCGGACATGATCCCGGGTCGCACACACAAGTTCACGGCTGCCGACCTGATTCGCGAGCAGAAGCGCCGCCAGGGCTGAGCCCCTGCCCCGAGAGCTGGGGTGGCTCATGCGTGCCCGCAGCTAGTCCGCGAGGCCCCCAGGCAGGCAATGAAGATTACCTGACGTAAAGCTTTCTCTGCGTGCGACGGCGCATTAGAGTCACTGGGGAACCGGCGAGATCGGCGCACAATACGAATTACCTGCAAAGGAGCAGTGTCATGGGATCGTTCGACAGACCATTCTCGAGAAGATCGTTCATCGTCGGCAGCGGCGCGGCCGCGTTGACGGTGGGCCTCGCCGCGATGGGTCCGGCGCAGGCCGCGCTCGCCGCTCCGGCGGTGCTCCCGCAGTTCACCTACGGCCCGAACGACAAGCTCGCCTCGTTCTATGCCCAGCGGAATCTGGCCGGCTCACAGAAGTGCACCATTCTGATGCTCGGTGACTCGATCACCGAAGGGCAGGGCGCGACGGCCCTGCAGAAGGGGTACCCGGCGCAGGTGCGCGACATCCTGCGGCAGAGCTACTCGTCGGGCGCGGTCGGCGGCCTCGACTACATTGCGGCACGGCACCAGACGACGGTGGCCCAGAACAAGCAGATGCCGCCCGAAGCCGGATTCGATTTCAGTGGCACGCCGGTGAACGGTACACAGTACGGTGTGGGCCGTCGGTGTGTGCCGCTCACGGCCGCTGCTGGCGTCGGTTCCCTTCCAGCTGCCGTGTTCACCTCTTTCAAGCTCGCGTGGCGCTCGCAATCGGTCGGTTCGCAGATCAAGGTGCGCGTCGACGGGGCTGCCTGGATCACGGTGACCGCCGACAACGTCGGTGACCGCACGTACACCTCGGCCTCGTACGCTCCGACCTCCCACCTCATCGAAGTGACCTACGGCGTGGGCACGGCATTCGTCGAGGGCGTCTGGCTGTTCAACGGCGACGAGAACAAGGGGATCCACGTGGTGGAGGGCGCGCAGTCCGGTTCTGCCACCTGGCAGTTCTCGATTGCTTCGTCGGGCGTGAGCACCTGGATCGATTCGATCGACCGGTTCTCGCCCTCGCTGGTGACGATGGCCTGGGGAACGAACGACATCTCCTCGAAGACGCCCGCCCAGATCTACACGGACACGAAGAATGTGATCAACCTGCTCCGCACCCACACCGCGGCGCCGATCCTGCTGACGCCTCCCTTCCAGCGCGCGACCGACGGGACGAACTGCACCTGGGCGCAGCTCCGCACCACCCTGCAGTCGGTTGCGGCGGCGGATCCGACCGTCGACTACTTCGACTTCGGCGCGTACATCCCCAAGCTGGCGGGCCCGGGCGGATCCGATCCCGATCACTGGCTCTATGACACCATCCACCCGAACGATGCCGGGTACCACGAGATGGGGCGCGTGCTCTCCGCCAAGCTGAGCGCGGTACCCGCGTGACCGTGAACACCCTCACCGCCGACGTCGCCGTGATCGGCGGCGGCCTCGGCGGCGTCGCGGCCGCGCTCGCGCTGCTCCGCAGGGGCCGTTCCGTCGTGCTCAGCGACGAGTTCCCCTGGCTCGGTGGGCAGCTGACCTCGCAGGCGGTGCCACCGGATGAGCACAAGTGGGTGGAGCAGTTCGGCGTGACGGCTTCCTACCGCACACTGAGGGAGAGCATCCGGCAGTACTACCGGGACTTCTATCCGCTCACCGATGCTGCGCGCCGCGATCCGCGGCTGAACCCCGGCGGGGGCCTGGTCAGCAAGCTCTGCCACGAACCGCGTGTGGCGGCAGCTGTGATCGAGCAACTGCTCGCCCCCTTCCGTTCGAGCGGGTTGCTGCGAGTTCTGCAGCCGTACGTGCCGGTCTCGGCCGAGCACGCAGAGGGCCGGGTCTCGAGTGTGCTGCTCCGCGACATCCGGAACAGCGACGAGGTGAGGGTGAGTGCGGCATACGTGCTCGACGCCACGGAGACCGGCGAACTGCTGCCCCTCACCGGCACGGCCTACGTCACGGGCGCGGAATCGGCCGCCGAGTACGGTGAGCCGAGTGCTCCCGCGACGGCAGATCCGAACAATGTGCAGGCGGTCACCTGGTGTTTCGCCTTCGACTGGGCGCCCGGCGACAACACGATCGAACGGCCGGCCGACTACGAGTACTGGAAGAACTACGAACCGTCGTTCTGGGGGGACCGGCTGTTGTCGTTCATCGCCCCGAACCCGCGCACCCTCCGACCGGAACGCCGCACGATGGTGGTGAATCCCCCGCTCGTCGACGGCCTCGACTCCGACCAGAGCCTGTCGGGCGGTGACAGCGACCTGTGGATGTTCCGCCGCATCATCGCCCGGTCGAACTTCACGCCCGGGACGTACGACAGTGACATCGTGCTGGCGAACTGGCCGATGCTCGACTACCTCGACGCCTCGATTCTCGACGCTCCGGATGCGGCCACCCACCTCGAGGCGACGAGGCAGCTCTCGCTGGCGTACTTCCACTGGTTGCAGACCGAGGCGCCACGGCCCGATGGGGGCTTCGGATGGCCGGGGCTCCGCCTCCGCGGCGATGTGCTCGGCACGGCGGACGGGCTCGCGCAGGCACCGTACATCCGCGAGTCCCGGCGCATCCGGGCCCTCACGACCATCGTCGAGCAGGACATCTCGGTGGCGAGCCGCGGAAGCGACGCCCCCGCCACCTTCGGGAAGTCGGTCGGCGTGGGCATGTACCGTATCGACCTGCACCCCTCGACCGGTGGCGACAACTACATCGACGTGGAGTGCTGCCCGTTCGAGATCCCGTTGGGGGCCCTCATTCCCCGGGAGACGGTGAACCTGCTTGCTGCATCGAAGAACATCGGTACGACGCACATCACGAACGGTGCGTACCGCCTGCATCCTGTCGAATGGAATGTGGGCGAGTCTGCCGGCGAACTGGCGGCGTTCTGCCTGGCAACGGGGAAGACCCCGTGTGCCGTGTGGGAGGACGACAGCCTGACCGAGGAATTCCAGACGCGTCTCGAGGCGTCCGGCATCGAAATCCACTGGCCCGAGATTCTGGGCTACTAGTAAGGAATGAGAGAGGCAATGAAATCAGCAAGGAAGCTGGCGGCGCTCGCCACCATTGCGGCGGGGGTTCTGCTCGTCTCCGCGTGCTCGGGAGGGTCGCCGAACGCGGCCCCGACCTCGGCCGCGCCCGGGAGTGTCGACCTGCGGATGTCGGTGTGGACCTCTGACGCCAAGCAACTGGCGCTCTTCACCTCGATCGCCGACCAGTACAAGACGACACATCCGGAGATCAAATCGATCACCTTCGAATCCCTGCCGTTCGCGGACTACAACACCACGCTCACCACCCAGGTCGCCGGCGGCAACGCACCCGACCTCGCGTGGGTCGGCGACATCGCGAAAGACCTGATCGTGTCGGATGCGATGGTTCCGCTGACGGAACCGTTCAAGGCAACCGAAGGCTACGACTACGGCGACATCCTGCCGAGCGTCGCGAAGTCGTTCTCGCAGGACGACGAGCTGTACGCCTACCCGTTCTCGAACTCGCCGTTCGCGCTGTACGTCAACAAGACGCTGCTCGCCCAGGCCGGCCAGACGGTGGATCCGGCGAACCTGACCTGGGACACGGTGTCGAAGATGGGCGCCGCAGTGAACGCCCAGACGGGCAAGGCCGGCTTTGTCATCCGCGACTTCAACTACTCATCGTGGCTGACCCTGCCCACGGTCTGGACCGGTTGGGGCGCCGAGGCGTGGAATGCGGCCGGCGACACCTGCGAGATGGACAGCCCGCAGATGGTCGACGCGTTCCAGTTCCTGCACGACTCGATCTACGTGAACAAGTCGATGCCGGGGCCGGGCACGACCGCCGACTTCTTCGCCGGGGACTCGGCCTTCACGACCGCACAGGTCAGCCGGGCATCCCTGCTCGACGGCTCGTTCGACTACGACATCTACCCGCTGCCGAAGGGCCCGGTGGGTGACTACTCGGTGCTCGGCCAGGCCGGCATGGGTGTGCTCCAGACGAGCAAGCACCCGCAGGAGGCGACCGACTTCCTCGCGTTCCTGACCAACCCGACGAACTCGGCCCAGCTGGCCCAGTTCTTCCCGCCGCCCCGCCAGTCGCTGCTCACCGGTGAGAAGCTCGCCGCCGTGAACACGAAGCTCACTGCCGACCAGCTGCAGCGTGTCGTGGTCGATGAGCTGCCCGAGGCGGTGTCACCCCCCGTGCACACCGGGCCGGCGCAGATCGCCCAGACCGGCAAGACGGTTCTCGACCGGATGTGGACACCCGACGCGAATGTGAAAGAGGTGCTCACCGACATGTGCACGGCCCTGAAGCCCCTGCTGACGGCGGAGTGACGCCGTGACCACGGCCGTACGCCAGGGGAAGCGGAGCTTCTGGACGATGAAGCGCCGCGATGTTCTGGCCGGCTACCTGTTCATAGCTCCCCAGTTCGTCGGGATCATCGCGTTCGTGCTGATCCCGGTCGGGCTCGGCATCTGGTTCAGCCTGAACAAGTGGAACATCTTCACCGGCAAGCTCACGTTCATCGGTGGTGACAACTACGCGGCCGCGATCAACGACCCGCAGCTGTCCAGTGTGCTGACCGCGACCGGGATCTTCTCGGCCGGCGTGGTCGTGCTGAACCTCGCTGTCGGGCTCGGGCTCGCGGTTCTGCTCAACCGGCGCATCAGGGGCGGGGCGCTGTTCCGCACGCTGTTCTTCTCCCCTGTCGTGATCTCGGTGGTGGCGTGGACGCTGGTCTGGGGCTTCCTGCTGCAGGACAACGGCGCGATCAACAACCTGCTCGCGCTCGCCGGGGTCGACGGCCCGAACTGGCTGCAGAACGGTGGCACGGCGATGGTCAGCGTGATCGTCACCCAGGTCATCCGGAGCGTCGGGGTCAACATGATCCTGTTCCTCTCGGCACTCCAGGGGGTGCCGAGCGATCTGTACGAGGCGGCGCACATCGATGGAGCCAGCCCGCGGGCCATCTTCTTCCGCATCACGCTGCCGCTCATCTCGCCGACCCTGCTGCTGACGTCGGTGATCACGATCGTGGGTTCGCTGCAGGCCTTTGCGCAGGTGGCCGTGCTCACGAAGGGCGGCCCGGAACTCTCGACGACCGTGCTGGTCTACTACGTGTTCCAGCAGGCGTTCCAGTTCAACAACATCGGCTACGGCTCGACGCTCGCACTCATGCTGCTGAGTTTCGTGCTGGTGCTGACGATCGTGCAGTGGCAGCTCCGACGCAAGTGGGTGTTCTATGAAGACTGAGACTCTCGCGCGGCCCACGGGTTCCGCGCCGGCTGCGGCGTTCCGGGCGCCGGTGCCGTCGGGCATCCGGAAGCCCCGGCCCGTGCGCTCGCGGCTGCGGTCGGTCATCCTGATCGCCGCGCTGGTCGTGCTCGTCATCCCGTTCGCCGTTCCGACGATCTGGATGATCACCTCGTCGTTCAAGCCGCTGAACGAGATCTTCGCCTCCCCGCCGACGCTGTTCGCGGCCAACCCGACGACGTCGGCGTACGCCGAGGCGTTCACGTTCCAGCCGTTCGCGAGGCAGTACCTCAACAGCCTCTACATCGCGGCGATCGTCACGGTCGTCACCATGGCGGTGTCGAGCCTGGCGGGGTACGCGTTCGCGCGCATCCGGTTCCCCGGCAAGAACGTGCTCTTCCTCATCGTGCTGACCGGGCTGCTGGTGCCGAGTGAGGTGACGATCATCCCGCTCTTCCAGATCTTCAAGACGCTGGGGTTGATCAACACGCATCTGCCGCTGATCCTGGTGCCTGCGTTCGGGGCGCCGGCGGTGCTCGGCACGTTCATCATGCGGCAGTTCTTCATCTCGCTGCCGGTGGAGCTGGAGGAGGCCGCGCGGCTCGACGGGCTCGGGCGGATCGCCATCTGGTGGCGGATCTGCATGCCGCTGGCGAAACCCGCGCTCTCGGCGGTGGCCATCCTGACCTTCCTCGGGTCGTGGAACATGTACCTCGAACCGACGGTCTACCTCACGAGCCCAGAGCTGTTCACGCTGCCCCAGGCGCTCACCCGGTTCACGGATGCCTACGGCGGCGAGATGTGGGACGTGCAGCTGGCCGCCGCGACGATGACGGTGGTGCCGGTGCTGATCGTGTTCCTGATCGCGCAGCGGCAGTTCGTGGAGGGTCTCGCCCACTCCGGCCTCAAAGGCTGAGAAGATACGGCCATGTTCACCGATCTGCCCGAGGCGGCGCTGCGTACGTTCCGCAGCGCCGTCGTCGACCCTGTCGACTTCGACGAGTTCTGGGAGGCGACCCTGGGGTCGGCACGGTCGCTCGCCGCCTCGCGGCCGCCCGTGTTCACGCCCTTCGCGACGGCGCTCACGAGTGTGACGGTGACGGATGTCGCGTTCGCGGGTTTCGGGGGCGACGAGGTTCGGGGGTGGCTCATCGCGCCGGCGGGCGTGGATGTCGCGGCCACGGTCGGAGCGGATGGCGGCGCGCAGCTTCCCGCGGTGATCGAGTACCTCGGCTACGGCGGCGGGCGGGGCAACCCGTTGTCGCACCTGCTGTACGCCTCAGCGGGGTTCGTGCACTTCGTGATGGACTCGCGCGGGCAGGGCTCCGGCCGTGGGCAGGGTGCGGGATCGACCGCAGACCCGCACGGCTCCGGGCCGGCGTTCTCCGGAGTGATGACACGGGGCATCGCCGACCGCGACAGCTATTACTATCGGCGCCTGATCACCGACGCGGTGCTGGCGGTCGACGTGGTTGCGGCACTGCCGTTCGTCGACGGGTCGCGGCTCGGCGTGGTGGGCGGCAGCCAGGGCGGGGCTCTCGCGCTCGCCGTGGCGGGGCTCCGCGACGACCTGGCGGCGGCCGTGGTCTTCGTGCCGTTCCTGTCGGACATCATGCGCGCGACCACGATCACGAACGAGAACCCGTACGCCGAGATCGCGCACTACCTCTCGACGCAACGTTCACGTGTTGAGGAGGTCGCGTCGACGCTCGCGTACTTCGACGGGGTCAACTTCGCGCGGCGGGCCTCCGCTCCCGGCTGGTACAGCGCTGCGCTGATGGATCCGGTCTGCCCGCCGTCGACCGTGTTCGCGTCGTACAACGAGTACGCGGGGCCGAAACAGATGACGGTGTGGCCGTACAACGGGCACGAGGGCGGGGCGATGGAGGACCGCGCGGCGTCGCTCCGCGTGTTCGCGGAGGTGCTGCGGGGCTGAGGCCGCTGTGCTGCGCCGTGCCACGTCCCGCCCGGGAGGAGCTCAGCCGAACCTCGGCGTATACGGGGTCGGATCTGCTGACGTCCTCCCGAGGGGGGATGGGGCCGACGGGGACGCGGGGTTGGAGCCCGCTTGGGGGGGTCTTCAGGGGCGGGGGCTAGTGAAGCGGAGGGTGAGCAGCTGGAACGGACGGAGCTCGAGGCGCACGTCGGTGACGCCGACCGCAGTGGCGGGCGTCACGAGGGCGACGGGCGGCACGGGACGTTCGAGCAGGTCGGTCTCGTGGATGCCCGAGGTGGCGAATCCGGCCGTGACGGTGGCGCGGGAACGGGATCCGGTCGACTCGTAGAGCCGCACGACGACGTCACCGCTGCCGTCGCGGGCGAGCTTCACGGCCTCGACCACGATCGCGGGGTTGTCCACGGTGAGGAGTGGCTCGATCATCCGGGAACCCACCCCCTCGAACGTGCGGAGCGGGAGGTTCCTGCGGTAGCCGGCTTCGACGGCGTCGAGGATGTTCGCGCCGAGTCCGACCGAGACGTTGAGGGTGTGGAGGCCCTGGTCGGCTGCCGGGTCGGGGAAGGTGGGCGCGCGGAGGAGTGAGAGGCGCACCGTGGTGGCCGACGCGCGGGAGCCCGGCTGCGCGGGTGACCCGGGCGACGCGGGCGGGGTGGATGACGCGGGCGGGCGCGTGCGGCCGATGTCGTGCCCGTACGTCGAGTCGTTCGCGATGACGACGCCGTAGTCGCGCTCGCCGACGTGCACCCAGCGGTGCGCCGAGGTCTCGAAGCGGGCCGCATCCCACGACGTGTTGGCGTGGGTGGAGCGGAAGATGTGGCCGAACTGGATCTCCGAGGCAGCCCGGTCGGCGTGCAGGTCGAGGGGGAAGGCGAGCTTCAGCAGTTTCTGCCGCTCGTGCCAGTCGATGACGTTCTCGATGTCGAGGGTCGCTGCTCCCGGCCGGAGGGTCAGGGTCTGCACGATGGTCGACGAGCCGAACGAGCGCGCGATGCGGAGCGAGGCCGAGCCGGGGCCGGGGCCGGAGTCCGGGCCGGAACCTGCAGCCACGAGCTCGACCGAATCGACCTCGGTGAGGTCCACCGTGTTGTGCCGGTAGTGGTCGTCGATGTCCCACGCGTCCCACTTGTTGGGTGTGTCGCGGTGCAGTTGCAGCAGGTTGGCGGCGGTGCCGGCGGGAACGAGTTCACGCCCGATCCGCAGGTCGAACAGCGACCGGATGAGGCCGTTCGCGTCGACACCGACCCGCACAACCCCGTTGTCGAGCAGCCAGCCGTCGGCGGAGGCCCGGGCATCCACCGTACCGACCGGCGCGGGCAGCATCGAGCCGCCGAGAGCGGGCACCCCGTCGATGGCGAACGGCGAGGCGTTGACGGTCAACTCCGCGGTTCCGGAGCCGGCGAGGGCTTCGATCGACGAGCGGATGATCTGCTCGAGCACCCGGGCGACGCGGGCGTAGTTCCGCTCGGCCTCCTGGTGCACCCACGCGATCGAGGTGCCCGGAAGCACGTCGTGGAACTGCTGCAGCAGCACGGTGTGCCAGCACTGCTGCAGGGCATCCACCGGGTACGGCGTACCGACGCGTACCGTCGCCGTGCTGGCCCAGAGCTCGGCCTCGCGGAGAAGGTGTTCGCTCCGCCGGTTGCCGCGCTTGGTGCGGGCCTGGGAGGTGTAGGTGCCCCGGTGGAACTCGAGGTACAGCTCGCCCGACCACACGGGCGGCTGCGGGTATTCGGCCTCTGCGGCCTCGAAGAACCGTCGTGGGCTCGACAGTTCGACCGTCGGGGAGCCCTCGAGATCTTCGGCCCGCGACGCCGCGGCAAGCATCTCGCGGGTGGGTCCCCCGCCGCCGTCGCCGTAGCCGAACGGCACCAGCGACATGGTGCCTCGGCCCTTCTCGGCGTACTGGCGCTCGGCGCGCGCCAGGTCTTCGCCCGACAGATCCGAGTTGTAGAGGTCGACCGGGGGGAAGTGCGTGAAGATCTGGGTGCCGTCGATCCCTTCCCAGTGGAACGTGTGGTGCGGCATCACGTTGGTCTCGTTCCACGAGATCTTCTGCGTCAGGAACCAGCGGGCCCCGGCCGCGACGGCGATCTGCGGGAGCGCGGCCGAGTATCCGAACGAGTCGGGCAGCCAGACCTCCTCGGTGTCGACCCCGAACTCCTCGAGGAAGAACGCCTTGCCCTCGACGAACTGCCGGGCCAGCGCCTCGCCGCCCGGCAGGTTGGTGTCGGACTCGACCCACATGCCGCCGACCGGCACGAAGTTGCCCGATGCGACACGCGCGCGCACCCGCTCGAAGAGCTCGGGGTAGAACTCCTTCAGCCAGGCGTACTGCTGGGCCGAGGAGGCGGCGAACACGAATTCCGGATGCTCGTCGATGAGGTCGCACACATTCGAGAAGGTTCGCGCCACCTTCCGCACGGTCTCGCGCGTCGGCCAGAGCCAGGCGGAGTCGATGTGTGCGTGGCCGACCGCGTGAAGGTGGTGGGCGCTCGCCCCGGCCGGCTTGGAGAGCGGCACGGCGAGGATGTCGCGGGCGAGGCCGGCCGTGCCCGCGACATCCTCGGGGTCGAGCACATCGACGGCCCGGTCGAGCGCCACCATGATCTCGGCCTGGCGCTGCGACGACTCCGGCAGTTGGGCGGCGAGACCGACGAGGGTGCGGAAGTCCTGTTCGAGCTCCCAGACGGTCTCGTCGAGCAGGCCCAGTTCGAGGCGGGCCAGGCGGTAGATGGGCTCGGCACCCGCGGTGGCCTTGTCGCCGTAGGGCGTCGGGGCGAACGACCAGTCGCCGGTGACGTTCGGGTTCGAGGCGGCTTCGATGAGCAGGTCGATCGTCTGCGCCGCGCCGAGCGGCACCGTCCTGTTGAACGGCTCGACCGCCTTCACGATGCGGCCGTCGACGGTGTAGACCGTTCCCTCCGCCTCGAAGCCGGACTGCGCGCCCGTGTAACCGAGGTCGACGACGAGCTGGGTCTGTGTGCCCTCGATGGCCGCCCATTCTGCCGGCATCTCCCCCGTGACCCGGAACCACACCGTTCCCCAGGGCTTGCCCCAGAGCCGGCCCACCGCGAACGGCTCGAAGTCGCCGAGGTGCTCGAGCATCCCGCTGAACGGCACCGGCTCGTCGGGCACGTTCCACGCGGTGATGCTCAGAGGTGCCGTGGCGCGGTGGAGCGCCGGCAGGATGCGCTCCCGGCGGAACCGTTCGACACGCTGCTGGATCTGGGTGGTGCTGAAGTGCATGGGGTGCGGGTGCTCTCTGTGCCGGATGCTTGGGGTGTGGGAGTGCGTTACGACGCGATGACGACGCGGTGCCCGTCGGGGAACACGGCCACCTTCCGCCACGTTGCACCATTCTTCTCCCACCCCTCGTTCACCGCACCGGCGGCCGGGGTCGGGACGGCGTCGGCGAAGCGGTTCTGCGTCGTGTATCCCTGCGCGGCGACCGACGTCGTTCCGGGCAGGTCGAACGAGGAACGGTACCCGCCGTCGGTGACCAGCGCGTACTCGTCGTCGACGCCGGCCCCGAGCTCGATTGTCGGTGTGATGAAACGGGTGGACCGGGCATCCGAACCCAGCACCATCGCCTTCTGGTTCGGGAACTGGCTCCGGATGACACCGAAGTAGCCGCCCACGACCGTGAGGTTCCGCACGTAGTAGTCGGATCCGCGGTTGTCGACACCGACCGCCAGGCAGCTCGCTCCGGAGGTGGGGAAGAAGTTGGGGTTCACAATCATGTGGCTGATGCCGGCGTCGATCTTGATCTCGTAGGGCCCACGGGAGCCCTCCGAACGGAAGTTCAGAAGGGTCAGGCCTGAATTCACCGAGCGGAGGTTCTGGTTGCGCACCGACTGCAGGCCGACCGTTCCGCCGATGGCCTGGCAGTCGAGCAGGGTCATGTTCGTCGGTGCGAGCAGGAAGCCCCCGAGCCCGGGGCTGATCGCCTCGACATTGGTCATCGAGCCGCCGATCGAGGCGAGGCCCGAATCCTCGACGCCCCAGCCGCCCGGTGCGACGATCTTGATCTTGTTCCACGCGTTCGCGTACGAATATTCGTCGTTCACGCCGCCGACGAACGTGGCGCGCTCGCGGAAGATGCCCGACTTGCCGGTCTTCTGGATCCAGAGGTTGCGGAACTCGCAGTTCACCAGAGACCGCAGGTAGAGGCCGTTGCCGCCGCCCGGCGTACCGGTCAGCTCGAAGTCGGCGAGCATCACGCCCGTGGCCTTGTTGTTGTTCGCCGGGCCGGATTTGTCGTCGACCTGGCCGCAGACGGTGAAGATGTCCTTCGTCGAACCGGCGATCTGGATGATGCGGGTCTTCCGCATCCCGGCACCGACGATCTTCGGGCCGGCGTAGCCGTACGGCAGGCCATTCGAGGGCTGGGTCGGCGTTCCGCGGTAGTCGACGGCGAGGCCGGACACGTAGAGCTCACCGGCGGGCAGGGCGACCTCACCACCCGGGGCGGTCATCGCCTTGGTGATCGCGGCCTGGATGGCGGCCGTGTTGTCGGCGCCGGGAGTCTGGTTGAAGTTGAACTCGGGGTCGAGGGGGGAGATCGGGCCCTCCGTGACGGTGATCGGGGTCTGGTGGGGGCCTCCCTTCCGCGCCGCTTCGGCCGCAGCCGCGGTGCCGGTGTTGTCGGGGGTTGCCGCGTCTGCGCGCGCCGGCGCTGCAGCCGCAACCACTCCCGCCGCGGCGATCGCTGCTCCCGCGAGGAAGTTGCGGCGGCCTGTGCCGAACTCGCTGAGAGGTGCGCCCTTCAGGGCCTTCGATTCTGCGCGACGCTCTGTCATCTTTGACATGGTGTGCTGTCCTTCGGTACGGATGGTCGGTTCTGTCTCTTACGAACCCTGCGGCATCCGCGTATGATCGTCAAGACGTAATACCTATTATCCAGCAACTTCGCCAACGACATCGAGGTCGGTCCGATGAATTCCCGCATCACCCAGAAGGACATCGCGCGGCTGGCCGGTGTGAGCCAGACGATCGTCTCCTTCGTGCTCAACGAGCGTGACGAGAACCTTGCCCGCGTGCCGGAGGCGACCCGCGCGCGGGTGCTGCGGATCATCCGGGAGACCGGCTACGTCGCCGACCCGATCGCCCGCCGTCTGAAGCAGATGGGCAACCGGATGATCGGGGTCTACACCTACGAAGCACTCTTCCCGCTCGACCGGGAGGACTTCTTCTACCCCTTCCTCGCGGGAATCGAGGAGGAGGCGCAGCGGCTCGACCACGACCTGCTGCTGCTCACCAGCGGTCGCGCCGGCGGCAGGAACCTCGGTCTGAGCGCGGGGGCGACCCGGCTGCGGCTCGCCGACTGCTGCATCCTGCTCGGGCAGTACATGCCCTCAGAGGAACTGCAGTTCCTGGTGGGCAGCGGGTTCCCGTTCGTGTCGATCGGGCGGCGCGACGACGCCGGCGGGCCGCTGCCGTACGTGGCGGCCGACTACGAACACGCGGTGGGCGAGCTCGTCGACCGGGCGCGCAGCCTCGGCCACGAGAGGTTCGTCTATCTCGGTTACGGCAGTGGCGTCGAGTCGTATGTCGACCGCGCGAAGGGGTTCGATGCGCAGGCGGGCCGGGCGGGCATCCATCTGCCGCCCGTCGGGGACTCGCACGAGTGGATCCGCGTCATCCGGGAGGCGGGGGCGACCGTGGTGTTCGTCGAGCAGCACGAGCAGGTCGAGCAGCTGACCGCTGCGCTCGCTTCCGAGGGGTTGGCCGTGCCTTCGGCCTTCTCGCTCGTGTCGCTGTCGGGGTCGCCCGACGCACCCGACGGGCTCACCGGATTCGAGTTGCCCCGGCGCGAGATGGGGCGGATCGCGGTATCGATGCTGTCCGAGCCGGGGAAGCACGAGGCGCAGGTGCTTCTCGGTTGCACGCCGGTCGCGGGGCGCACGCTGGTGGCGGCGCCCCGCTGAGGCGGGTCGTCAGACGCGGATGCCCGCCAGAGCGTCGAGGATCGCCGGAACCTCAGTGCGCGTGGTGTAGTCGACGTGCACGTCGGCGAACCGCACGGTGCGGTCGGCGTCGACGATGAGCACCGTCGGGAACGGGATGTCGCCGGTCGCGTCGGCGTTGCTGTCTGCCACGTCGAAGCCGAGGGCGGTGTGGGCGGTGCGGGCTTCGGCACTCGGTTCGGTGAGCAGGCCGAGCTGGCGCACGAGCACGTTCGAGGCGTCGGAGAGCACCGTGAACTCGAGCTCGCCGCCCTCGACCGCCGCGCGCGATCCGTCCGGGGTCTGCGGGCTGATCGCGATGAGGCCGACGCCCTGCTCGCGGAGGGCCGGCAGCAGGTCCTTCTGGTAGGTCTTCAGCGTCAGGTTGCAGTACGGGCACCAGGCACCGCGGTAGAACACGAGCACGGCAGGGCTCCCGCCGATCGCCGCCGACAGCGACGTGCTGCCACCCTCGGGTGTGACGAGATCGGCGTCGGGTACGGTGTCGCCCACGGCGACAGCGCCGGCGGGGACTCCGCTCGCGATGAGGGCGGCCTGCTCGGCGGCGAAGACGGCGGAGAGGTCAGGCCCGATCTGGGCTTCGAAGCCCTCGTTGAACTCGGTGACCTGGGCTGTGATGGTGCTCGGTGCGTTCGACATGGGTTGAGAGTACGTCGGCGTCCGCCGTGCATCCTGTGCGCCGTAACGCGGCGTCACACTCCGCCCGCGTCCCCGTGTCCCTGTCCCCTGTCCTCCGCAGCGCGAAGGGACGCATATCGCTCCAACCGAAGGGCGGGACGACGATATGGGTCCCCTCCGAGCGCGAAGCGGGGCGGGGTGGGCTGATGTGGGGGCGTGCGGTGGGGGCTAGATCAGCAGCGCGCGGAGCTGGTCGACCGAGTGCACCACCGCGATGGCGCCGGCCGCCTCGGCCGGGGATCCGTAACCCCACTCGACCATGATCGGCGGGATGCCGTGCTCGGCGGCGCCCTCCATGTCATGGATCCGGTCACCCACCAGCACGAGGTTCGACAGGTCGACGTTCGCGGCGCGCAGTCGCAGCAGCGCCTCATCGATCACGTCGGCTTTGGCGCTCCGGGTCTCGTCTTCGCTCGCGCCCGTGATGACCACGAACGCATGCTCGAGCCCGAGATGTTCGAGGATGCGGTGCGCCTGCACCTCCGACTTCGAGGTGGTGATGGCCAGCGGGATGCCGCCCTTGTGCAGGAACTTCACCAGCCCGACCATGCCCGGGAAGGTGACCGCGTCGTCCTGCGGCCCTTCGCTCGCGGCCAGGCCGCGGTAGATGTGCAGGGCCTCGATCGCCTCCGCCTCGTTCATGCCGGCGACGAGTTCGAAGCCCTGGAGGATCGGCGGCCCGACGAAGTGCACCAATTCGGCGGGCGGGGGGACGGGTCGGCCGAGCGCGACGAGCGTACGGGAGAGCCTGCCGATGATGCCGGGAGCCGAATCGGTGATTGTTCCGTCGAGGTCGAAGAGGATGCACGACCACGGTTTCTGGGGTGACGCGGGTGTTTGAGTCATCGCACGACATTCTAGGGCGCGCGTGTAAAATCGCCTGATCGAGACCACTGCATCCCCCCGTCCCCGGCGCGCGAGACCGTCGGCCACGGGCATCCTGAGCCTCGCACTCGTCGTAGCCGCACTCGTGGTCATCACCACAGGCGTACTTCCCGGCCCGGACACCGCGGCCCTCGCCGACCGGGTCGTGCCGGTGCTCGGCTTCGTCGTCGCGATCACGATCGTGACCGAGCTGGCGGCGGGCGCCGGGCTGTTCTCCGTGCTCTCCGGGTGGCTCGCGCGGCGCGGCGGCCGTCGGGTCTGGATGCTCTGGCTCTTCGTCATCGTGCTGGCGACGCTGAGCACGATCTTCCTCTCGCTCGACACGACGGCGGTGCTCGTCACACCCGTCGTGGTGCTGCTCGCGCTCGACGCCGGGCTACCGCCCATTCCCTTCGCGCTCGCGACGGTGTGGTTGGCCAACACGGCGTCGCTGCTGCTGCCGATCTCGAACCTCACGAACCTGCTGGCTGCAACGAAGATCGCGGGGCTGGCGCCGACGGGTTCGACGGTCGATCTGGCGTCGCCGTTCGGTTTCGCGTCCATCGTGTGGGCGCCCGCGCTGGTGGGGATCATCGTGCCCGTCGTGCTGCTGACGCTGCTGTTCCGCCGGCAGCTCCGCGGAACGTACCGGGTTCCGGAACGGGCATCCATCGACGACCGGGTGCTGCTCATCGTGTCAGCCGTCGTGGTGGTCGTGCTGCTGCCGCTGCTGGTGTCGGGGCTGCCGGTCTGGATTCCCGCGACCGGGGGCGCGGTGGTGCTGGTCGCGGCGTTCGCCCTGCGGCGGCGGTCTGCGCTCGGACCGGGGCTGATCCCGTGGGCGCCGGTCGGCATTGCGGCGGGGCTGTTCGTGCTGGTCGAGGCGGCGCAGGTGCACGGCCTGGGTTCGGTGGTCGGTGCGGTCGCCGGATCGGGGTCCTCCTTCACCGACCTGCTGCAGCTGGCAGGGCTCGGCGTGGTGTCGGCGAACGGCATCAACAACCTGCCGGCCTACCTCGTGCTGGAGCCCGCCGCCGGGTCGCCGGTGCGGCTGATCGCCCTGCTGATCGGGGTGAACCTCGGCCCGCTCGTCACCCCGTGGGCGTCGCTCGCGACCCTCCTCTGGCACCAGAAGGTGGTGTCGCAGGGGATCTCGATCCGCTGGGGTCGGTTCATGCTCGCCGGCCTGGTCGCGGTGCTGGTGACGGTGCCGCTCGCGGTGCTCGCCCTCTGGCTGAGTGCCGGCGCCCCCTAGCCCCGCCCCCAACCCTGTCGCCCTCAGCCGGGCTGGCACCATCCGGGAGTCGAAATCCGCCCCAAACCCACCGTCTTAGGGCACAAATCGACTCCGCGAGGGGTCAGGTGGCGGTGCGTGCCGGGGTCGAGCGGGACGGTGCCGCGCGCAGCGGGCTCGGGTGGGGGCGGTGCCGCGCGCAGCGGGGCGGGGCGGTGCGTGCCGGGGTCGAGCGGGACGGTGCCGCGCGCAGCGGGCTCGGGTGGGGGCGGCGGCGTGTACGTCGCCCCCACCGTTGGAAGGGGCCGAGCGTTGGTGCCCGAAGTATCCCCACGGTGCGCCGCAGAGGCGGCGGCGCACGAATATATTCAGAACAGCCGCGAGTCGCTGTCGTCGAGGCCGCGCATCGCGTCGTAGTCGAGCAGCAGGGTGCGGATTCCGCGGTCGTGCGCGAGTGTGCGTGCTTGCGGCTTGATCTCCTGGGCGGCGAAGATGCCGGTCACGGGGGCGAGGTGCGGGTCGCGGTTCATCAGCTCGAGGTATCGGGTGAGCTGCTCGACGCCGTCGATGTCGCCGCGGCGTTTCAGTTCGACGGCGACCGCTGCGCCGTTCGCGTCGCGGGCGAGGATGTCGACCGGCCCGATCGCCGTCATGTATTCGCGCCGCACCAGCACATGGCCTTCGCCCAGCAGCTCGATCTGCTCGGCGAGGAGTTTCTGGAGGTGCGCTTCGACGCCGTCCTTCACGAGCCCGGGGTCGACCCCGAGATCGTGCGACGTGTCGGTGAAGACTTCGTGGATGGAGACCACGAGAAGATCGGCCGTTTTCGCGTGGGTGACTTTCCAGAGCTCGGTGATGCCGGCATCCCGCTGTTCGTCGTCGGGTTCCATGATCTGCAGGGTGCAGGGCGGGCTCATCCAGTTGAGTGGTTTGTACGAGCCGCCGTCGCTGTGCACGAGGATGCTGCCGTCGTTCTTCAGCATGAGCAACCGGGTTGCGAGGGGGAGGTGGGCGCTCAGTCTTCCGGCATAGTCGACAGCGCATCGGGCAGTTACAAGTCGCACACAGCGAGTTTAGGCGCGAGTCAGGCGCGGGCGAACCGGCCCGAGCGCTCGCGGGCAGCCGGTGCGGCGAAGGCGGCGACGATCAGCAGCGCCAGGATCACGAACAGGGCGTTCAGGATGCCGAAGTGCTGTCCGAGGAATCCGATCAGCGGCGGGCCGGCGAGGAAGGCGATGTAACCGATCATCGCGACAGCGCTGACGCTCGCCGTGGCCTTCTCGGGGTCGTCGGAGGCGGCCGACATGCCTACCGGGAAGCCGAGGGAGGCACCGAGGCCCCAGAGCACGGCGCCGACCACGGCCATCCAGAGACTGGGTGCGAGGATGAACCCGAGCAGGCCGACTGCGCCGAGCAGGGCCGACCAGCGGAGGATCGGCACGCGTCCGAAGCGGTCGAGCGCGGGGCCGCCGGCGACCCGGCCGACGGTCATCGCCGCGACGAACACGCCGAAGACGATGGCGCCGGTGGTGTTCGACTGGTGGTGCCCGTCGACGGTGGCGATGGCGATCCAGTCGTTGGCGCTGCCCTCGGCGAAGGCCATTCCGAGCATGATCAGGCCGATCAGCAGCAGCCGGGTGTCGGCCCAGACGGCGAGACTGTCGCGGAGGCGCTCGCGGAAAGGGAGTCTGGGACGGGCGCCCCCCGACACTTCGGCCTCGGTCTCGACGTGCTTGGGCAGGAAGCGCACGACGACGATACCGGTGAGCGCGATGAGCAGCCCGATCACGACGAGGTGCCAGATGACGGGGACGGCGAGGGCGGATGCCGCGGCTCCGAGCCCTGCGCCGAGAACGGTTCCGAGGCTGAAGAAGGCGTGCATCAGGGGGAGGAGGGTGCGCCCGATGGCCCGCTCGGCGGCCGCGCCCTCGAGGTTCATCATCACGTCTATCGCGCCGTTGCCGAAACCGAGCACGGCGAGCGACACCATGCCGAGGGCGAGTTCGGGCACGAAGGTGGCGGTGATGCCGATGCCGCCGAGTCCGATCGCGACGAGCACCATGCAGAGCGCGATTCCGGCGCGCGGCCCGAGCAGGTGCAGCAACTGCTGCGAGGCGATGAGACCGAGCACCGCACCGACGGCGAGGCCGAGGATGAGCAGCCCCACCTGTGAGGTGTCGAGGCGCAGGTCGTCTCGCACGGCAGGCAGGCGCGAGACCCACGTGGAGATCGCCAGGCCGCTCAGCGTGAAGATCACGAAGACGGCGTTGCGCCACGGCTTCAGGCTCGCGGATGTCGCGCCGGAGGTGACGGGAACGGCGAGGTTCGTGGGGCCGTACTCGGCTGACGGTGACATGGTATTCCTTGCAAAAGACTGGGATCGAATCGATTCGATTGCGATACGACTACGCTATGGGATGTGAGTGCAAACAATCAACCTCACCCCGTCGACGGTGCCCGTTCCGGGGAGTCGGCGGGGGCGCCAGACCCTTCGCGTTCCACACTCGCCGGCGTCGCCAAGCGGGCGGGCGTGTCGGTCTCGACGGCCTCGATCGCGTTCAGCGGCATCGGCTCGATCGCGACTGCGACCCGGGACCGCGTGCTGCAGGCCGCCGCTGAGCTGCGGTACTTCGGTCCCGATCCGCGGGCCCGGTCCCTCCGCCAGGGCCGCTCGGGGATCGTCGGCGTGGTGCTCGAGGATCGTGTCATCCATTCGTTCCGCGACCCGATGACGATCGCCGTGCTCGATGGCATCTCGCAGGAGCTCGGCAACGAGAACGGAGGGCTGCTGCTGCTCACGTCGACCGGGATCGGTGAGTCGAGCATCCAGAGCGCGGTCTTCGACGCAGCGGTGTTCCTCGGCTGCAGCCCACGGCTGACGCGGTCGATCGAGGTGATGCGGCAGCGGAACGTACCCATGGTGGCAATCGAGGCCCAGCACTTCGACGGTGTGCTGAGCGTCGCCCTCGACAATCGTGAGGCATCGACGCGGCTCGCGCAGCATGTGTACGACCTCGGGCACCGGGAGGTTGCGGTCGTCGCTCTGCCGATGGATGCCCTGCGGCAGTTGCGCCCGCTGACCGACGAGATCGTCGCCGATGCCACGACGGCCGTGTCGATGGACCGGCTGGCGGGCGCGCGGGAGGTGTACGCGGGGCTCGGGGGGTACGTGGCGGCGAACTCGTCGAGCGATGACGGGTTCGCGGCGGGGCTGCTGCTGCTGGGCGGTGCGGATGTGGCGGGCGGGGCAGGCGGCTCAGGCGGGGCCGTGGGTGCCGGTGCCGGTGCCGGTGCGGGCTCATCTAGGCGGGGCCGGCCGACCGCGATCATCGCGCAGAGCGACCTGCTCGCGGTCGGGGTGATCCGCGCGGCGGAGTCCCTGGGGCTCAGGGTGCCGGCCGACCTCACCGTGGTCGGGTTCGACGGTGCCCGCATCGAGGGGCTCAGCGACCACGATCTGACGACGATGGTGCAGCCCGCGACGGAGAAGGGCCGGGCCGCCGGACGCGCTGTCACCGAGCTGCTGGCCGGCGGGCATCCACCCGACGTGCACTTCGCCTGCACCCTGCACCCCGGCACCACCGCCGCCCCGCCCCCCACAGCGCCCCCCACCGCGCGCCCCACCTCCCCGGTTCCCACCTCGACCTGATCGAGTGGGCAGTTCGGGCCCCAAAATCACCGTTATAGGGCCCAAACTGCCCACTCGATTAAGGTTGGAGGGGAGGGGGGTCAGGCGCGGGCGGCGGAAGCCTGGATGTCGCGGAGCTCACCCCAGAGGGTCGTCGCCTGCTCGCCCGTAGCCGTCGCCGTGATCTGCACGAGGTCGGCGACCGGACCGTTCTCGACCACCGCGATGCGGACACCCTGCATGAGGGTGCCGACCCGGGCATCCGTGTAGCTGAATTCGATGCGGAAGCCCTCACCACCGAGCACGGGCAGGGTGTCGCGGCCGAGTTCGACCACACCGTCGATGGCGGAGACCTGCGCGGTGACCTCGGCGGTCGCCTGCTCGAGGGTGTAGCCGGCGCCGAAGCGGGAGACCGCGACGATGACGTTCGGGCGGAACTCGCCCGAGGGCACGGCGCGTCCGGCGGCGATGACCGCCCCGGCCGTGCCGAACGAGGCCCAGCTCTCGGGCAGTTCGAGGCTGAGGGCCGGGAACGCCGGTGCCGAGTCGCTGGGGAAGGTGAGAGTGGATGTCACGGGTGGAGCCTTTCTCGCGTGTGTGGTCTAGAAGCCGAAGACGTCGCCGACGTTCTTGACGATGTCCTTCGGGCTGAAGGAGAGTTCCTGAGAGAAGCCGCCGCCGATGCCGAACGTGACACCCGCATCCCAGCCGAGTTGCACCTTGTCCCAGGTGACGTCGGCGTCGACGTTGGCGTGGGCGCCGATCCCGGTGCTGACCTCGTAGCCCACCTTCTCGCTGATGCCGCCCACGGTGATCGTGCCGTCCGCACCGACCTTGGCACCGGCGAAGGCCTCGCCGCCGGCGTTGACGCCCGCACCCTGGGGGCCGATCGTGCCGCCGGCATTCGCGTCGACCGCTGCGCCGGCGAGCGCGTTGACGTTGCCGCCGAGGCTGCTGAACTCGTTGAGCTTCACGTCGCCCGTGGCATTGGCCTCTGCGCCGACCATGCCGCTGGCGTCGGCATTCGCGTAGTACTGGCCGTCTTTCGTGACACCGGCGTGCGCACCGGAGTCCCCCTTGACGCCGTAGAACTCGTCGACACTGCCGCTGCCGACGATGTCTCCGGAGCGGAAGTTGCCGTGCGCCTCCCCACCGACACCCCAGCCCCAGCCCGCGGTGGCGCTGTGATCGGTGGCGCCGTTCGGGCCGTAGGTGGTCCCGGCATTGGCGTGGCCCTCGCCGTTCTGGATGTAGAGCGAACCGCCGCCG